>VSBZ01000096.1:0-14896 GCA_047459215.1 Micromonosporaceae bacterium | reverse complement strand
CCCCCCTCCGATGACAGGGTCCGGGCCGCGACCGGCCGGGACTGGAACGAGTGGTTCTCGATCCTCGACGAGTGGGGGGCGAAGGAGCGCGGGCACACTGAGACCGCCGCGTTCGTCGCGGGCGAGTACGGCGTCCCGGGGTGGTGGGCGCAGTCGATCACCGTCTGGTACCAGCGCGTCCGTGGGCTGCGCCTGAAGCACCAGCAGGCGGACGGGTTCACCATCTCCGCCTCCAAGACCATCGCCGTACCGGTCGAGCGACTCTTCGAGGCGTTCGTCGACCCCGGGTTGCGGGAGCGGTGGTTGACCGACGGGACGATGTCGCTGCGGACCGCCCAGCCCGGCCGCACCGCGCGCTTCAACTGGGAGGACGGCGCGACCCGGGTGAACGTGTCGTTCGCGGCCAAGGGCCCGGCGAAGGCCACGGTCGTCGTGTCGCACGAGCGGCTCCCGGACCCCGACGAGGCGGAGTCCGCCAAGGCCGCCTGGCGCAGGCGGCTGGCCGTGCTCAAGACGCACCTGGAGACGGGGAGCCTCGCCACCTGACCGACGGGCGGGCAACGAGGCAAGCCGCGGTCGCCCATCGACCTCGGCGGCACGTCGTCGACGCGGCGCTACCGATCACGGTGCTACGGCCGCGGTGCTGAACCCCGGAATCGCGGCCCGCCCTCCCGTTATGTCCGTATAGTTACAGTGCCCGCCCGCCCCCGGGACTCAGAGCCGGCGCCGGGTCCGGTGGGGTCCCAACGTGGTGCGTACCCACCGGGTGTCGGCGTGGGCGGTGCTGGTCCGGCAGCTGCGGTCCGGGCTGCCCGGGCTGCTGCTGGCGGCCGCGGCCGTGTCGTTCTTCGTTGGCCAGCGCACCGACGCGCTGGTGATCGGACTCATCCTCACGTTGAGCGTAGGGCTCGGGTTCATCAACGAGTACCTGGCCGAGCGGGCGGGCGCGGCGCTGCAGGAGCACGTGCGCTACCGAGCCACGGTGGTCAGGGGCGGCCACGTCCACCAGGTGGACGTGGCCGAGCTGGTGCCGGGGGACATCGTGCGCCTGCGGTCGGGCGCGATCGTGCCGGCCGACCTGCGGCTGCTAGCGGCCGACCGGCTCGCCTGCAACGAGGCGGTGCTCACCGGGGAGTCGGCACCGGTGGCCAAGCAGACGGCCCCGGTGCCGTCCGGCGCGACGGCCGGCGACCTGGCCTCCTGCGCCTTCATGGGCACGGTGGTCCACGCCGGCAGCGGCGAGGGCGTGGTGGTGGTGGCGACCGGTGCGCGGACCAGGCTCGGGCGCATCGCCGCCGGCCTGGCCACCGGGACCCCGCAGACCGAGTTCCAGGTCGGGTCGCGCCGGTTCGGGCTGATGCTGGCGCGGGTGGCCGGTGTGCTCACCGCCCTCATCCTGGTGATCAACCTCGTGCTGGCGCGCCCGGTCATCGACGCGGTGCTGTTCAGCCTGGCGATCGCGGTCGGGATCACGCCCCAGCTGCTGCCGGCGGTGGTCACCACCAGCCTGGCCGCGGGGAGCCGGCGACTCGCCGCCAGCCGGGTGCTGGTCAAGCGGTTCGTGTGCGTCGAGGACCTCGGCAACGTCGAGGTGCTGTTCACCGACAAGACCGGCACGCTGACCGAGGGGCGGACGAGCCTCGCCGCCGCGCTGGGCCCCGACGGTCGCGCCGACGACGAGGTCCTGCGGTGGGGCCTGCTGGCCACAGAGGACGCACCACGGGACGGCGCTGGAGCCAGCCTCTTGGACGCCGCGCTGTGGGAGGCTTCTGCCGCGGCGGCGCAGCGCGACCGGCTGGGCGGCTACCGGCGGGTGGCGGTGTGCCCGTTCGACCACGACCGGCGACGGGTCTCGGTGCTCGTGGACGGCCCGGAGGGCCGGGTCCTGGTGACCAAGGGCTCCCCGGAGGAGCTGCTGACCCGTTGCCGCGACGTACCCGCCACCGCCCGGGCGCTCGTCACCGACCAGCTGCGACGGGGCGCGCGGCTGCTCGCCGTCGCGACCAGGCCCGCACCCGAGCTGCAGGACGTGTCCCCGCGCGACGAGCAGCACCTGTCGCTGGTCGGCCTGCTCGCCTTCCACGACCCGCCGAAGCTGGCGGCGACGGCGGCGCTGAGGAAACTGGCCCAGCTCGGCGTCACGGTGAAGATCATCACGGGCGATCATCCGCTGGTTGCCACCTCGGTCTGCCGGCAGCTGGGCCTTCCGGTGTCCGGCGTGCTCACCGGCGCCGACCTGGCCGCCGTTCCCGATGCCGACCTGCCGGCGGCCATCGGCTCCGCCACCGTGTTCGCCCGGGTCGGTCCGGAGGAGAAGGCCCGGCTCGTGTCCGCCCAGCGGAGGGCGGGCAGGGACGTCGGCTTTCTCGGCGACGGCGTCAACGACGCGCTGGCGCTCCACGCCGCCGACGTCGGCATCTCCGTGGACAGTGCCACGGACGTGGCCAAGGAAGCCGCCGACGTGCTGCTGCTGGACAAGGACCTGGGCGTGCTCGCCGAGGGCGTGACGCTGGGTCGCCGCACGTTCGCCAACACCATCAAGTACGTGCTGATGAGCACCTCCAGCAACTTCGGCAACATGTTCAGCGCCGCCGCGGCGTCGGCCTTCCTCCCCTTCCTGCCCCTGCTGCCCTCACAGATCCTGCTCAACAACCTCATCTACGACCTGACGCAGGTCGCCATCCCCACCGACCGGGTCGACGCCGACCAGCTCGCCCGTCCCGCTCACTGGAACTTGCGGGAGATCCGCCGCTTCATGCTCACCTTCGGGCCACTGTCCTCACTGTTCGACTTCCTCACCTTCGCGATCCTGCTCGAGGCCCTGCACGCCGGCGTCGCCGAGTTCCGCACCGGCTGGTTCGTCGAGTCGCTGGCGACCCAGGCTCTGGTGGTCTTCGTCGTCCGCACCCACACCAGCCCGTTCTGGCGGAGCGCGGCGAGCCGTACGCTGACCTTCGCCGTACTGGGCGGGGTGACCGCGGCGGTCGTCCTTCCGTACACCGGGCTGTCCGGGCCGCTGGGATTCACCGCTCTGCCGGCGGGGTGGCTGCTCGTCCTGGCGGCCCTGGTGGCCGGGTACCTGACCGCGATCGAGCTGGCGAAGCGACCGCTGTTCACCGCGGAGGAGCTGCACCGGCCGACGGCGCTGCGGTCTTACGCCGAGGTGGCGGCGCGGCACACCCGGCGGCGGCTGGCCCGCCTCGTCCACTGGCGGGCACCCCGTCCGCCGGTGCGGCACCGGCCGGCGGCTCACCGGGACCGCGGTCGGACCACGCCGGCCACCCTGACCGGCCCCTCCTGACGGCGCAGGCTCGGCCTCGGGTCCCGTCACACCGCGGGGCACGTCCGCCACCCGGGTCCGCGTCTCGGAGGAGCGGGCGGCGTGGACCGGACCGTTCGGCGACGGGCTGGGATGAGGTCACCCGTGGACGGTCTCGGCGCCCGGCGGCCGCCCGGGCGCGCCGGCCGGACCGGTGACGAGCTGGTCGATGACCTGGGCCGGCATGGGCCTGGCAAACAGGTACCCCTGGGCGTAGTGGCATCGCAGCTCGCGCAGCGCCTCGGCCTGCTCCAGCGTCTCGACGCCCTCCGCCACCGCTTCCAGGCCCAGGCTCTCCACCAGCTGGAGGATCGCCCGGGTGAACGCCCACGACTGACTGTCGCCGGTCGTGGTCGGGTTCTGGACGAACGACCGGTCGATCTTGACGATGTCCACGGGCAGCCGCGCCACGTACGCCAGCGACGAGTAGCCGGTGCCGAAGTCGTCGATGGCCACGCGGACGTGCGCGCGCCGCAGTCGACGCAGCTGGTCCATCGCACCGCTGGTGGCCGACGTCGCCACCAGGCTGCTCTCGGTGATCTCCAGGATGAGCGCCTCTCCGGGCAGGTCGGCGTCCCGTAGCGCGGACATGACGGTCGTGGCGAAGTCGGCTTCGTCGAGCTGGCGGGCGGAGATGTTCACCGCGACGGCCACCCGCCGCCGCCGGTACCAGCCCGCGGCGTCGCGGCACGCCTGCCGGATCACCCAGGCGCCGATCGGCCGGACCATGCCGGTGTGCTCGGCGATCGGAATGAACTCCGCCGGCGGTACGGTCTGGCCGCCCGTCGGAGTCCACCGCAGCAGCGCCTCGACCGCGTGGACGCCTCGCGTGCGCAGGTCCACGACCGGCTGGTAGTGGAGGGTGAGCTCGTCGTCGGCCAGCGCGCGTCGCAGGCCGGCGCTGAGCCGGCTGAACTCCGCTCGGGCCGTGTAGAGCTCCGGCCGGTAGGCCACGACCCGGTTCTTGCCGGCCGCCTTCGCCTCGTAGAGGGCGAGGTCGGCGTTGCGCAGGGCGTCCGAGGGTGTCACGGCCGCGCTGGCGGGATCGGTGGTGAACAGCCCGATGCTTCCGGTGACGTACAGGTCCTCCTGGTCGATCCGGTACGGTCCCCGGATCGACTGCCGGACCCGTTCGGCCCATGCCAGGGCACGCTCCTGGGACGAGTCCTCGAGCAGCACGGCGAACTCGTCTCCTCCCAGCCGTACCGCCGTGCCTCCGGGCGGGACCAGGTGCAGCAGCCTGCGGCCCGCTTCGATGAGCAGCTCGTCACCGACCGGGTGTCCCAGGGTGTCGTTGACGTCCTTGAAGTTGTCCAGGTCCAGCAGTGCCAGCGTGTGGCCGCCGGCTCCGGTCGGCCGGGTCAGGGCCCACTCCAGGCGTTCGTTCAACACCAGCCGGTTGGGCAGCCCGGTCAGCGGGTCGTGCATGGCCTGGTGCCGCAGCTGGCGTTGGAGCGCCTCCTGCTCCAGGATCGCCTCGGACAGCTCCTTGGAGCGGTGTGCCAGCTGGTCGGCGCGGACCTCGGCCGCCCGGGCCGTCACGGCCAGCCGCGTCACCAGCAGCAGCAACAGCAGTGCCGACACGGAGACCGGAACAGCGTAGCCGACCGGATCGTGGCCGATGCGGGACGCCGTCCTGATCTCGAACCCCCACGCCAACGGCGCGATCACCGACAGGATCACGAGAAGGGCGGTGCGCTGGGCCGACAACGCCTTGCGGCTCCTACGGAACTGTGGACGTGCGCGGGCGAGCGAGGGGTGTAACCCGCTCAGGCCGATCAGCACGCTGGAGCTCATCAACAGGAGGTCACTGACCACGCCGGCCTGCCCGCCTCCCGGTGTCAACGCCGGCACCAGCACGCTCACCACGGTCGCCACCATGGCCGCGATCGCCGCCAGCAACAGCCCGAGCGAGACGGTCGGCAGGCCCACCGCCAGCACCACACGCACCGTCATCGCGAAGACCAGCAAGGCGCCGAGGGGCAGAATGATCGCGGCCGTGACGGTCGCCGCGTTGAGCGGCAACACGGGATGAATCACCAGCGAGAACAGCACGAGGAAGACGGCCAGGCTCACCATCGTGGCGTCCAGCGCATCCGCCGCCTCTGCCCGCCCTCCCAGCCGTCCCAGCGCCAGCAGACCAACGGCCAGCAGTGTCAGCGCACACACCAACAGCCAGGTCGTGGGCCAGTCGTCGGGCGCGCCCAGATGTCCGGTCGGCGCGCCTTCCACGATGGACGCCACGGCGCCGACGGCGGCGCCGGCCACCACCAGCCACCAGCCGGTGGCCACCGCGGGCCGGCGCCACCACACCCCTGCGGCCAACGCGACGACACCGGCGACGGCCAGCACGTTGCGCACCGTCGCCGTACCGATCGCCGGGACGGACACGCCCACCAGAGCGAGCCCGGTCGCCACCGCCAGGTACCCCCACCACAGCCACGCCGCACCGCGTCGCCCTCCCGGTCCCCGGCCGGGACCCACGGGCGACAGCCACGTCATGGCGGCGGGCGACAGCCAGGTCATCGCGGCAGGCATCGGCGCTCCTGTCCCGTTCCTCTTTATAAATCCGGTATTCCGGATCAGTACTCTTCCCACGGTAGAGGAAGTGACGTGGCGCCAGCCGGGACGTGATCACGACGAGTTCTCCGGAACCCGTGAACCCGCGGCGACGACCGCCGGGTTCGGCGGGCCGAGGCCGTCCGGCGGACCCGGGGCGGACGGTCGACGCAGCCGCGACGTCCGGTCAGGTCGGCTCCGGGCTGCGCACCCGCTCGACCAGCGTGTTGAGCAGGCCGGCGACGGTGTGCGGGTCGCGGGTGGTGGCGACGAACTGCCGTCCACCCGACAGCGCCAGCCGCACACCCGGGCCGCGGCGCAGCACCAGCGCCCGGCCCCGGGGCCGCATCCGGTACCCCCAGCCACCCCACTCGCTGGGCCGTACCTCGGTCACCTCGGCGTACTCGATCTCGTCCAGATTGACGGTCACCTGTGGCCATCCCCAGGGACCGAACCGGATCCTGAGGCCGCGCCGGTCCACCGTCAGCCGGAGGACCGTGAACGCCAGTCCCACGATCAGCACCACGGCGACCGTCGGGGCGGCCGCCCACACGCTGCGCGCCAACGCGCCCACCAGGGCGGTGGCGAGCAGCGAGACAGCGAGCACCACGACCATCCCGTGCGGCACCGTGACCTCGTACCAGGCGGCCCGCTGACCGGTGGACAGGTCGACGCGGGGGAGGTCGGCGGCGGGACGCCCGGCGGCGGGGGAGCCGGCGGGAGCCGGGCCCAGCGCCGCGAACACCCCGGCCGCCGGCAGGATCGCGGCCGTCAGCAGCAGCGCCAGGTGCCACGTGGGGGCGGGGACCCGGTACGCGTCAGCGGCGTCCAGCGCCGCCAGCGCGCTCATCAGCCAGGTCCCGGTGGCAAAGCCCGCCCCGACGGCGCCCGCGGCCGCCACCGCCCGGCGCGCGTGCCAGCTCCACCGCCGCGTTCCCGCGGCCACCCCGGCGACCAGTACGCCGACCGCGGCGACGACACCCAGCGTGGTGAGCACCGCGGCGAGCGGCGTGACACCGTCGGCCCGGCCGTCGACGCCCCAGTGCGTGGGCATCGGGTCGGGCAGGCGTTCCTGCCAGGCGAGCGCCGTGCCGGTCATGGCGAGCAGGGGGAGGGCGGCCGCCGCCACGGCGGCCACCCAGCGCAGCGGGCCCGCGCCGGTTGGGGGACGCTCCGCGCCGGCGTGGGCGCCGGGCTCGTCGCGGTCGGGCCCACGGCCGGTCGATGTGCTGTTCACGCCAGCCTCCTGATCTCGTTGACCACGTCGTCCGTACTCATGCCGAGCCGCCGTGCCTCGGTGAGCAGGGCCCTCACCGCCGCCACCAGCCGCGCCCGGTCCGCGGCACCGCTGCGCCGCACCACCGCGCCCCGGCCCCGCCGCAGCTCCAGCAGCCCCTCGTCGCGCAGCGTGCCGTAGGCCCGCAGGACCGTGTGCATGTTGACGTCCAGTGACTCCGCCAGCTCCCGGGCGGCGGGGAGCCGGGTGCCCGGTGGCAGGCTGCCGTCCGCGACCGCGCCCCGGATCTGGGCAGCGATCTGCTCGGCGAGCGGCATCCCCGACGACGGGTCGACCCGGATGAGCATGCTCGCATACTACTAGAACAATCGGCATTAGCGCCAGGGATGCCTCCGCACCGCCACCGCGACATCGGTCACGGCGCCGCCGTTCCGCCGCGGCGGGCCGCACGCATCCGTGCGGGCGGGAGGTGACGTGGCCCTCCCGGTGCGGCTGGCACGCGCGACGGGAACCGGCCGTGTCGGCACGGCTCGGGACGGAGGGGAGGACGTCGACCCGGACGTCCGCGCGCCGCGGATGGCGCCCGGGCACCCCGACCGGTCGCTCCACGGACCCCACGGTTCGCCGGGCCGGGAGCGCCTCCGACCGCCTACGGTCCGTCGAGCCAGGAGCGACCCACGAACGCCTCGGTCTCCTCGGGCACGCGGACGTCCTCGCCGGCGGCCAGCCGGCGGCACAGCTCCATCAGCCAGGCGTGGTCCGGGGCCCACGGTGTGCCGCCCGAGCCGCCGCGGTCCGGGGACCACCGGGCGTGCCATCCGTTGCCCTGCAGCGCCACGAACGGACCACCGACGACCCTGCCGATGGCGTCGTCGATCGCGCGCAGAAGGTCCTCGGAGCCGGAGTCGCAGGCGTCGCAGCCGCAGTCCGGCTGCACGTCGACGGTGACCTCCGGCCGCACGACGCTGACGTACAGCACCGCCAGCGACGCCCCGGCCCCGTCCACCGGTACGTCGCGCTCCAGGAGCAGCAGCGGCAGCGTGCCCGGTCGGGGAGACGTGACCCGGACGCCGCGGTCGAACCGGCCCACGAGCCCGTCTCCGTCCGGCGGCGACGGTGCCTGCGGCTCGACCCTCACCCCTGGCAGCTCGCTGAGCCGGTCGGCCCACACCCGCGCGCGGGCGTGCACGATCCCGTACCGCCCGGGGTGGGTCACCCGGGAGTACTCCTCGTCGCGCGGGGACCTGTCCGGGTGTGGATCGGGCCAGGACGGCAGGTCCAGACGGCGGTACGCCGCCTCCACCTCCGTCCGCAGCTGCCCCAGGTCGGTCATCCGCCGATGGTAACCCGGCCGGCGGGTGGGGGCCGGACCGGCGCGGCCCGACGACGCCCGGCACGGCGCGGCGTACGGCACCGGGCGGGACCGCGGCCCGGATGTTATTGCCAATATCTTGCAACAGCATACTCATGCGAATAGGCTGTCGCTGGCATCGACCAAGGGGAGGGACGCGGTGGATGGCTTCGCGTTACACGTCGCCGACGGTGTGATCGAGGCGCCGGTGGCCGCCCTGTTCGCGGCCCTGGCCGTGGCGATGCTGGGGGTGTGCCTGGTACGGGGCAGGCGCGAGCTCGACGACCGGCTTGCCCCGATGGCCGGGCTGGTCGCCGCGTTCGTGTTCGCCGCGCAGATGCTCAACTTCCCCGTGCTGCCGGGAGTCTCCGGCCACCTGGTCGGCGGGGCACTGGCCGCCGTCCTGGTCGGACCGTGGGTCGCGGCACTGTGCCTGGCGGTGGTGCTGATCGTGCAGGCGCTGGTGTTCGCCGACGGCGGGCTGACCGCGCTGGGCGTCAACATCACCAACATGGCGCTCGTGAGCACCCTGGTCGCGGTCGCCGTGGTGGCGCTCCTGCTGCGGCTGCTGCCGCGGACCACCGCCGGACTGGCGGTGAGCGTCTTCGTCGCGTCGGTGGCGAGCGTCGTGGCCGCCGCGCTGGCGTTCGTGCTGGAGTACTGGATCGGCGGCGGGGTGGAGCTGGCCACCGGTCTGGGCCGGGTCGCCGCCACCATGGCCGGGGTCCACGTGCTCATCGGGATCGGTGAAGGGCTGATCTCGGCGGTCACGGTGGTCACCGTGGCGCGGGTCCGGCCCGACCTGGTGTACGCGCTGCGGGCGGCCCGGCCGGCCACCGCCCCGGTGCCGGCGACGGGAGGTGCGGCGTGAGGCGGTACGGCTGGTTCCTCGCGGCAGGCCTGCTGGTGTGCCTGGTTCTGGCGGGCGTGGTGAGCGCGTTCGCCTCCAGCAGCCCGGACGGCCTGGAGCACGCCGCCCTGCAGGGCTGCACCCTGGACGAGGATGGCGAGATCGTCGGCGGCACCTGCATGGCGCAGGCGGAACGGGACCACGACCTCGCCGACAGCGTGTTCGCCGACTACGGGGTCCGCGGCCTCGACAACGAGGCGCTCGGCACCGGCCTGGCCGGGCTGGTCGGGGTGCTCCTCACGTTCGCGGTCGGCGGCGGCCTGTTCTGGCTGATCCGCCGGCGCGGTGCTCCGACCGCGGTGGCCGGGCGCGGCGACGGTGACGCCGGACCGCCGGCGTAGGAGTCGCCGTGGGCGCCGGGCACGACGCGCACCTGCTGTACCGGCCGGGCGACTCACCGGTCCACCGGCTGCCCCCGGAGGTGAAGATCGCGGCGGCGGTGGCGTTCACCGTGGCGGTCGTGGTCACCCCCCGGGAGGCGTTCTGGGCCTTCGGGGTGTACGCCCTCCTCGTCGCCACCGTCGCCGCCATCGCCCGGATCCCACCCGGCTGGCTGGCCCGCCGGGCCACCATCGAGCTGCCGTTCGTCGCCCTGGCGTTCGCGCTGCCCTTCCTGGCGGCGGGGGAGCGGGTGAGCGTCGCCGGCCTCTCGCTGTCCGTGGACGGCCTGCTCGGCGGCTGGAACATCCTCGCCAAGGCCACCCTGGGCCTGCTCGCCTCGCTGCTGCTGGTGGGCACCACGACCGTACGGGACCTGATCCTGGGCCTGGAGCGGCTGCGCTGCCCCTCGGCGCTCACCCAGATCGCGACGTTCATGCTGCGCTACCTCGACGTGCTCGTGGGCGAGGCCCGGCGGATGCGGGTGGCCCGGATGTCCCGCGGCGACGACCCGCGCTTCCTGTGGCAGCTGCGCGGGTTCGCAATCGGGATGGGTGCGCTGTTCCTGCGCGCCTACGAACGGGGCGAGCGGGTCTGGCTGGCGATGCGTGCCCGTGGCTGGGACGGCCGGATGCCGACGGCCTGGCACGCCACGAGGACGGCCACCGCCCGGCACTGGGCGGCGGCGGCGACCCTGCCGGCGGTGGCGGCCACGGTCGCGGTCGTCGCCACGCTCACCACCTAGGGCCGGGCACCACCGCGATCCGCTGCGGAAACCCGGCCGTCACGGGAAGTCCACGCGGTTCGCCGCGGTGGCGTGGCGCGATCGCTCCGAGAAGGTGACGCTCGCGCGGACGAGTCAGGACGCCGGCGGGCGGGTACTGACCACTCGTCGCCACCACCGGAGCCCGAGGGGGTCAGCCGTGACGCGTGAGAGCGGGTACGCCTCGTTCAGCACCACTGTCGAGAAGACCAACCGCATCCTGAAAGAGATCGAGCAGGCGTACGGGTGGCCGAAGGAACGGCGCCACCAGTCCTACGCCGCCCTGCGGTCGGTGTTGCACGCGGTGCGGGACCGGCTGAATGTCAACGAGGCCGCCCAGCTGGGGGCGCAGCTACCCATGCTGGTGAGAGGCATCTACTACGACGGGTGGGACCCTGACCGGGTGCCGGAGAAGCTCGGACGCGAGGGTTTCCTCCAGCGGGTCAGGCAAGAGTTCCCCTACGACGTCAAGGGTGGCGTGGAGCCGCTGGTCCAGACCGTCCTTCGCACACTCAGGAGCTACGTGACCGAGGGGGAGTGGGAGGACGTCAGGTCTAGTGTGCCCGGTGACGTGCGAGCGTTGTTCCCGTAGCGGCACAGGTGGACGGCCCGGGCGGCTCAACCGGCAGCGCCTCGACGTGGGTGGCACGCCTGCCGACATGAGCCACCGGCGGGCCCTCGGCGATGACACGCGCCACCAGCAGCCGCCGGGCGTACACGGTCAACCGGGCGTTACGGTGGGACGTACAGACCTCCGGACGAGGGTGGGGGCGTGAGCACCTCACACCTCGCCGCAGATCTTCTCCTCGATCAGGCCGACACGTCGTCGACAACGCTCATGGTCACCACACCTGGCGGTCGGCCGGGAGGCGGTAGACCGACACGTGGGAGGGCGAGTCAGCCGTGAACTCGGTCCCGACCCAGTCGGCGTGCCTGCTCTCCAGCTCGAACCCGGCCAGCTGGGCGATCAGGTCGAGCTCAGCCGGCCAGACGTAGGGTGCCGGGAGCGGGCGAGCCGGACGTGTCCGGTCTCGTCGAACATGCCGGTGCCCGGCGCGCCGTAGGTGCGGGCGGTCTCGGCGTCCCACACGTCCTCCGGTCGCACGCCGGCCACGGTGGCGACGACGTGCACGCCTGTCCACCGAGTTATCCGGTCCGTGGCTCGGATGCCGGCCCGATGGCCGCCCTGCGGGCTCGTGTCGTGCGGGCGGTGGCGTCCGGCCGGCGCGCCGGCGGCAGCCGCTCAGCCGGGCAGGTTCTCCTGCGGATCGGGCAGGTAGACCTCCGTGCGGGACAGGTCGGCCCGGGCCGGTGTCCCGTTCTCGAGGTGCAGCTCCGCCTGTGACCGGCCGGGCGGCACCTCCACCTGGGTGCGGCCGGTGCCGTGGCAGCAGTCGGCGCCACCGACGATCGCGCCGGTGCCGTCGCGGAAGATCGCGGTGAAGTGGCCGCCGATCCACAGCCGGCCGCGCACCATGTCGCTCGTGTACGCCGCGTCGACGGTGACGCTGACCGTGGTGACGCCGGCGCTCTCGCGTGTCGTCACCTCGCGGGTGGTGACGGGACGGTGCCACCAGATCCCGTCGTCGACGGTGGTCCACCCGCCGACCTCGACCTCCACCGCCATGTCGGCCACCTCGGCGCCGTAGTGGGGCACGGTCCGCCCCAGGCCGATCCGCTCACCGGGCAGGAGCCGGGTCACGGCCTGGCGTTGCGGGTCGTCGGCTGGCTCGCCGGTGATCTCGTCGATCGTCCGGCCCTCAGCGTCCCGCAGGTGGATGTGGACGACGACGTCGGCGGCCACGTACCGACCGGGGTTCTCGACGATGACGCCGTAGGAGAGAAGCTCGGCCGACGGGTCGGGCTCGTAGGGTGAGGTGGAGAATCCGGTCTCCGCGACCACCACCTGCGCACCGTCGGGCGGAGACGCGAACACGGTCGGCGCCGGGGTGGCAGGTGCCGACGGCGGCCGGGTCGGGGAGTCGTCGGTGGATGCATCGTCTGCGGTGCAAGCGCCCAGCCCGGTCACCAGCGCGACCACCGCCAGCCTCGCCCCCAGGCGGGTGCCCCGGCGACCCGGACGCGTTCCCGCGGGCGTCGGGGACCTCGGATCGTCCATCGGCGCCATCCTATGCCCGCAGCCGCCAGGCGACCGCCGCCGGGTCCCGCAGGGGTCGCCCGCGCGGCTTCCCCGCGGGGTGTCGACGTGCGCCCCGGACGGGCGCCTGCCGCGGTCAGGCGCGGCGCCGGTCCGTGCGGTCCGCGCGCCTCCGGGCGCGCAGCGCGCGGAGCTTGTGACGGTTGCCGCAGCGTTCCATCGCGCACCAGCGCCGGCTGCCGGGGCGGGACAGGTCGACGAACACCAGTGGGCAGTCGTCGGCGGCGCACTCGCGGATCCGGTCCGCGAACGGTCCCGAGAGCAGCTCGATCATCTCCCGTGCCAGCGTCGACAGCGCCTGGGTGGCCCGTACCGGGGGTACCCATCCGGCGGTCGTGTCGCCGACCAGCGCGGGGACCAGCGGTGGTGCGGCCGCGGCCCGGTTGATGGTGGCGACCGCTCCGGCCGGGAGGGGCCGACCCGCCGCCCGGGCGTGCGCCGCGTCCCAGATCGCCTGGCGGAGTGCCTTCGCGGCGGCGAGCTCGCGGGCCGTCACGGGAACCGTCACCGCGGCGGACAGCGGCGGCTGTGCCAGCCACTCGGCCAGGTCGGCCGGCCCGTGCAGGGTCTCGAAGACCGCGTCCTCGCCCTCGCCGCCGGTGTGGGCGAAGTCCAGGCAGACGGCGCCGGCGTCGAAGACGAACGAGCCGCCGTGGGGGCTGTGCAGCACGCGCCCGCCTCCGCCACGCACGACACCACTATAACTGGTACAGTCTGCGTAACCACTATGAGCGGTTTCTGGGTGCCGAGGAGGGCGTCGCGTGAGCGTACGGCACATCAACCCGGAGGGGCTCCACCGCAACCCGGCGTTCAGCCAGGCCGTCGTGGTCGAACAGCCCGCCAAGACCATCTACGTCGGCGGCCAGAACGGTGTCGACTCCTCCGGCAGGGTGGTCGGTCCCACGCTCCGGGAGCAGACCAGGCAGGCGCTGCGCAACCTCGCGACCATCCTGGAGAGCGAGGGCGGTCGCCTGGCGAACGTCGTTGCACTGGCGCATCGCCGTCGTCGCAGGCGCCTCGGTCGACGAGGGCCTGGCCGCCTTCCGGGAGGTGTGGGACCCGTCAGACCCGCCGCCCGCCATCACCGTCCACTTCGTTGCCGGGCTGGGGCGGCCCGAGTTCCTGGTCGAGATCGACGCCGTCGCCGTCGTGTGACGCGTACGTGCTCGTCCGCGTCCCGCGCACGCACCGACCGTCGCTTACCCTGAGCCGTTGACCTCGCTGGACCCGGTGGCCGCCCGTCGCAGCACCTGGTAGGTCGGGACCAACGGCCGTGGGGAAGGGGACCAACGACCCCGGCGGCTTCGGCTCCGAGAAGGCAATCTTTCGCCGAGCGGCGGCTGCTGACCGGCCGCCGGACGCGACCGGGCGTCGCAGCGGGAAGCGTGGCGGGGTGATGGCGCACAACCGAGTGGATCGTGCGGTGCGGGTGCCGCGGCACGACGTCGGCGAGCGGCCGTTCATCGTCACCTGGGAGACGACCCGCGCCTGCGCGCTGGCCTGCCGGCACTGCCGGGCCTCGGCGGTGCCGAACCGCGACCCCCGCGAGCTGACGACGGCGGAGGCGGAGGACCTGCTCCGGCAGGTCGCCGATTTCGGGCGCCCACCGCCGCTGTTCGTCATCACAGGCGGTGACCCGTTCGAGCGTCCCGACCTGTGCCACCTGGTGCGCTACGGGACGGGGCTGGGTCTGCCGGTGGCGGTCTCGCCGTCCGTCACACCCACGCTCACCGAGCCCCGGTTGCGCGCGGTGCGCGACGCCGGCGCCACCGCGATCTCGCTGAGCCTGGACGGGTCCACCGCTGAGATCCACGACCGGTTCCGCGGCGTGGCCGGCGTGTACGAGTCGACGCTGCGCGCGTGGGAGACCGCCCGGTCGCTGGGCCTCAAGGTCCAGGTCAATACCACCGTCACCGGCCACAACGTCGCCGACCTGGCCGACGTCGCCGCCCTCGTGCACGCGTACGGGGCCATGCTGTGGAGCCTGTTCCTGCTGGTGCCGACGGGCCGCGGGCGGCTGCTGCCGCCGTTGACCGCCGTCGAGGTGGAAGACGTGCTCCACTTCGCGTACGACGTCGGCGCGGTGATCCCCACCAAGACCACCGAGGGGCACCACTTCCGGCGGGTGGTGATCCAGCGGCGGGTTCTCGAGGCGCACGGCATCGACCACGAGCCGCTGAGCCGGGAGGATGCGGTGTCCGCGATCGTCGGGCTGGAGCTG
>VSBZ01000095.1:0-14993 GCA_047459215.1 Micromonosporaceae bacterium | reverse complement strand
CGGGATCGCCGGCGCGGAGGGGTTCTCCGTCAACGTCGCCAACCGGCAGACCACGCAGGACAGCTACGAGTGGGCGCTCAAGCTGTCCGACCGGCTGGGCGGTCGCGAGTTCGTCATCGACACCTCCCGCAACGGCGTCGGCCCCCCGTCCGGCCACCAGTGGTGCAACCCCCGGCAGGAGGCGCTGGGGGAGCCACCGACCACCGACGTGGACCGTCCCGGGCTGGCGGCGCTGCTGTGGATCAAGCCACCGGGCGAGTCCGACGGCACCTGCGGCGGCAAGAACGGCCACTTCTTCTCGCCCGACCTGGCGCGACGGCTGGTCCGCAACGGCTCCGGAGACTAGGCCGCGACGTGCCGGCCCGCACCGGTGCCCGCACTGTCGACCGTGACCGAGCCCCGCCACCGTCCGACGTGGCGGCAGTCCCCCGGTTGCGGGCTAGGTGTGCTGCCCACAGAGGTTGGTGACGGGACACGATCGAATGATCTTGAATGGTGAGGACCTCCGGGTGAGTGTGGAGCTACCACAAGTCCCGTACTCACACCGGAGGTCTTCGTGCCCCACGCTAACGCAACTTTGACCGAGCGCGGCCGTTTGAAGCTCGCCCAGTGTGTCGTGGATGACGGCTGGCCGCTGCGGCGCGCCGCGGAACGGTTCCAGGTCAGCGCCACCACCGCCAAACGGTGGGCCGACCGGTACCGGCAGCTGGGCGCGGCCGGGATGATCGACCGGTCCAGCCGCCCGCACCACAGCCCGCGACGCACCGGTGCGACGATCGAGCGCAAGATCCTGCACCTGCGGCGCAGCCGGGGCCTGGGCCCAGCTGCGATCGCCGGTCGGCTGGGCATGCACCCCTCCACGGTGCACAAGGTGCTGGCACGCCACAGCATGCCCAGGCTGGCGTGCGTGGACCTGGCCACCGGGCAGCCGATCCGCAAACCGCCGGTGCGCCGCTACGAACACCCCCACCCCGGCGACCTGGTGCACGTCGACGTCAAGAAGCTGGGGCGCATCCCCGACGGCGGCGGGTGGCGCGTGCACGGCCGCCAGCAGGGCGGCCGCAACAGCCGCAACCACACCAGCAGGCGCCACCACCGTCACCCGGTGATCGGCTACGGGTACGTGCACGCCGCCGTCGATGACCACTCCCGCGCCGCCTACGCCGAGGTCCTACCCGACGAACAGGGCGCCACCGCGGCCGGGTTCTGGCACCGCGCCCAGGCCTGGTTCGCCCAAGCCGGGATCACCGTGCGCCGCGTGCTCACCGACAACGGATCCTGCTACCGCTCCCACCACTGGCAGCAAGCCATGGCCGTCGGCGGCATCACCCACAAGCAGACCCGACCCTACCGGCCCCAGACCAACGGGAAAGTAGAGCGGTTCAACCGCACCCTGCTCGTCGAATGGGCCTACGCGCGCCCCTACTCCAGCGAGACCGCCCGCCGCAAAGCCCTACCCCGATGGCTACACATCTACAATCACCACCGACCCCACACCGCACTCGGAGGCAAACCACCCATCACCCGCGTCACCAACGTCCGTGGGCAGGACAGCTAGGCTGTCGCCATGAGCGATGAGCGGACGTTTGTGATCATCGGGGCCTCGCTGGCGGGGGGCAAGGCGGCCGAGACCCTGCGGGATGAGGGCTTCACCGGCCGGGTGGTGCTGGTGGGCGAGGAGACCGAGCCGCCGTACGAGCGGCCGCCACTGTCCAAGGGGTACCTGTCGGGCAAGGAGCCGCGCGAGAAGGCCTTCCTGCACGACGAGCGGTGGTGGGCCGACCACGACATCGACCTGCGTCTGGGCCGACGTGCGACCATGCTGGACCCCGCCGCGCACACCGTGACCCTGGACGGGTACGAGGAGCTGCGCTACGACAAGTTGCTGCTGGCCACCGGGTCGCGGGTCCGCACGCTCAACGTACCCGGGCACGACCTGTCCGACGTGCGCTACCTGCGCACCATCGACGAGGCGGAGGCGCTGCGCGCGCGCCTGTCCGGCGGGGCGCAGCGCGTGGTCGTGGTGGGTGCCGGGTGGATCGGCCTGGAGGTCGCGGCGGCCGCACGCGGCTACGGCGCCCAGGTGACCGTGGTGGAGCTGGACCAGCTGCCCCTGCGCCGGGTGCTCGGCGACGAGGTCGCGGCCCTGTTCCGCGACCTGCACGTCGCCCACGGGGTGGATTTCCGCTTCGGCGTCGGGGTGCGGGAGTTCGCCGGCGAGGGCGGGCGGCTACGCGCCGTGGTGCTGACCGACGGCAGCGAGCTGCCGGCGGACCTGGCCGTGGTCGGCATCGGCATCACGCCCAACACGGAGCTCGCGGTGGCCGCCGGTCTCACCGTCGAGGACGGCGTCGTCACCGACGCGTCCCTGCGGACGTCCGATCCCGACATCTACGCCTGCGGCGACGTGGCGTGCACGCCGAACACGGTCGCCGGCCGCCGGATCCGGGTGGAGCACTGGTCCAACGCGCTCAACGGTGGCCCGGCCGCGGCCAGGGCGATGCTCGGCCAGGAGGTCACGTTCGACCGGGTGCCGTACTTCTACACCGACCAGTACGACCTGGGCATGGAGTACTCCGGCTGGGTGGAGCCGGGCGGCTACCAGCGGGTGGTCTTCCGCGGCGACCCGGCCCTGGTCGACGGCAAGGTGCCCGGGTACCTCGTGTTCTGGCTGGACGCCGGGTCGCGGGTGCGCGCCGGCATGAACGTGAACATCTGGGACCAGACCGACAACATCCGCTCGCTGGTCGCGTCCGGACGTCCGGTCGCCCCCGACCGGCTGGCCGACCCGTCGGTCCCGCTGACGGAGCTCACCCAGGGGTAGCCCGGCGACCGGTCCCCGATCCCTGGCGCGGGATCCCGGCCGCCCGGGCGCGCGGCCTGCCGCGGGACACCGCTCGCCGGCGCGAACGCCGGCACCGGACACCGGAGAGGACTTCGCCGGTCCCGGCGACGGACGCCGGGACCGGCGCGGACCGGTCGCCGGCACCGGCCGCGGTTCCCGCCGGGCCTGCGCGCCGGCACCCGGCCGACGGCGCGGCGCCACCCTGCGGCGGTGGCCGCCCCCGCGCGGGGGAAGATGGGACGCGGGTGAGGAGGTCCACGTGGCAGGGCGGATCCGCGAGGAGGACATCGCGCTGGTGCGCCAGCGCACCTCGCTGGCAGAAGTGGTCTCCGAGCACGTGACGCTGCGTCCCGGCGGGTTCCAGACGCTCAAGGGGCTCTGCCCGTTCCACGAGGAGAAGACGCCGTCGTTCACCGTCCGCACCGACCGCAACGTCTTCTACTGCTTCGGCTGCGGCACCGGCGGCGACGCGATCTCCTTCGTGATGGAGATCGACAAGCTGAGCTTCGTGGAGGCGGTGGAGCAGCTGGCCGCCCGGGCGGGTGTGCAGCTGCGGTACGTCGAGGCCGGTCCGGCGCCGACCCGCGCGCCCCAGAGCCGGCGCCAGCGGCTGCTGCTCGCCAACCAGGCCGCGGCCGAGTTCTACGCCGAGCAGCTCGCCAGCCCGGAGGCGGAGCCGGCCCGTAGGTTCCTGCACGAGCGCGGCTTCGACGACGCGGCGGCGCAGCGGTTCGGCTGCGGGTACGCCCCGGCCGCGTGGGACGCGCTCACCACCCACCTGCGGCGCCGGGGCTTCCGCGACGAGGAGCTGGTCGCCGCCGGGCTGTCCCGCCACGCCCGCTCCGGCTCGCTGATCGACCGGTTCCGCGGCCGGCTGCTGTGGCCGATCCGGGACGTCGCCGGCCACGTGCTCGGCTTCGGGGCACGCAAGCTGCGCGACGAGGACGACGGGCCGAAGTACCTGAACACGCCCGAGACGGAGGTCTACAAGAAGTCGCAGGTGCTGTACGGCGTCGACCTCGCCAAGCGGGAGATCGCCCGGCAGGGCCAGGCGGTGGTCGTGGAAGGGTACACCGACGTCATGGCCTGCCACCTGGCCGGCGTCCCCACGGCCGTGGCGACCTGCGGGACGGCCTTCGGCGCCGACCACGTCAGCGTGCTGCGCCGGCTGCTGATGGACTCCGACGCGTTCACCGGCGAGATCATCTTCACGTTCGACGGGGACGAGGCGGGGCAGAAGGCGGCGCTGCGGGCGTTCGACTCCGACCAGCGGTTCGTCGGCCGTACCTTCATCGCGGTCAGCCCGGACGGGCTCGACCCGTGCGACCTGCGGCTGCGCAAGGGTGACGCGGCGGTCCGCGACCTGGTCGCCCGGAGGGAGCCGCTGGTGGACTTCGCCCTGCGCCAGGTGCTGCGCCGCTACGACCTGGACAGTGTGGACGGTCGGGTGGAGGCGATGCGGGCGGCGGCGCCGCTGGTGGCGAAGTTGAAGGACCGCGACAAGCGGCCGGAGTACGCCCGCAAGCTCGCCGGCGACCTGGGGATGCCGGTCGAGCAGGTGACCCGCGCGGTGGCGGCCGCGGCCCGCGGGATCGACCCGGTCGTGGCGGGTGGCCGGCCGCGGCAGCAGCCGTCGCACAACGCCGAGGCGGTGGTGGAGCGGGAGGCGCTCAAGCTCGCCATCCAGGAGCCGGTGCTGGCCGGCCCGTTGTTCGACGCGCTGGGACCGGAGGTCTACCGCGACCCGCTCCACGCGGCGGTGCGCACCGCGATCGCGGAGGCCGGTGGCGTCGCGTCGGCGACCTCGGGCCCGGTGTGGGTGCAGCGGATCCGGGACCACTGCCCGGACCTGGCCGCCAGCGCCCTGGTCAGCCAGCTGGCGGTGGAGCCGCTGCGGATCGAGGGTCCGCCGGACCCGCGGTACGTGCGCATCACGCTGGCCCGGCTGGAGCTGGTGACGGTGCAGGCGCGGGTGGCCGAGCTGAAGGCGCGGGTGCAGCGGATCAACCCGGTCACCGACAAGGACGAGTACCTGGCGCGCGCCGCGGAGCTGTTCTCGCTGGAGCAGCACGCCCGCGCCCTGCGCGAGCGGGCGGCGGGGGAGCTGTGAGCGGCCCGGGCCGGTGGGGCCGCCTGCTCCGGCGGGTGTGGCCGGGCCGGCGGCGCGCACTGCCGCCAGAGCTGCGCCCGCCGCTGGCCGGCGGCGAGCGGGTGGTCGCCTGGGCGCCCGTACCGCCGGACGGCGCGGTGGTCGCCACCGACCTGGGGCTGTTCCTCCCCGGCCGGCCGGAGCGACTGGGTTGGCACGAGATCCACAAGGCGACCTGGGACGGCCGTCGGCTGGTGGTCACGCCCGGGCGCGTGGTGCGGACCCGTCCCGGGTACGCCGTCACGGTGGACGCGCCGGCGGTGACCGTCCCGTTGCCGGACCCGCGGGACGTGCCGTACGCGGTGCGTACCCGGGTGACCCGCTCGGTGTCGGTCACCACGCACCGACGCGTGCCCGGTGGCGGGGTGCGGGTGGTGGCGCGCCGGGTGCCGGGCGTGGACGGGTTGAGCTGGGCGGTGCGCTACGACGAGGGCACGGACCCGGACGCGCCGGGCGTGACGGACGCCACGAACCGGATCGTGGCGGATCTCGCGGCGTCGCTGCACGACCCGACGCTGTGACCCGTCGCCGGCGGGACGGGTGACCGCCGGGCCGGGGCGACGCCGTGACCGGCCAGGACGACGCGACGCGGCGACCACCCGGGGACGTGGCGCTGTGACACCGGGGGCGGCGTGAGGCCGCGGTAAACCGGTGGCGCGCGTGTCACATCCCCGGGATACCGTCGGCGGGTGTCCGCGGCCACCGATGGGTGGCCCCACGCGGCCTTGACTTCACGTCCACTTCAGGGGGGAGCATGCGGGACATGTCCGAAGGCGAGGTACTCATCCGCGCCCGGGGGCTCGTCAAGCGGTTCGGCGACTTCACGGCGGTGGACGGCATCGACGTTGAGGTCCGCGCGGGCGAGGCGTTCGGGTTCCTGGGGCCCAACGGTGCGGGCAAGAGCTCCACCATGCGCATGATCGGCTGCGTGTCGCCGCCCACCGACGGCGAGCTGACGGTCCTGGGGATGGACCCGCGGCGGGACGGGCCGGCGATCCGTGCCCGGTTGGGCGTCTGCCCGCAGGAGGACAACCTCGACGTGGAGCTGACCGCGCGCGAGAACCTCACCACGTACGCCCGCTACTTCGGCATCCCGCGGCGCGTGGCCCGGCGGCGCGCCGACGAGCTGCTGGAGTTCGTGCAGCTGGCCGAGCGGGCCGACAGCCGGGTCGAGCCGCTCTCCGGCGGGATGAAGCGGCGGCTGACCATCGCCCGCGCCCTGGTCAACAACCCCGACATCGTGCTGCTGGACGAGCCCACCACCGGCCTGGACCCGCAGGCCCGGCACCTGGTGTGGGAGCGGCTGTTCCGGCTCAAGCAACGCGGCGTGACGCTCGTGCTGACCACCCACTACATGGACGAGGCGGAGCAGCTGTGTGACCGGCTTGTGATCATGGACGGTGGCCGGATCGCCGCCGAGGGGTCGCCCCGGGAGCTGATCGAGCGGTACTGCAGCCGCGAGGTGGTCGAGCTGCGGTTCGGCGCCGACGACTTGGAGCCGTACGCGGGCAAGCTGGCCGGCCTGGGGTCGCGCATCGAGGTGCTGCCGGACCGGATCCTGCTCTACGTCGACGACGGCGACGCCGTCGTGCCGGAGGTGTACGACCGCAACCTCAACCCGTCCGGTGTGCTGGTGCGTCGCGCCTCCCTGGAGGACGTGTTCCTGCACCTGACCGGCCGCACCCTGGTGGAGGCCTGATGACCACGGCGGTAACCGGCGTCGCCACGACGCACCCGACCGGGCGGCGGGCACGGCGGGTCCACCCGGCGCTCGCGGTGCTGGAGTACCACCTGGTCTCCTACCGGCGGGTCTGGCGCGGCACGGTGTTCAGCTCGTTCGTCATGCCGGTGTTCTTCTTCCTCGGCATGGGCGTGGCCGTGGGGGAGTACGTCGACCGGGGCGGCGGGCTCGACGTGCCGTACCTGCAGTACCTCGCGCCGGGACTGATCGCCGTCACCGGTCTCCAGATCGCCATGATGGAGTCCGGCTACCCGGTGCTCGGCAACTTCAAGTGGCACAAGATCTACTACGGGATGGCGGCGGCGCCGCCGCGCGTCTCCGACATCATCGCCGGCCAGCTCGGGTACATCGCGCTGCGCGTGCTCGTCGCCGCGGTGGCGTTCCTGCTGGTCATGGTCCCGTTCGGGGCGGTCCGGTCGGCCTGGGCGGTGGTCACGCCACTGGTCGCGGTGCTGCTGGGGCTGGCGCTGGCGGCTCCGATGTTCGCCTACTCCGCCACCATCGACAGCGACAACCTGCTCGCGATCATGTACCGGTTCGGTCTGCTGCCGATGATGCTGTTCTCCGGGACGTTCTTCCCGGTCTCACAGCTGCCCGGGTTCCTGCAGCCACTGGCGTACGTCATCCCGCCGTGGCACGGCGTGGAGATGTGCCGGGCGGCCGTGCTGGGCACGGCCACGCCGTGGCCGCTGGCGGCGCACGTCGGCTACCTCGTCGCCTGGGTGGTGGTCGGGTTCCTGCTGGCACGGGCACGGTTCGCGAAGCGGCTGGGGGTGTAGGCGGTGGTGACGGCGATGCTCACCCGGGCGGTGGTCGGCGACCCGCTGCGGCTGCAGCGGGCCGCCGCGGTGACCGCCCGCAACGTGGTGGCCATCCGCACCAGCGGGTCGTACTGGTGGCTGGTGGTCTCCGGGTTCATGGAGCCGCTGCTGTACCTGGTGGCGATCGGGTGGGGCGTCGGCGCGCTGGTCGGCGACATGCCGCTGGCCGACGGGCGCACGGTGCCGTACCTGACGTTCCTCGCCCCGGCGCTGCTGGCGGCCTCCGCCATGAACGGCGCGGTGGCCGAGGCCGCCATGAACTTCTTCGCGAAGATGAAGTTCGCCAAGCTCTACGACGCGGTGCTCAACACCCCGGTGACCCCGGTGGAGATCGCGTTCGGGGAGCTGGGCTGGGCGATGATCCGCGGCTCGCTGTACAGCGTGGCGTTCCTGGCCCTCATGGCCGCGCTGGACCTGACCACCCCGCTGCGGGCGGCGGCCGCGCTGCCGGCGGCGCTGCTCGTGGGCTTCGCGTTCGGCTCCCTGGGGCTGGCGCTGGCCACGGTCATGCGGAGCTGGCAGGACTTCGACTACCTGGCCGTGGTGCAGTTCGGGCTGTTCCTGTTCTCCGGCACGTTCGTGCCGGTCGCCTCCTATCCGGTGGCCATGCAGGTGATCGTGCAGCTCACGCCGCTCTACCACGCCGTGGAGCTGCTGCGCGGCGTCACCCTGGCGCCGGCCGGGTGGGACCTGGTCGGGCACACCGCCTACCTGCTGGCCGTCACCGCGGCCGGGCTGGTGGTGGCCGCCCGCCGCATGCGGCGGTTGCTTCAGAAGTGACCGGGGCGCCGGCGGCGCGCTCCCGGGGCCGTCGGACGTGGCGGCTGGCACGCGGCCGGCGGCTCCGGACGCGGCGGGCGCGCCGCCGGGCAGCTCGTGCCCGCCCCGGTGCCGGGCGCCCTTGCGCCGTCACCGGGCGGAGCGGTGGCCCGCCGGGGCGGTCCGCCCCGCTAGAACTCTCCCGGACGCGGCCGCCGCTCCTCGGTGAGCGTCTCCACGCCGGCCTTGCCCATCTCCTGGGCCCGTTCCCCGCCGGCCGTGCCCGAGGGGCGGCCGCCGCGGAACTGGCTCACCGTCTCCTTGCCCCGCTGCAGCAGGCGGGTGGCCTGCTCCCGGGCGATGCCGGCGGTCTCCTGGGTGGTCGGGTGCTCCCACATCCGCCGGGCCGCCCGGGACAGCTGCTCGTACTTCTCCCGGCCCGCACGGGTGCCCAGCACGTAGCCGATCGCGGCCCCGGCGAGGAACCAGAACTTGCTGCCGCGCATGACGGCTCCCTCCGTCTCGGTGGTCGTCCCGGCGCTGACCGTACCCGCTGCGCGGGTTGGCCATGCTCCACGGAAAGAATATCCCTCTACGGGTGTCTGCGATATTTGCCCGGATTGCGGCGCGCGGGGCGCGCGGTCGGGGCGGGCCCGGAAACCCGCGGCGGGGTCTTGTCGACCGGAAGCCCGCGGCTGGGAGCGGTCCCGACGGGGACCCGCGGTCGGAGCCGGTGGTGGGGGCGGTGTCGACCCGGTTCACGCCGAACCCGGTCGCGAAAGGTAACCCCTTCTCCGGTAATCTGGTGTAGGTCCCGCCGGGCACCTCCGCCCGGCTGGTCCCGTGCGATCCCCCGTAGCTCAATTGGCAGAGCATCCGGCTGTTAACCGGCAGGTTATAGGTTCGAGTCCTATCGGGGGAGCTCCTGCGTCGCGGCGGTCGCCGCGCGACCCGGGCCGTGGCGCGGGCCGGTGGCCCGGGTCGGCCCGGGCCGGTGCCCGGTGGCGTGGCGGCTATCCACCCGCGGAGCCCGGGGATCCGGCTTGTGGCCCGGTGGCACCATGGTGGCCGTCGCCGGGTCCCGGCCCGGCGGATGCCGGGGCGGTAGCTCAGCGGGTCAGAGCAGTCGACTCATAATCGATCGGTCACGGGTTCGAGTCCCGTCCGCCCCACTTGATCTTGAGCGGACCTCGAGCGCGCACATGGTACGGACGGGGCGCGCTGCGGCGAGCAGGCCCGCTCGGGAACCCGGACGGTCTACCGGGGCGTCCCCACGCGGAACCGGTTGCCGTCGGGATCGGCCAGCGTGACGGTGCCGTCCCCGGCCATGTCCAGCCGGGTGGCGCCGAGGGACACCAGCCGGTCCACCTCGGACAACACGTCGCCGTGGCGAGGAGGAACCAGGTCGAAGCGCTGCCGGTGTCTCCACCCTTCCGGTGCCGGGGCTTGGCCGCCCCACGCGACCTTCGTGCCACCGAGCGGGTGCTGGATCGCCGTCTCCTCGCCGTGGTCCCACACCAGCGGCCAGCCCAGTGCCGCACTCCAGAACAGGCCGACCTCCCGGGTGCCGTGGCAGGCAATCTCCCCGAGGAATCCGCATCCGTCGAGGAACTTGTTGCCAGGCTCGATCACGCAGAACTCGTTGCCCTCGGGGTCGGTCGGGACGACGTGCCCCTCCTCAGGGCGCTGCCCGACATCGATGTGCCGGGCGCCGAGCTCCAGCGCAGCCTCCACCGTGTGCTGCTGGTCGGCGAGGCTGTCGCTGGTCAGGTGGAGGTGGATGCGGTTCGGCCCCACCTTCTCGGTGCGGCTCGGGACGAACCCGAGGCCGACCTGGGTGCCCTCGCCGGGCAGGAGCGCCCCACCGGCGTAGTCGACGACCTCCCGGCCGAGCACGCCGGCCCAGAACCGCGCCACGCGCTGCGGTTGCCGCGCCTCGAAGCACACTGCCAACAGTTCGCACGTCATCGCATCCCCGATCGTCGACGGACCGCGGTCGCCGGCGCGCCCGTCCGGCCCTCGTTGGGTGGCAGCCTAGAGCGCGCCGGCGTCGCGCGACACCGCTTATCCGGCCAGCGGCGCCCTGTGGTCAGCGGTGGGCCGAGCGGCGCCCGTTTTTCCACACTCCACAGTCGGGTCTCGCCGCTGGCCACCGCCAGCGTGGCGCCGCCCGGGCCGAAACGCACGTTGTTGGCCGGCACGCCGTCGGCGGGCAGCATCGGCCCGGGCAGGTGCCAGATGTGGGCCGTGCCGTCGGCCGTACCGGTGACGAGCGTGTGGGCGTCGTCGCCGTAGGTCAGTGACGTGACCGGTGTGGGGTGGGGGAGCGTCGTGACGCGCCGACCGGCGCGCCAGTCCCACAGCCACGCCTCCCCCGAGCTGGCGGCCGCGAGCGTGCCGCCGTCGGGGCTGAACGCCGCCTGTACCCACCCGGAGGCGCCCTGCAGCGGCTCCGGGTACGGGTCGGGCCGCGGGTCGGAGATGTCCCACAGGTAGAGGTCGCCGTCCCGGCTCCCGGCGGCCAGCGTCGTCTCGTCCGGGCTGAACGCCACGGTGAACACCGTGCCGGTCGGTCCGGTGAGCGGTCCGCCGAGCGGTACCGGCCGGGAGGGATCCCGCACGTCTTACAGCCGCACCGTGGTGTCGTCGCTGCCGGCGGCGAGCAGCCGCCCGCTGGGGCTGAACGCCACGGACTGGATGTAGCTGCCGGCGCCCGCCAGCGTGCTCCGCGGCCGCGGCCGGCCGGTCACGTTCCACAGGTGCACGAGGTGGTCGCCGCTGCCGGCGGCGAGGGTACGCCCGTCGGGGCTGAACGCCACCGAGAAGACGACGTCGCCGGGCCCGGTCAACGGCTGCCCGAGCCGCCGCGGGCGGTACGGGTCGGTGACGTCCCACAGCAGGACGGTGCGGTCGGCCGTGCCGGCGGCGAGCAGGCGGCGGTTCGGGCTGAGCGCCACCGACTGCATCACCCCGGTGGACCCGAGCTGCCGGGTGGCGGTGTGCGTCGCCGAGGAGTCGATGAGCGCCGCCGCGCAGGTGGCCACGGATGCCCGTCCACCGGCGGTGGACGGACGTCACGGCTGTACGGACTCGTACGGACATTCCACGGGCACCTGGCGAACCGCCGGCCGGGGTGGGGTGCTGGCAAGCGGCGGGAGGCCGGCCGGCGGCACACCGGTGGCGGCTAGCGCGGGTCTCTCCGGGGGCGGATCGACCGGCGCGGTCGCCGTGAGGGGGCCCGGTGCGCCGGGCCGGTCCCCGCCCACACGCCCCTCCTCCGCCGGTCGGCGACCGAACTCCCGACAGGTCCGCCGGCTCCATGATCGCGAAGGCGCCCGGAGTGTGGGCTCCTCTGGTAGGATCGCGGTAGGATTAATCCGTGGCATCCAGAAAGCTGTCGATCACTCTTCCCGCTGAGCTGGCCGAGGACGTCGAGCGGCTGGCGCGGGAGCGGGACATGCCGGTGTCCGCCTGGCTGGCCGAGGCGGCCGAGGAGGCCCGGCGTCATCAGGCGGCGCTGGCCGCCATCGCGGCCTACGAGGCAGAGTCCGGGGTGCTCACCGACGCCGAACTCGCCGCTGCACGGGCGCGCCTGGCCAGCGCCGATGCGGTCGCCGCCACTCCTCGACAGGGAGACTCGCGCCGCGATGCCGCGTAGGGTGTCCGCCGCGCGGGCTGCGACACCCCTCGTTTATGACGCCGGCGCGCTGGTCGCCGCCGACCGCGGTGAGCGACAGATGTGGGCACAGTTCGCGGTGGCTGCCGCGGAGCGCCGGCCCATCATCGTGCCTTCGCCGGTCCTGGCTCAGGTGTGGCGTGGGGGGCGGACCCAAGCCCGGTTGGCCAGGATGCTCGCCGGCTGCCGGGTGGTGGCGCCTGGTGAGGCCGTGGCCAAGCTTGCCGGCGAGCTGCTAGGGCGGTCGGGAACAAACGATGCGATCGACGCCATGGTTGTCGCGACCGCGGTTCTCCTACGCGCGGCGATCGTCACGAGTGACGTGGAGGATATCTCCAGACTGGCCGAATCGGCCGACAGTGACGTCGAGGTCGCGATCCTACGGCCGTCATGACGGTCCGGCGGCACACCGCCCCTGGGGGCGGACCTGGTGAAGGAAGCCGGACGGGTCACGCCGGTCGGACGGGCTGGCGCAGGATCGTCCTCAGCTTGGCGGGCGCGGTGCGGCGCGGGTCGCTGAGGTAGATCTCATGGTGGTCCCCGTTGGGGACCAGGCGGTGCTCCGGCAGGTACGTGCGGTGCAGCCGCTCGATGGTCGGCCCCTCGTCGTCGTACGGTCCGATGTGCAGGATCTGTACGCTCGTCCCCTCGGTGAGGGTGCGGATTGTGACCCGGTCGAGCGCGGGGAGGTGCTTCTTCCGGAGCGCCTCCGCCCGGGCCGCGTCGACCTCGTCGCCGCCGACCCAGTCGGGTAGGGCGATGAGCATCGTCCACTGCCAGGACGCCTTGTCGCGCCGGACGAACGCGGACATGTCCTCGGCCCGCCAGAGCCCTTCGAGCGGGGCGACCACGAAGTCCCGCCCGAGCCGGGTGCGGCTGCGGGCCTTGACCGTGTACGCGAGGGTGTAGAGCGCCTCGACGGCCGCCGCGTACTCCGGCGAGGTGTTCGGGTCGCCGCTGCCGTCGACGGCGAGGTAGGTCAGGGGCGGCACCTCGACGACGTGGAAGTCCCTGCCCCTGGGGGCGTACAGCTCCCGGTATGCGACCTTGATGTCGTACTTGTCCATGCTCCTCCCTCCCGCACGGCGGCACCGCACCGGACCCCGCGAGGCACGCGGCCGCTGCGGGAAGGCCGCCTCAGGCACCAGCCTCCCACTCGCCGTACCCGGCGCGGTCAACGGTCGCCAGCTTCCCGACGACGTCGCTGCCGACGCGGACGAACCCCGGCGTCGGCTCGGCAGTGTTCGACCCGCCACCCGGCTCGAGCACGATCGCGTCCGCAAACCCCGACCTACGGGCCCGGCCGTGGCCGCTGGGGCCCGGCCGGGCCCGGTGGCCGGTGGCGCGTGGCGGTGGTGGGCGGTGGGCCGGCCGGCGCCCCCACCCGGCGCGCTGCCCGGGTCGGGTCCGCAGCCGCCGCAAGCGACCGGTCGCTTGCGGCGGCTGCGGCCGGCCGCCGTTCGGCGTAGGCTCGGCCGGGACCGGTCTCCGACCACCGTCACCGGGGAGGGCACGTGCCGGGACGCTTCGTGTACTGGATGAACGTCTCCCTCGACCTCAGGATCGAGCACGTCCCCGGGGAGCAGGGCGGCGGGAGCTGGCTGCGGATCACCGAGCCGCTGCACCGGGAGTTCAACGCCCGGGCGCGCGCCCTGTCGCTCATGGTCCAGGGCCGCGTCGTCTACGAGACGATGGAGGCGTTCTGGCCGGCCGCCCGGCACGACGAGTCGCTGCCCGACGTCATGCGGGAGTACGGCGAGATCTGGACGTCCATGCCGAAGGTGCTGGTGTCCCGCACCCGCACGACCGCCGGGCACCACACCCGGGTCGTCGGCCGCGACGGCGACGCGGTGGCGCAGCTGGCGCGGATACGCGAGCAGACCGACGGCGACATCGGCGTGGGCGGGGCGACTCTCGCCACCCAGCTGCTGCGGGCGAACCTGCTCGACGAGCTGCTGCTGTTCACCCACCCGGTCATCCTGGGCACCGGGCGGCCGCTGTTCGACCACCACGACGAGCCGGTCGAGCTCGACCTGATCGAGCACCGGTCGTGTGACGCCGGCGTCACGCTGCACCGGTACGCCGTGCGCGGTGCGCGCGCCTGAACGGCCCGGCACGGGCGGGCGGCGCTACCCATGCGGCGCGTCGCCTGAGCGCCGGGCACCGGCGACGCGGACCGGCCGACCGGCCCGGGCCGCCGGGAGGGCGCGTCGCGACCCCTCCGGCCCCGGCTGCCCGCGGGACGGCCCGGCCCTGTGTCGACCCGCGGGACGGCCCGGCCCGGGGGACGGTCGCCGTGGCGGTCACGACCCGACCGGGCGCGCACCCGCCGGTCACGCGGGCAGGGAGCCCGGCGTCAGCCCGGTGTGCTCGGCGGCGAACGCCAGCATGTCGGCGTACTCGGCGGCCTGCACCCGTCGCGGCTTGCCCATCCCGTGGCCGGTGGCCGTCTCGATCCGGGCCAGCACCGGTGCCGGTCCGGCCTGCGCGTGCTGCAACGCGGCGGTGAACTTGTAGCTGTGCGCCGGGACCACCCGGTCGTCGTGGTCGCCCGTCATGACCAGCGTGGCCGGGTAGTGCGTGCCCTCGACGACGCGGTGCAGGGGCGAGTACGCGTACAGGAACCGGAAGTCCCCGGGGTCGTCCGGGTCCCCGTAGTCGGGGATCCACGCGTGCCCGATCGTGAACTTGTGGAACCGCAGCATGTCGAGCACGCCGACCATGGGTAGCGCGACCGCGGCCAGGTCGGGGCGCTGGGTCATCACCGCGCCCACGAGCAGGCCGCCGTTGCTGCGTCCGTGCAGCGCGAGCTGGGACCGGGTGGTGACGCCGGTGGCCACCAGGTGCTCGGCCACCGCGATGAAGTCGTCGAAGACGTTCTGCTTGCGCTCGCGGGTCCCGGCCTCGTGCCACTCGCGACCGTACTCTCCGCCGCCGCGCAGGTTCGCCACGACCAGCACGCCGCCGGCCTCGACCCACGCCGGCCAGGCCGCCTTGAACGC
>VSBZ01000094.1:0-15093 GCA_047459215.1 Micromonosporaceae bacterium | reverse complement strand
GATCATGCGGCGGCCGCTGGCCGCGGTGTGGCGGGGGGCGGGCGCGTACCGACCCGCATACTGAGCCGGTGCGGGCCCGACCCGCGGGCCCGCGGGAGGGTGCAGATGACCCCACCGGACGACGACGCCGCGTTCGCCCGGTGGCTGGCGGTGCGCACCGGCCGGGAGCTGCTGGCCCTGCGCGCCCGGCTGGCCGGTGCGGCACCGGCGGTGGTGCGTGCCGAGGCGGACCGCCGCGCGCACGAGAGCATCGTCGCGCAGCTCGCCCGCTGGCGGTCCGCCGACGCGGTGCTCTCGGAGGAGCAGGAGGTGGACGACCCCGCGCGGCTGACCGCGTCGCGGGTCTGGATCGTCGACCCGCTCGACGGCACCCGGGGCTTCGGCGAGCCGGGCCGCGTGGACTGGGCGGTGCACATCGCCCTCTGGGAGCGGGACCGGGGACTGGTCGCCGGTGCGGTCGCCCTGCCGGCACAGGACCGGGTGCTCGCCACCGACGACCCGCCGCCGTACCCGCCTCCCGCCACGGGACGGCCGCTGAGGATCGCGGTCAGCCGGACCCGGGCCCCCCGGTTCACCGCCGCGCTCGCCGCCGAGCTCGGTGCCGAGGCCGTGCCGATGGGCTCGGCCGGAGCCAAGACCGCCGCGGTGGTCGCCGGCGAGGTGGACGCGTACCTGCACGCGGACGGGCAGTACGAGTGGGACTCCGCGGCCCCGGTGGCGGTGGCACGCGCGGCCGGCCTGCACACCTCCCGCCTCGACGGGACGGAGCTGGCGTACAACCGGCCCGACCCGTACCTGCCGGACCTGCTGATCTGCCGCCGGGAGGTGGCCGACCGGCTGCTGGCCGCGGTGGCCACGGTGCGGCGCTGAGGGGCCGCCGAGGTGGTGGGCGGTGCCCGGGCGGCGGTGGCGGACACCGGTGGCCCGGGGGCGGCGCGCCTAGAATGGGCGCCATGTCCCGTCCCCGCGTGCTCTCCGGCATCCAGCCCACGGCCGACTCCTTCCACCTCGGCAACTACCTGGGCGCCCTGCGTAGCTGGGTGGCGATGCAGGAGACGCACGACGCCTTCTACTGCGTGGTCGACCTGCACGCGATCACCGTCAGCCACGACCCCGCGGCGCTGCGCCGGCGCACCCGGGTCGCGGCCGCCCAGCTGCTCGCGGCCGGGCTCGACCCAGACCGGTGCACGCTGTTCGTGCAGTCGCACGTGCCCGAGCACCCCCAGCTGGCGTGGGTGCTGGGGTGCCTGACCGGGTTCGGCGAGGCGTCGCGGATGACGCAGTTCAAGGACAAGTCGGCCCGGCAGGGTGCGGAGCGCGCCAGCGTCGGGCTGTTCACCTACCCGATCCTGCAGGCCGCGGACATCCTGCTCTACCAGGCCGACGCGGTGCCGGTCGGGGAGGACCAGCGGCAGCACCTGGAGCTGACCCGGGATCTCGCCCAGCGGTTCAACGCCACGTTCGGGCCCACGTTCACCGTGCCGGAGCCCTACATCCCGCGGGAGACCGCGAAGATCACCGACCTGCAGGACCCGACCGCCAAGATGTCCAAGTCCGCCTCGTCGCCCGGCGGCATCATCGAGCTGCTGGACGACCCGGCCCGGTCGGCGAAGAAGATCAGGTCGGCGGTGACGGACTCCGGCCGGGAGATCCGGTTCGACCCGGAGACGAAGCCGGGGATCTCGAACCTGCTCACGATCTTCTCGGCGCTGTCCGGGCGCAGCATCGCGGACCTGGAGCGGGCGTACGAGGGCAAGGGGTACGGCGACCTGAAGAAGGACCTCGCCGAGCTGGTGGTCGAGTTCGTCACGCCGTTCCAGCAGCGCACCCGCATGTTCCTGGACGACCAGGCGCAGCTGGACAAGCTGCTGACCGTGGGGGCGGAGAAGGCGCGGGCGGTGGCGGAGACGACGCTGCGCACCGTCTACGACCGGGTCGGGTTCCTGCCCCCGGCCAGCCGGACCGGCTGAGCGGAGGCCGGTCGCGGCGGGCGGTCGGCGCCGCCGACGGCCAACGGGCCGGCCGGGACGTTCACGCGCCGACCGGCGGTCCGGCCGGCCGGGACAGCAGCGCGGTGAGCCCGGCGAGGAAGGTCTCCCGGTCGGGGCCGCCGGTCAGGAGGCGCTGCAGGACGTATCCCGGCACGAGGGCCATCAGCACCGCGCCCACCGCCCGTGGGTCGCTGTCGGCCGGCAGGTCGCCGCGCTGGCGCGCGGCCCGGGCGATGGTGGCGAACTGGTCCCGGATCCTCCCGAACACGGTGCCGGCGAACCTTTCGAGGTCCCCGCGCCGGAGCTGCTGCCGCAGCCGTGGGGACGGGTCGGACAGTGGCTGCCTCCCGGCGCCGGCGCGACCCTGCTCCGGTCGGTCGCCTGGTTCGACGGCGCCGGCTCGACGGCCGCGCTGTGGGGCCTCACCGGATGGTCCGTGGTCGGGTTGCTGCTCACGCTCGTGGGTGGTGCCAGGCTCGTCCCGCCCCGCGACGGGTCCGCGGCGCCGGCGCCCGCTCCGTCACCGTCGCCCGTCGGCCGGCACGCCGCCTGAGGGGTGGTCGCGGCCGTCCGGGCACTGTGGGTGGGGCCAGTGGCGTGGCCGGGCGGGACTCCCGGCCCGGGCGCTGCCGGCTCCGGCCGCGGCCGGCACCCATGCGACGGGCGCCGTGCCCGGGGTCGCCCCGGACCCGGGCACGGCGCCCGGCATGCGTGAGTGCGGCGGGTGACCCGGGGGGAGCGCGGGCGGGGTCCCCCGCCGCACTCAAAGGGTGGGCAGCCAGACCCGCATCGTGGCCGGGCCCCGTTCGCCCCAGGAGTGGTACGGCCGCAGCAGGATCTCGGCCGGCCGCCGGGGCTCGCCGCCGCCGCTGCCGGTGGTCCGGTAGGGCCAGGCCGGCGACGCCGGCTCGACCAGCGCGCCGGCGACCGCCACGGCGCCGTCGCGGTCCTCCGGTGCCGTCGACGGGTCCACCCGGACCACGTCCACGTCGGCGTCACCGGGCAGGTCGACCGACTCGACGCAGAACACCACCGGGCCGCGTTCGAGTGCGACCGAGCCACGGACCGCGTCGATCCGCGGGTCCGGCTCGGTCCATCGCGGCGCCACCGGCAGCTCCAGCCGGATCGTCTCGCCCGGGGTGAACCGCCGCCTCACCTCGACGGTGCTGGCGAGCGCGGTGCGGGACTGCCCGTCCGGATCGGTCCACCGGGCCCGGCCGACCGCCCAGTGGGGAACCCGCAGCGAGATGGTCGACTCGCCGGCGGGCGCCTCGACCACCTCGACCACCACCTCGCCGCGGTCCGGGTAGTCGGTGCGGACCCGCACCCCGACCGGCCGGCCGTCCGGCAACCTGGTGCTGATCTCGGCGTCGGCGTACTGGTGCAGCTGCAGGCCACCGTCGTCCACGGTGGCCACATAGGCCGAGAGGCTGGCCAGCAGCCGGGCGACGTTGTTGGGGCAGCACGCCACCTGGTTCCAGGCCGCCCGCAGCCGGGTGGCCGGCCGGGGGCTCACCCAGTCGGGCGGCAGCGGCTCACCACGGACCCGCTGGTGCAGCGTGTTGGCGTAGAAGAAGCTCCGCCCGTCCGCCGCCATCGCGGTGGCGACGACGTTGTAGAGGGTCCGCTCGATCAGGTCCGCGTAGCGCGGCTCGCCGGTGGCCAGCAGCAGCCGCCAGCTGAGCATCACCGACGCCACCCCGGCGCAGGTCTCGGAGTAGGACCGGTCCGGCGGGAGCTCGAAGTCGTCGCCGAACGCCTCCCCGCTGTGGCGCGAGCCCATCCCGCCGGTGAGGTAGGTGCGGCGGGCGACCGTCGCCTCCCACTGCCGGATGATCGCCGCCAGCAGGTCGTCGTCGTCGGTCTCGACCGCCACGTCCACCGCGCCGGCGGCGAGGTAGAGCGCCCGGACCGCGTGTCCGCGCAGCACCGTCGCGGCCCGCACCGGCAGGTCGTCCTGGTAGTACGACCGGCCGAAGGCGATGTCGGCGAGCCGGCCGTTGCCACGCCGCTCCACGAAGCGGGCCGCCTGGTCGAGGTAGCGCTGCTCGCCCGTGAGCCGGGCGAGCTCCACCAACGACATCTCGATTCCGGGGTGGCCGCAGATCCCCTCGTTCGCGCCGTCGGCGAAGGTCCGGCAGACGTGGTCGGCGGCCCGGACGGCGATCTCCAGCAGCTCGCCGCCGACGCCGACCCGGCCGGCCGCTACCCCGGCGTGCAGCAGGTGGCCGTAGCAGTAGAGCTCGTGACCCCATTCCAGGTCGCTGTAGCGGGGTGGCAGGTCCGGCCGGCCGAACGCGGTGTTGAGGTAGCCGTCGGGTTGCTGAGCCGCGCCGACCTCGGCGGCGAGCCGGCTGAGCGTCGCCTTGACCGAGGCGTCACCGCTCCGAGCCGACTCCCAGGCCATCGCCTCGGCGAGCTTGTAGATCTCCGAGTCGGAGAACACCCGTCCCGACCGCTCGGCACCACTGCGTCCCTCGGCCACCGCCCGGAAGTTGCCCAGCCAGCCGAGCCGCTCCATCCAGCTCAGACAGTGCGGCAACGTGGCCTCGGCGTTGACCTGCTGGCGCTCCTTCCAGAAACCGCCGGTGATCCTGACCTCGGGTATCCCGAGCGGGCGGAGCCGGCTCCGCCGTGGGGCAACGGGTTCGCTCATCCCTTCAGCGCTCCAGACATGAATCCGCGTACGTAGTAGCGTTGTAGGAAGATGAAGAGCAGCAGGCACGGAAGTGCCATCACCACCACGCCGGCCTCGGTGACGCCGTAGTCGATGGCGCCGTGGGTCTGTACCCGTTGGGTGGCGATCGCCAGCGGCAGCGGGAACCGGTCGCTGTCGTTGATGAGGAACAGTGGGGCGATGAAGTCGTTCCAGGCGTTCAGGAAGGCGAACAGCCCCACGGTGATGATCCCGGGCCAGACCGCGTGGAGCAGGATCCGGCGCAGCACCCCGAACGTGCCGCAACCGTCCACCTGGGCCGACTCGTCCAGCTCCCGGGGCACCGCCTCGAACGAGATCCGCATCATGAAGACCGAGAACGGCAGCTGGTAGAGGGTGAGCACCAGGGCCAACCCCTCCAGCGAGTTGCGCAGCCCGACCTCGCCGAGCAGCACCCACAGTGGAACCAGCAGGGTGACGTACGGCACCATCAGGATCGCGATGACGAGCAGGAACAGCACGTCCCGTCCGGGGAAGCGGAACCGGGCGAAGGCGTAGCCGGCGAGCACCGACAGCACCAGCGTGAGCGCCACCGTCAGCAGCGTGACCCGGGCGCTGTTCAGCAGGTACGTCGGCAGCCCCGCCTCCCAGTTGAAGAGGGTCCGGTAGTTGCCCAGCCCGTACCCGACCTTCTGGGCGGTGGCGCCGTGGGGCGAAACCGACGCCACCGCGGTCCACACCAGCGGTGCCAGGAACAGGATCGCCAAGCCGGTGGCGAACACGTAGTAGGGCGTCCGGCCGAGTACCTGTCGCATCACTCCACCCCCCGCCGCAGGAACCGGAACTGCGCGACGTTGATGAGCAGCAGTGCCACCAGCACCACCACCGACAGGGCGGCGGCGGAGCCGAGGTCGAACCGCCGGAACGCCTCCCGGTAGATCAGCATCACCACGGTGGTGGTCGAGTTGTCCGGACCACCCTGGGTCAGGATGTAGAACTGGTCGAACGCGAGCAGCGAGCCGGTCACCGAGATGATGAGGCAGAGCGCGATCGACGGCCGTAGCAACGGCAGGGTCACCCGGGCGAACGTCTGCCAGCCGGTGGCACCGTCTATCTTGGCCGCCTCGTACACCTCGGTCGGGATCGACTGCAGGCCGACCAGCAGGATCAGCATGAAGAACCCGGCGAACCTCCAGACGATCAGGGCGACCGTCGAGAACAGCGCCATGTTCGGCGTGCCGAGCCAGCGGATCGGCTCGTCGGTGATCCCCAGCCCCTGCAGGATCGGGTCCAGTGGTCCGATCGACGGGCTGTAGAAGCCCCAGAACAGCAGCGAGGCGCTGGCGAGCCCGAGCGCGGTCGGCAGGAAGAAGGCGGTCCGGAAGAACCCGACCCCGCGTCGACGGTTCTGCACCAGCAGCGCCATCACCATCGCCAGGCCGAGCAGTAGGACCACCACGACCACGGTGTACTTCACGGTGAACCCGACCGCTGGCCAGAACAGCCGGTTCCGGGTCAGGTTCTGGTAGTTCTCCGGGAAGTTGATCCCCTGGTTCCCCTGCAGCAGCGGCCACTCACTGATGGAGATCTGCCCGACCAGCAGCAGCGGCAGCACGAAGAACGCGAGCACGAACAGCACCGCCGGTGAGGCGTACAGCGCGCCCTTGGCGGCGCGGGACCGCCACCACGGCCGGCGGGCGGCCGGCCGTGGTGGCGCCTGCGTCACATGTTCCCGCTCCAGGACCAGACTCATCGGGACATCACGCTCGTCAGTGTCCACTTGCCTCGGTGCTCACTGGCCCTGAAGCGACGCCGTGACGGCCGCATTGTCCTGTTGTAGCGTGCTGCCGTCGCCGAAGAGGTAGTTGCGGATCAACGGCAGCCACGGGCCCTGCGGGTCGTTGAAGGTCTCGCCGAACCGCAGCGCGTACGGCGTCCGCCCGACCGCGGCGACCTCGTTGATCGTCACCAGCCGCGGGTCCTCCTCCGAGTACTTGTTGACCGCCAGGTCGGTCCGGAAGACCACGTCCCGGTTCTTCGCGACCACCTCGATCTGGGCCTCGTCGGACAGTGTCCAGGCGATGAAGTTCCATGCCTGGTCGGCGTGCTCGCTGTTGGCCGCGATCCCGATGCTGTCACCGCCGACGAAGGTCGACTGGCCACCCTTGACCCCGGGAATCGGGGCGACGCCGATGTCCATGTCCTCGGGCATCAGGCCGAGCTGGGTCGACGGCATCGGCATCACGCCGATGTTGCCCTGCGGGAAGTAGGAGACCCAGGTCGCACCCGGCTCGTCCTCGAACCCGGGAGCCACCACGCCGTCCTCGATGAGGCCCTTCCAGACGTCGTAGACCGCGACCGCCTCCGGCCGGTCCAGCAGCGACTCGGTGCCGTCCTCGTTCATCACCTCGCCGCCGTCGGCCCAGATGCTCGGCCACCAGGTGAACACGTAGCAACCACCGCAGTTGCCGCCGAAGAAGGTGCCGTAGATGTCGTCTCCGAGCTCGTTGATCTTGCGCGCGTGCTCGGCAAACTCCACCAGCGTGGTCGGTGGCTGCTCCGGGTCCAGCCCCGCCTGCCGGTACAGGTCCTTGTTGTAGAACAGGACGGACAGGTCCATTGTGTGCGGAACGACGTACTTGCGGCCGTCCAGCGTGCCGACGTCGATGTGGGACTGGGCGAGATCGTCGGCGAAGGGCAGCGCGTCGATCCGCTCGGTGATGTCCAACAGGGCGCCGGCGGTGGTGAACTGCGGGACGAAGACCACGTCCAGGCTCACCAGGTCAGGCAGCTCCTGCGCCCCGGCGGCGGTACCGACCCGGCCGAGGTACTCGTCGACCGGGAAGACCGTGAGCTTGACCTGGTTCTTGTGGGTCGCGTTGTAGGCGTCGACGAGCAACTGGGACTGGGTCTCGGTCGCCGACCGGGTCCACATCGTGAGTTCGGTGCCGTCGTCGACCCCCAGCGGGTCGCTCGACCTGCTGCCACCGTCGTTCCCGTCGTCGTTGCCGCAGGCACCGGCGGCGAGGGCCAACACCAGGCCGGCGGCGGCGATGGTAAGTTTTCTGATGCTCACGCCGGTCTCCTTGCCATCTGGGAAGTCATGAGTGTTTCGTGCTGCCGTGTTCGATTACCGAAAAGGTTTTCCGACCAGGCTATGGTCGTGCCGCAAGCGTGTCAAGCGGTAGGCTGAACGCCAACGGAAACGAAAGATGAGATCAACGAGGAGGAGGACGGCCGTATGGTCGAGCGGACCCCAGGTCCCACCCGGCCTCGGCGTGCCACCCTGGCGGACGTCGCCAGGCTGGCCGGAGTCTCGGCGTCCACCGCGTCGAAGGCGCTGAACGGTCGCAGTCACGTCCGCGCCACCACCCGGGCACGGGTCATGCAGGCCGCGCAGCAGCTGTCCTTCTCCCCCAACGTGCTGGCGCAGAGCCTGCTGGCCGGCCGGACCGGCACCGTCGGGCTGGTCACCAGCGACCTGGAGGGCCGGTTCGTCATCCCGATCCTGATGGGCGTGGAGGACGCGTTCGGCGCCGACCGGGTCAACGGCTTCCTCTGCGACGCCCGCGGCGACACGATCCGCGAGCAGTACCACGTCCAGGCGCTGCTGAGCCGCCAGGTCGACGGCATCATCGTGGTCGGCAGCCGCACCGACCCGCGGCCGTCGCTCGGGCGCGACCTACCGGTGCCGGTCGTCTACACCTATGCGCCGTCGGAGGATCCGGAGGACCTGTCGATCATCTGCGACAACGTCGGCGCCGGCCGGCTGGCGATCGAGCACCTGATCTCCTGCGGACGACGGCGGATCGCCCACGTCACCGGTGATCCCGGCTACGCCGCCGCCCGGGACCGGGCCGAGGGTGCGCTGGCCGCGCTCGCCGACGCCGGCCTGGAGCTGGTCGGCGGGGTGCGGTACGGCGCCTGGTCGGAGGGCTGGGGGCGGGCCGCCGCCGCGATGCTGCTCGACCAGCACCCCGACATCGACGCCATCTTCTGCGGCAGCGACCTGGTGGCGCGCGGGGTGATGGACACGCTACGGGAGCGCGGACGGCGGATCCCGGACGACATCGCGGTGCTCGGCTTCGACAACTGGGAAGTCCTCAGCACCAACGCCCGGCCGCCGCTGACCAGCATCGACATGAACCTGGAGCAGCTGGGTCGGACGGCCGCCCGGGCGCTGTTCGACGCCCTCGACGGCCGGCCGCGCTCCGGGGTCGAGAAGCTGCCCTGCCGGATCGTGCTGCGCGGCTCCACCACGCCGCTGGCCTGACACGCCGCCCCGCCGCCGGCCCGACCCGTCGCGCCACGCCCACTCCCGGGGCGACCCGCTCGCCCCGCACCAACTCCCACCCGGCGAGCCCGCGACCGCTCCGGCGTCCGACCCGGTCGGTCGAGAGGCCGACCTCCGCTGGCCGTTCCGGTCGGGGCTGACCACTCGATCCGCCGGTCCCGCCGGCCCGGGTGCCAGGGGCCGACGCCGCTCGGCGGCCCCTGGCACCACCGTCCGTCCGGTCCGGTCGCTGTCCGGCTCCCGCGGCCCGGGCCGGCGACCGCGTCGTGCCGTCCTTTCCCGACCTTTCCGGCCGTGTCGGAGCCGTTTCGGTGACGTATTGACAGCCCATCGTCACGCTCTTACTCTGTCCGAAAACCTTTTCCGAAACCGCGGTGCCCGCTACGCCGGCGATCGAGAGATCGGAGGACGACATGCGGAGACGATCGGTAGCAGCGGCTGGTGCGAGCCTGCTGGCGGTGAGCCTGTTGGCATCACCAGCGCCCGGGCAGGCCGCCGACCGCGGCCCCGCAGCGGACTTTCCGGCTCATGCCAAGCTCATCGTCGACGTGTCGAAGCCGTTCAAGCCGGTCGACCATGCCGCCTCCGGATCGCTCTACGGGATCGCCGACGAGGGCTGGCCGCCGGACGAGTGGATCGCCCCGACCCGCCCGAAGAGCTTCGTCCAGCCGCCACCGGGCGCCACGCACATGCCCAACGGGGAGCCGGCACCGGTCGGCGACACCCTCAAGGTCTGGCAGGTGGCCTCGCGCAACGGCGCCATGGTCGCGGTCCGGCTGCCCGACATCTTCCCGACCTTCCCCTACCAGTGGCGGGGTGACGAGTTCTGGTACTCCGCGGTCGAGCAGATGGTCCGGGCGGTGCAGGAGTCCGGCATGGACAACCTGTACGGCTACGAGATCTGGAACGAGCCGCAGTGGACCTGGAACCCGGCGTGGGGCGACTACTTCGAGATGTGGGACCGGACCTACCGGCTGATCCGCGAGCTCGACCCCGACGCGCCGATCATCGGCCCGAGCTATGACCGGAACTACCGGAGCGGGTTGCGCCAGTTCTTCACCCATGTCGTCGAGGCCGGCACGGTTCCGGACATCGTCTCCTGGCACGAGCTCGGGCCGGAGGAAGGGTTGCACCTCTCCGAGCACGTGGCGTTCTACCGGCAGTTGGAGCGGGAGCTGGGGTTCGGGCCCCTGCCGATCAGCATCAACGAGTACGGATCGCCCCGGGACGCCGGGGTGCCGGGCTGGCTCACCCGGTTCATCGCCAAGCTGGAGCGAGCCGAAGTGGACACCGCCAACCTCGCCTTCTGGCACAAGCCGGGCCGGCTCGCCGACCTGCTGGTCCCGGTCGGCGGTGGCTCCGGCCCGGCCACCGACCCCGAGCCCACCGGCAACTACTGGTTGTTCACGTGGTACGGCGACATGACTGGCCAGATGGTGCAGACCATCCCGCCGGCGGAGGTGGGCCGGTACATCGAAATCGGCGAACCGGCCCCTGCACCGGCCACCCGCATCCCCGGCCAGGAAGGCTTCGGCAACGCCCTGCGGCTGGGCGGAGAGGAACCGAACGAGTACGTCACCCTGCCGACCGGGATCGTCCAAGGGCTCACCGACTTCACCATCGCGGCCTGGGTCAACCCGGCGTCGACCAGCCAGTGGGCGAGGATCTTCGACTTCGGCTCCGGCCAGGCGACCAACATGTTCCTCACCGTGAACGCCGGCAGCGGCCCCCGGTTCGCCATCACCACCAGCGGCGCCGGTGGCGAACAGCGGGTCAACAGCTCGGCCGGGCAGCTGCCCACCGGCCAGTGGACCCACATCGCGATCACGAAGACCGGCACCACCGCCACCCTCTACGTCAACGGTGAGCCGGTCGGGACCAACCCGAACATGACGCTCAGCCCGGCCGACCTCGGCGCCACCACCCAGAACTGGATCGGTCGCTCCCAGTACCCGGACCCGCTGTTCAACGGCGCGATCGACGAGTTCCACATCTACGACCGCGGGCTGACCCAGGCCGAGATCCGGTCGCTGCTCACCCCACCCGGCGGGACCGGCACCGTCGCCGCGTACCGGTTCGACGAACCGGACGGTGCCACCGTGCTGGACTCCTCCGGCAACGGCCGCGACGCGACCGTCGCCACCGAGATCATCGGCGTCGAGCGGGTCCCGGCGCTGGACGGCTTCGCCAGCGCCGACCCGGAGACCAGCACCGTCCGGGTCATCTTCGGCGGCGGTGAGGGCGACATCCTGCTCGAGATCAACGGCCTGCGGTCGCTGCCCGGCTTCGGTGGCAAGGCCGACGTGCAGGTGTTCACCACCGAGTGGACCGGCACCGACGGGGTCTCCGAGGGCCCGGTCGCGCTGTTCGAGGGCACCTACCCGATCCGGGACGGGAGGATCACGGTGCCGGTCGCCGGCATCTCCGAGACCGACGCCTACCTCGCGGTGGTCACGCCCGCCGGCACCGCGCCGCCGCTGCCCGGGCCGGTACGCCGGTACGAGGCGGAGGCCGCCCACCGCGCCGGGATGTCCACGGAGCACAGCCCGGTCGCGTCGAGCAACCGGTACGTGCAGACCCGACGGGCCGGCACGGGCGCGCTGACCTTCTCGGTGGACGCGCCGGTGGCCGGCGCGTACGACCTGCGGATCCGGTACGCCAACCGGGCCGGCACCGCGGTCCCCGCCGCCGTCCTGGCGGGTGGAGCGCGCCAGCAACTGGAACTCGTGCCCACCCCGGGCGGGCAGTTCGCCACCCACCAGACCCACGTCGTGCTCGCCGAGGGCACCAACCAGCTCCGGCTGGAGCTGCCCTCCCGTGCACTCGATGTGGACTACATCGAGGTGACGCCGTTCCGGACCCGGATCGAGGCCGAGAGCGGCGAGATCACCGGTGCCAACCGGGTCGAGGTCGACATGTCGACCGCGAACTTCTCCGCGCCCTACTTCTCCGGTGCCGCGTACGTCCGCAACCTCGCCCAGCCGACCAGCGCGGTCCGGCTACCGGTGACGGTGCCGGCGGCCGGCACCTACGAGCTCACCATCGGCTACTCGACCGCCGGTAGCGAGCAGGAGCGGCGGGCGCAGATCCCGGCCGGTGGCGTGGTCCGGGTCAACGACGGGCCGTGGCAGCCGGTCGTCTACCCGCCGACCCAGTTCCGGGACATGATCCGGCAGACCACGGTGACCGTGGAGCTTCCCGCCGGCACCTCCACCATCACCCTCAGCAAGCAGGACCAGCCAGGAATCGTCGATCTGGACTACGTCGACGTCGAGCTGAAACACTGAAGTGGAACTTGCAGGAGGTGGGGCCATGACGCCCACCGGGTGTCTCACCCCCGCAGCGGCCCGGCGCAAGCGCGCCGTGGCGCTGGCGACGTCGGTGGTCACCGCGATCGCCACGGTGGCGGCGGTCGCGGTGGCGACCCCCGCCGCGGCGGACCAGACGATCGGCTACCCCACCTTCGGGGGGCCGGCCGACCCGGTGCCCGACGAGCCGGTCGGCTACACCACCCGCGGCATGATGCGGGCGATGTACGAGGCCGAGCTGGCCGCCGGTGCCGGGCAGCCGGGACACGACTTCTGGATGGACCGGCTGCTCGCCCGGGAGGGCAGCGACCCGGCCGGCAACCAGCTGATGACCCGCGGCCGCGCCCTGTACATGTACACCCACAGCCCGAACGTCATCGGGTTCGGCGGTCAGGTGGCGTACTGGGACGTCATCGACGGCCAAAGCGCCTACACCATCACGCTCGGGGACGGCGGCTACAGCCAGAACGTGTCCACCCGGCGGCAGACCCCGAGCTACTGGCGGCAGACCTACACCAACGCCAGTGCCGGCTTCAGCGTCGAGGTCACGAAGTTCATCACCAACGCGAACGTGGCGGTGACCAACCTCGCGATCACCAACACCGGCTCGGAGACCAAGGAGCTCCCGATCCGGGTCAGCTCGCCGTACGCCACCGTGCCGGACGGCAACGAACTCACGGACGTCGTCGAAGCCCGCAACGCGATCACCACGCTGTACCCGCGGCTGTCCGGTGACCACCTGACCGTGGACGGGACGACGCTCGCCGGGTCGGTGACCGTGGCGCCGGGCGAGACGGTGCACACCAAGGTGACGATGGGCTTCATCACCGAGGAGATCCCGGAGTCGAGGACGGAGTACGAGTTCTACCGGGACGCCACTCCGCTGGAGGCGTACACCACCCACGTCCGCGCGTACAACAGGTGGTGGGCCGACAACCTGCCCTACATCGACGTGCCGGAAGAGGCCATCAAGAAGCACATCTACTACCGCTGGTGGATCATACGGTTCAACTTCCTCGACGCCGACGCGCCGGGCAACGACTTCCAGTTCCCGGTCGGGATCGAGGGGGTGACCGGCTACAACAACTCGATCGCGCTCACGGTGCCGATGTTCATCGACGAGCTGAAGTACCTGCGCGATCCGCTGTACGTGTACGGCACCATGCTGTCGGCCGGTGAAGGCTCCCGGCACAGCCGCTACAGCGACAACCCGGGCAAGCCGACGAACTGGAACGACAGCTACCTGCAGTACACCACCGACGCCTCCTGGCGCGCCTACCAGATCCACGGCGGGCAGCCGGAGATCCTGGGGAACCTGGCCCGCTACGGCGAGCACGACGTCAAGTCGCAGCTCGCGCACCGCAAGCCGCCGCCGAACGTCCAGGGCGCCAACCCGTACCTGCTGTGGTACTGCTGCAACTACCTCAACGGGAACGACGCCGACAACCCCTCGTTCGACTACTTCGGACGGGGCAACGAGCGGACCGAGACCGCATACGTCTACGCCAACGCGCTGGCGACCGCGGAGATCTACGAGACCATCGGCCAGCCGGAGAAGGCGGCGGAGATGCGGGAGCTCGCCGACAACATCAGGCAGGCGATCCTGGACACCCTGTGGGATCCGGAGTCGCAGCTGTTCCTGCACCGGGACGTCCACACCGACACCCTGATCCCGTGGAAGGAGATCAACAACTACTACCCGTTCACGGTGGGGCTGGTGCCGAACGAGGAGCCGTACCTCAACGCCCTGCGGCTGTTCGACGACCCCGCCGAGTACCCGATCTTCCCCTTCTACACCGCCAACCAGCGCGACCACCAGGCGCGCAACCGGGGCTCGAACAACTTCAGCCAGATCAACTCGACCGTCCAGTTCCGGCTGCTCTCGTCGGTGCTGCGCCGTTACGACACGCCGTACCTGGACAACGAGTGGTACAAGAAGCTGCTCTACTGGAACGCCTGGGCGACCTTCATCAACGGCGACACCCGGTGGCCGGACTCGAACGAGTTCTGGTTCAACTGGAACCCGCAGCAGCAGACCTTCGGTCGGTCCGGCATCCACCACACGATGCTCGGTAGCAGCAACTGGACCGTCATCGAGGATGTCGCCGGGCTGCGGCCGCGAACCGACGAGAAGCTGGAGCTGTGGCCGATCGACATCGACTGGCCGCACTTCACCGTCACCGACATCAACTACCGCGGCCAGGACCTGACCATCGTCTGGAACGGTGACGGCCACTACCCCGGTGTGCCGCAGGGCTACTCGGCCTACCTGGACGGCCACCGGGTCCTCACCGTCGACCGCCTGGCACACCTGGTGTGGGATCCGGACACCGGCGCCGTCGACTTCCCGGACACCCCGGCCGTGGTGCTGCACAACGCCGCCCGCCCGGGCGCGCCGGCGCCGACCGAGGTGGAGCTCACCAGCGAGCGGGTGGTGGACATCTTCCAGAAGGCCGGCGTGGACATCACCCCGGACCACAAGGTCCGGCCGACCCCGAACCTGGCCCTCGGCGCCACCCCATCGGCCTCCTTCGTGGACCAGGCGCAGGACACCCAGGCGTACGGCCCGACCAGCCTCACCGGCCCGATCGACGGTGCCACCATCAACATGCCGTTCTGGGGCAGCGCCGGCTCCGGAAACACCCAGGACTGGTACGAGCTGGACTTCGGCAAGCCGACCACGTTCAGCAAGGTGACGCTGTACTTCTTCAACGACCGCAACACCATGGGTGTACCGGACCAGCACCGGGTGGTGACCAACACGAACCGGTACCGGGAGCCGGCCATGTACAGCATCCAGGTGTGGCGGGGTCGGGAGTGGGGGGGCATCCCCCACCAGGGCAA
>VSBZ01000093.1:0-15114 GCA_047459215.1 Micromonosporaceae bacterium | reverse complement strand
ACCTCGCCCCGTTCCTGTCGGCGCAGCCGGGCCGCGTGCTCACCGCCGGGTTCCCCGCCACCACCTCGACCAGCCTCGGCACGCTCGGCACCGGACTGGCGCCCGGCGAGCACGGCATGCTCGGCCTGCGCCTCGCCGTGCCCGGTGAGGGGCGCATGCTGCACAGCCTGCGGTGGACCACCACGGCCGGGCCGGAGATCGACCCGGACGCCTGGCAGCCCGCGCAGACCGTCTACCAGCGGGCCGAGGCCGCCGGGGTGCGGCCGGTGTACGTCGGCCCGAGCATGTTCGAGCACACCGGGCTCACCCGCGCGGTGTACCGCGGCGTGCGCTTCGTCGGCGCGGACACCGTGGACGACCTCGTCGCCGCGGCCGGGCGGGAGCTCGCCGCCGAGCGCGCCTACGTCGTCGTCTACTACGGCGACCTCGACCTGCAGGGCCACGTCGCCGGGGTGGACACCCCCGAGTGGCGCGAGCAGCTCGCGATCGTCGACCGCCTCGCCGAGCGGCTCGCCGCGGCGCTGCCCGGCGGCTCGGCGCTGTACGTCACCGCCGACCACGGCATGGTGAACGTCACCGACCGGGTCGACTTCGACCTCGTGCCCGAGCTGCGCGAGGGCGTGGCGATGCTCGGCGGGGACGCCCGGGCCCGCCACCTGTACACCGAGCCGGGCGCGGCCGCGGCGGTGCTGGAGACCTGGCGGGCGAAGCTCGCCGGCCGGGCCTGGGTGGTCACCCGCGAGGAGGCGATCGAGTCCGGCTGGTTCGGGCCGGCCGTGCGCCGGGAATGGCTCGGGCGGATCGGCGACGTGATCGCCGTGCCGTACGGGGACTGCGCGGTGATCGCGTCCCAGCAGGAGCCGCGCGAGTCCGCGCTCGTCGGCATGCACGGCTCGCTCACCGCCGACGATCAGTACATCCCGCTGGTGGAGGTGAGCACGAGATGAGCACCCTGATCACCCCCGCGGAGCTCGACGCGGCGCTCGGCGAGGTGACCGTGCTGGACGTGCGGTGGCGGCTCGGCGGGCCGCCCGGTGCCGAGGCCTACGCCGCCGGGCACATCCCCGGGGCGGTCTTCTGCGACCTGGACCGGGACCTCGCCGCGCCGCCCGGCCGGGGCGGGCGGCACCCGCTGCCCACGGCCGAGGCGTTCCAGGCGGCGATGCGCCGGCTCGGCGTGCGCGGATCGCGGCCGGTGGTCGTGTACGACGACGCCGATGCGACGGCCGCGGCGCGCGCCTGGTGGTACTCGGCCGCGGTCACGACGCGGTAGCCGCCGCCCTCACCGGCCGGCAGCAGGTACTCCGGCTCGCCGCGCACCCGCAGCAGGTAGATCACGGCGCCGAGGAACACCAGCGCGGCGACCCACACGTTGACCCGCGCGCCCAGAATCGTGTTGGCGTCGTCGATGCGAAGCATCTCGATCCAGAACCGTCCGGCGGTGTAGCCGGCGACGTAGAGGGCGAACTGCCGGCCGGCACCCAGCCGCAGCCGCTTGCCGACCTGCCAGACCAGCGCCGCCACCCCGACGTTCCACAGCAGCTCGTACAGGAACGTCGGGTGGTACAGGCCGGGCAGCAGGACCGGCTCGCCCTCCAGGCGCAACGGCTCGTCGCCGCCGGGGGCGAGCTGGTGCACCTCCAGGCCCCACGGCAGCGTGGTGCGGCTGCCGTACAGCTCGTTGTTGAACCAGTTGCCGAGCCGGCCGACGGCCTGGGCCAGCGGGATGCCCACCGCGGCCGCGTCCGCCACCACCCGCATCGGCAGCTTGAGCTGCCGGCAGGCGAACCACACCCCGAGCGCGCCGCCGGAGATCGCCCCCCAGATGCCGAGACCGCCGTGCCAGATCTGGAAGACCTTCAGCGGCTCGCCGCCCGGACCGAAGTAGCCCTCGGGCGAGGTGATGACGTGGTAGATGCGGGCGCCCACCACGCCGAACGGCACCGCCCACACCGCGAGGTCGAGCACGGCGTACCGCGGTGCGCCGCGCTCGCGCAACCGGTACTCGGTCACCACGCAGGCGATCACGATGCCGAGGACGATGAGCAGGGCGTAGGCGCGGATGGGCACCGGACCCAGGTGCCACACCCACTGGCTGGGGCTGGGGATTGCCGCGAGTGTCACGGCTGCCTACGCTACCCCGCGCCGGCCCGCGATGGGGTGTGCCCCGACGCCGCCAGCGCCTAGGCTGAGGCCATGAAAGGGCTCACCTCCGCGGTCGGCGCCGTGGTCACCGACCCCGCCGGCCGCGTGCTGCTCTGCCAGCAGTGCCACGGCCACCGGTTGTGGGGACTTCCCGGGGGCCGGATCCGCCCCGGGGAGAGCCCCGTGGCCGCCGTGGTGCGCGACGTCCGCGAGGAGACCGGCATGGAGACCGAGATCCTCGACCTGATCGGCATCTACCAGCTCACCGGCGACGGGTGTGGCTCGGAGGTGCCGGACCTGCTCATGTACGTGTTCCGGGCGCGTGTCATCGGAGGTGAGGCGTCTGTCAACGCGCCCGGCCGGATCGCGCGGCTGAGCTGGCACGATCCCGACGACCTGCCCGAGCCGATGACCGTGACCGCCCGCCACGCGGTCGCCGACGCGGCCGCCGGGCGCTCCGGCGTGCTGCGGGTGCTGCAGCGGGACACCGAGCCGGACGTCGCCGAGGCGCGCGCGGCGGCGGTCGCCGCGGCCTGACCGGCCGGGCGCCGGCACGCGGGCCGGTCCCGGTCGCGCCGACGCACCCTGCCGGGCTCGCCGCGCCCGGCCCGGCCCGGCCGGGCCCCGGACACGGCCGGCGCGGCTGACGGACGTGCCCCGCGGTGGTTCGGCCGCGGTGGTACGGCGGTGGGGTCAGCCGCGGGCGGCGCCGCGCAGCCCGGCGGCGAGGTCCGCGGTGACGGCCACCAGGTCACCCACGCCCCGCGACAGGGCGTCGACCAGCGCGCTGCCGACGATGACCGCGTCGGCGTACCCGGCCACCTCGGCCGCCTGGGCGCCGTCGCGCACCCCCAGCCCGACGCCCACCGGCAGCGTCGCCCCGGTGGCCCGTACCCGCGCCACCAGCTGCGGCGCCACCTTCGACGTCTGCTCCCGCTGACCGGTCACGCCCATCACCGCGGTGGCGTACACGAAGCCGCGGCAGTGCGCCACCGTCATCGCCAGCCGCTCGTCGGTCGAGGAGGGCGACACCAGGAACACGCGGTCCAGGTCGTGGGCGTCGGAGGCGGCCAGCCACTCCTCCGCCTCGTCCGGCAGCAGGTCGGGGGTGATGAGGCCGGCGCCGCCGGCGGCGGACAGGTCGCGGGCGAACCGCTGCACGCCGTACCGCTCGACCGGGTTCCAGTAGGTCATCACCAGCACCGGCACGCCCGTGGCCGCGACCGCCTCCACTGTGCGCAGCACGTCGGCGGTGCGGGTGCCGGCGTCCAGGGCGGCCTGCACGGCACGCTGGATCACCGGACCGTCCATGACCGGATCCGAGTACGGCAGGCCCACCTCGACCATGTCGACGCCGGCGTCCACCATCGCCCGCATGGCGTCGATGGCACCCGGCACGGTGGGGTACCCGGCCGGCAGGTAGCCCACGAGGACGGACCTGCCCTCGGCGGCGGCCTTGCCGAACGCGACCGACGCGTTCACCGCTCACCGCCCAGCAGTCCGAACCACCGGGCGGCGGTCTCCATGTCCTTGTCGCCGCGGCCGGACAGGGTCACGATGACCGTCGGTGGCCGGCCGAGGGTGGCGGCCAGCTCCGGGATCACCCGCAGGGCGCCGGCCAGCGCGTGGGCGCTCTCGATCGCGCAGATGATGCCCTCGGTGCTGCTCAGCAGCGCGAACGCCTCCATGGCCTCGGCATCGGTCACCGCCTGGTAGGTCGCCCGGCCGGTCTCGTGCAGCCAGGCGTGCTCCGGGCCCACCGCCGGGTAGTCCAGCCCGGCGGAGACCGAGTGCGACTCGGTCGTCTGGCCGTCCTCGTCCTGCAGGACGTAGGTGCGGGCGCCGTGCAGCACCCCGGGTGAGCCGCCGGTGAGGCTGGCCGCGTGCCGACCGGTGTCCACCCCGTCGCCGCCGGCCTCGAACCCGTACAGCCGGACCTCCGGGTCGCCCAGGAACGGGTGGAACGTGCCGATCGCGTTGGAGCCCCCGCCGACGCAGGCGGCGACCGCGTCCGGCAGCGCCCCGGTCAGCTCCAGGCACTGGGCCCGCGCCTCGGCGCCGATGCCGCTGACGAAGTCGCGCACCATGACCGGGAAGGGGTGCGGCCCGGTGGCCGAGCCCAGCAGGTAGTGGGTCTTCTCCACGGTGGCCACCCAGTCCCGCAGCGCCTCGTTGATGGCGTCCTTGAGGGTCCGCGAGCCGGTCGTCACCGGCACCACGGTGGCGCCGAGCATGCGCATCCGGGCGACGTTGAGCGCCTGCCGGGCGGTGTCCACCTCTCCCATGTAGACGACGCACTCCAGGTCGAGGTAGGCGGCGGCGGTCGCGGCGGCCACCCCGTGCTGGCCCGCCCCGGTCTCGGCGATCACCCGCCGCTTGCCCATCCGCCGGGTCAGCAGCGCCTGCCCGAGCACGTTGCGGATCTTGTGCGCGCCGGTGTGGTTGAGGTCCTCCCGCTTGAGCAGCACCCTCGCACCGACCTGCTCGGACAGCCGGGCGGCCTCGTACAGCGGCGACGGGCAGCCGGCGTACTCGCGCAGCATCCGGTCGAACTCTGCCCGGAACCCGTCGTCGGCCATCGCCTCCCGGTGCGCGGCCGCCAGCTCGTCCAGCGCGGCGACCAGTGCCTCGGGCACGAACCGCCCGCCGAACCGTCCCCAGTGCCCGCGTTCGTCGGGCAGTGCCGTCGTGCTCATGTCACCGGACGGGGGTCCTCATATCACCGGACGGGGAGTCGCCGGATGGCTGCCGGCCGTGACCAGCTCGGCCACGGCCTCGCGCGGGCTCTTCTTGGTCACCAGCCCCTCGCCGACCAGCACCGCGTCGGCGCCGGCGGACGCGTACCGGATCAGGTCGTGCGGTCCGCGCACGCCCGACTCGGCGACCTTGACGACGTGGTTGGGCAGGCCGGGCGCGATCCGCTCGAACACCGACCGGTCCACCCGCATGGTGCGCAGGTCGCGGGCGTTGACGCCGATCACCCGGGCACCGGCCTCCAGCGCCCGGTCGGCCTCCCGCTCGTCGTGCACCTCCACGAGCGCGGTCATGCCCAGCGACTCGATCCGCTCCCGCAGGCCGACCAGCACCTGCTGCTCGAGGGCGGCGACGATGAGCAGCACCAAGTCGGCGCCGTGCGCCCGGGCCTCGTGCACCTGGTAGCTGGAGACGATGAAGTCCTTGCACAGCACCGGCACGTCCACCGCCTGCCGCACGGCCGCCAGGTCCTCAAGCGACCCGCCGAAGTACCGGGGCTCGGTCAGCACGCTGATGCACCGCGCGCCGCCGGCCTCGTACTCGGCCGCCAGCGCGGCGGCGTCGGGGATGTCGGCCAGCTTCCCGGCCGACGGGGAGGACCGCTTGATCTCGGCGATGACCCCGACGCCCGGCCGGCGCAGGGCGCTGTAGGCGTCCCGGGGAGGTGGCGCCGCGGCGGCCCGCTCCTTGACGGCCGCGAGCGGGACCCGCTTCTGCCGGGCCTCGACGTCGGCCCGCACCCGCTCCAGGATCTCATCGAGCACCGTCGTCTCGTGCGGGTCGACCTGCCCTGCGGCTGTCAAGAGACTCCCCCTCCACGGATGCCCACGTCTCCGGGGTGCTCCTGATGCTAGGTGGCGCCCGCCACGGCCGGGCACGGGGGGTACGCCCGAGTGTGCGGTGCGGGTGCGGCATAATGTCCGACCCGCGAGGTTCGGCCGCCCGCGGCTGTCAGGCCGTCGGGTCCTCGCCCCGGTCGAGCGCCTCCCACAGCTGTCGCTCCCGACCCGCGAAGGTGCCGCCATCCGGCGCGCTCCCGCCGTGCCCGTCCCGCGCGGTCCGGTTGAGCCCGTCCGGCGCGGTCGCGCCCCGGTCGGGTGGAGCGGCCCCGCGCCGCTCGTACCGCGCGCCCAGCGCCGGCCAGTCGCCGCTGGCGGTGAGCGCCAGCCCTCCGGCGGCCGCCACCGCCGCCGCACCGACCGTCGCCAGGGCGGGCCAGCCGGCCGGGGACCCGGCCCGCACGCCGGCCACGCCGGCGGCGACGGCCATCGCCGCGCCGGCCACCGCCAGCAGCCCGCCCAGCCCCCGGCGGGCGTGGCCGCGCACGGCCGGCAGGGCCGCGGCCGCCGCCAGTGCCGCCCAGGCCAGCGACGGCAGCCAGGCCACCAGGTCGCCGCCGGTCAGCGCGGTGCGGGCGTCCGGGAGCGGTGCGGGCCGGTCCGCCACGCGCACCGCCCAGGTGCGGCCGGCGGCGAGCAGCACGAGCGCCGCGCCCGCGGCGCACGCCAGGACGGTCGCGGCCAGCCCGGGCCGGCCGCGCAGCCGTCCGCGCGGTGCCGCGCTCACCGGGCCGCCCGCAGGGTCTCGGCCGCGGCGATGGCCGACAGGACGGTGGCGGCCTTGGCCCGGGTCTCCGCCTCCTCGGCGTGCGGGTCGGAGTCCGCCACCACCCCGGCACCGGCCTGCACGTACGCCCGACCGCCGCGCATGAGGGCGGTGCGGATGGCGATCGCCATGTCCAGCTCGCCCCCGAAGGAGACGTAGCCGACGGTGCCGCCGTACAGGCCGCGCCGCACCGGCTCCAGCTCCTCGATGAGCTGCATGGCGCGGACCTTCGGCGCCCCGGTCAGGGTGCCGGCCGGGAACGTGGCGACCAGGGCGTCCAGGGCGCTGCGGTCCGGGCGCAGCTCCCCGACCACGGTGGAGACGATGTGCATGACGTGGCTGTAGCGCTCGATCGCCGCGAACTCGGGCACGGTCACGGTGCCGGGCCGGCAGACCCGGCCGAGGTCGTTGCGGCCGAGGTCCACCAGCATGACGTGTTCGGCCCGCTCCTTGGGGTCGGCGAGGAGCTCGGCGGCCAGGGCGGCGTCCTCGGCCGGGGTGGTGCCGCGGGGCCGCGTGCCGGCGATCGGGTGCAGCAGGGCCCGCCGGGTCCCGTCGGCGCCCACGGTCACCTTCAGGTGCGCCTCCGGGGACGAGCCGACGATGTCGACGTCGTCGTAGCGCAGCAGGTACATGTACGGGCTGGGGTTGCGGGTGCGCAGCACCCGGTAGACGTCCAGCGGGTCGGCGGTGGTCTCGCGCTCGAACCGCTGGGACGGCACCACCTGGAAGCACTCGCCGGCGGCGATCGCCTCCTTGGCGATGGCCACCGCCTTGGGGAACTCGCCCTCGGGGGTCCGGCTGACCAGGGGCCCCGCGTCGGTGATCGGCTCCACCGTGGAGACCATCGGCGGCAGCGGGCGGGACAGCGCGGTGGTCATCGCGTCCAGCCGTCCCACCGCCTGGTGGTAGGCGGCGTCCACGGTGGCCCGGTCCGGGTCGGGCGGCAGGATCGCGTTGGCGACCAGGATCGCCGAGCCCTCGTAGTGGTCGAGCACCACCAGGTCGGTGGCGAGCATCATGCCCAGCTCGGGCAGGTGCAGGTCGTCGGTGGCGAGCTCGGGCAGGCGCTCGAACCGGCGCACCAGGTCGTAGCCGAGGTACCCGACCAGTCCACCGGTCAGCGGTGGCAGCTGGGGGTCGGGCCGGCCGGCGCCGGCCAGCGCCGCCACGGTCTCGCGCAGCACGGTCATCGGGTCGCCGGTGGTGGGCACGCCCGCCGGTGGCGACCCGAGCCAGACCGCGGCGCCGTCGCGTTCCGTGAGCGTGGCGACGCTGCGCACCCCGATGAACGAGTACCGCGACCACGCCGTCCCGCCCGAGCCGGCGCCCTGCTCGGCCGACTCCAGCAGGAAGGTCCCGGGGCCACCGGCGAGCTTGCGGTACACGCCCACCGGGGTCTCGCCGTCGGCGAGCAGCCGCCGCGTGACGGGCACCACCCGGTGGCCGGCGGCCAGCTCGCGGAAGCGGGCCGCGTCCGGGACCACCGCCCCGCTGGTCACGGCCGGCTCCCCCGGGTCGCGGGCCCGGCGTCCCCCGGTGCGGGCGGGGTCGGGCCGGACGCGGGCGGGCCGGCCACGGGCAGCGGGCGGTGGAAGCAGGTCCGCTCACCGGTGTGGCAGGCGGCCCCGATCTGCTCCACCGACAGCAGCACCGCGTCGCCGTCGCAGTCCAGCGCGGCCGACCGTACGAGCTGGTAGTGACCGGAGGTCTCGCCCTTGACCCAGTGCCGGCGGCGGCTGCGCGACCAGTACGTGGCCCGGCCGGTGCGCAGCGTCTGGTGCAGCGCCTGGTCGTCCATCCAGGCGAGCATCAGTACCTCCCCGGTGTGGTGGTCGCGGACCACCGCGGCCACCAGGCCGTCGGCGTCCCGCTTCAGCTGCGCGGCGATGGCGGGGTCGAGGTCTCCGCTCACCCGCCCGATTGTTCCGCAGCGGCGGCCCGGCCGTCCGCCCGGGTCGGCCGCGGGCGGTCGGGCGCGGCAGCCGGGTTGCGGGCGGCCCCGGATTTCACCTACCGTTGAGTTCAACGGTCGCTGAATTAGTCGGAGGTCCCATGGACACCGCCATCGAGGTGGCGGACCTGGTGGTCGACCGGGGCCGGCGGCGGGTCCTGAACGGGCTGAACGTCCGCATCGCCGCCGGCGTCGTCACCGGGCTGATCGGGCCCAGCGGCAGCGGCAAGACCACCCTCATCCGCGCCATCGTCGGCACCCAGGTGATCCGGTCCGGTCGGGTCACGGTGCTCGGCCACCCGGCCGGCGCCCCGGCGCTGCGCCGCCAGGTCGGCTACCTCACCCAGGCGCCGAGCGTCTACGACGACCTGACGGTGCGCGAGAACGTGCGCTACTTCGCCCGCCTCTACGGGCTGGACGCCGCCGCGGCCGACCGGACCATCCACGAGGTCGGGCTGGCCGACCACGCCGGCGCGCTGGTGGGCAACCTCTCCGGCGGCCAGCGCAGCCGCGCCTCGCTGGCGTGCGCGCTGGTGGGACGGCCTCGGGTGCTGGTGCTCGACGAGCCGACCGTCGGGCAGGACCCGGTGCTGCGCGACGAGCTGTGGAGCCGCTTCCACGCCCTGGCCGCCGAGGGCACGACGGTGCTGGTCACCAGCCACGTCATGGACGAGGCGGAGCGGTGCCAGCGGCTGCTGCTCATCCGCGACGGAGAGATCATCGCCGACGGCACGCCGCCGGAGATCAAGTCCGCCGCCGGCGCGGACGACCTGGACACCGCGTTCCTGCACCTCATCCGGCAGCGGGAGGGGGCGCCGGCATGAGGGTCTTCGCCGCCACCGTCCGGCGCCTCCTGCACCAGCTGCGCCACGACCGCCGGACCGTGGCGCTCATCCTGGTCGTACCGCCGGTGCTGCTCACGCTGGTCTCCTTCATGTTCGAGCGGCAGCCGGCGGTCTTCCAGCGGGTCGCGCTGATCATGCTGGGGATGTTCCCGCTGATCATCATGTTCCTGCTCACCAGCATCGCCATGCTGCGCGAGCGCACCCGCGGCACCCTGGAACGGCTGTTCACCACCCCGGTCGGCAAGGCCGACCTGCTGTTCGCCTACGGCGCCGCGTTCGGCCTGGCCGCCGCGGTGCAGGCCGGGGTCGCCACGGCGTACGCGTACGGGGTGCTCGGTCTGGAGACCGCCGGCAGCGCCTGGCTGGTGGTGCTCATCGCGGTCGCCAACGCGGTCCTGGGCGTGGCCCTCGGGCTGCTGTGCAGCGCGTTCGCCCGCACCGAGTTCCAGGCGGTGCAGTTCATGCCGCTGGTGGTGCTCCCGCAGGTCCTGCTGTGCGGGCTGTTCGTGCCCCGGGACCAGATGGCCGGCTGGCTGGAGGGTCTGAGCAACGCCATGCCGATGTCGTACTCGGTGGAGGCGCTCATGGAAGTCGGCGCCCACGCCACGCCGACCGCGCTCATGTGGCGCGACCTGGCGATCGTGGCCGGCGTCGTGCTGCTCGCGCTCGCGCTCGGCGCCACGACGCTGCGCCGGCGCACCCCGTAACCTGACCGCCATGGCACGCCTGCCGGGACGGCGGCCGGGCCGCAGGCCCGGCCGCCAGAACACCAGGGACGCGATCCTCGCCGCGGCCCGGCAGGCGTTCGCCGAGCGCGGCTACGACGGCGCCTCCATCCGGTCGATCGCGACCGCCGCCGGGGTGGACCCGGCCCTGGTGCACCACTACTTCGGCACCAAGGACGAGCTGTTCGCCGCCACCGTCAACTTCCCGATGAATCCCGCCGAGTTCGTCCCCCGGGTGCTCGCCGGCGGCGCCGAGGGGGCCGGAGAACGCCTGGTGCGCGCGTTCGTGTCGACGTGGGACTCGCCGGTCGGCGCGGCCGGCGTGGCGCTGCTGCGCTCGGCGGTCAGCAGCCAGCTCGCCGCCCGCCTGCTGCGCGAGTTCCTCACCACCCAGATCCTGCGCCGGGTGACCGCGATGCTGGGGATCGACCCGGCCGAGGCGCCGCTGCGCGCCGCCCTCGTCGCCTCCCAGCTCTCCGGGCTGGCCCTCATGCGGTACGTGCTCAAGGTGGAGCCGCTGGCCTCCGCCCCGCCCGAGGTCGTGGTGGCGGCGGTCGCCCCGACCGTCCAGCGCTACCTCACCGGCGAACTCGCCACCGGCGCCGGCGGGCGTCAGGACCCGGCCGGGTAGACGGTGACCACGGCCCGCGAGCCGACGTCGTGGCCGCCGACCACGAGCCGGGCGGGCAGCGACGCGTCCGGCAGCAGGTCGCGCTCGACCGCGGCCACCATCGACGCCCAAGGCGCCGTCGCGTCCCACTGCCCGGGTCGGACGGGGTCACTGTGGACGCGCCGGGCCTAACGGGTCTGCTCCAGCCACGACGCGTACAGCTGGCCGTAGACGGAGTCCGGGTCGCGGACCAGCTCCGAGTGCGGGCCGCGCTGTACGATCCGGCCCCGGTCGAACACGATCACGTCGTCGGCGGCCTCCGCGGTCGACAGCCGGTGCGCGATCGCCACGGTGGTGCGGCCGCGGGTGACCGCGTCCAGCGTCCGCTGCAGGCGCACCTCCGTGGCCGGGTCGACGGCGCTGGTCGCCTCGTCCAGCACCAGCAGGTCGGGGTCGGCCACGTACGCCCGGGCCAAGGCCACCAGCTGCCGCTCGCCCACGCTGAGCGCCTCGCCCCGCTCCCCCACCCGGGTGTACATGCCGTCCGGCAGGCTCTCGATCCAGTCCGCCAGCCCCAGCTCGGCGAACGCCAGCTCAAGATCGGCGTCGGTGGCCTCCGGGCGGGCGAACCGCACGTTGTCGGCGATGGTCGTGTCGAACAGGAACCCGTCCTGCGGCACCATCACCACCCGGGAACGCAGCAAGTCGAACCGCACCCGGGTCAGCGGCACCCCGCCGAGCAGCACCTCGCCCCGGGTCGGGTCCATCAGCCGGGTCAGCAGCTTGGCGAAGGTGGTCTTCCCGCTGCCGGTCTCGCCCACCACCGCCACCCGGGTCTGGGCCGGGATCTCCAGGTCGACGTCGGACAGCGCCTCGCGCGACGTGCCGGGGTAGGTGAACCCGACGTTGCGGAACACCACGTTGAGCGGGCCGCGCGGCAGGACGCACCCGCCGTCGGGAGACAGCGCCGGGTCGGCCACGTCCGGCTGCATGTCCAGCACGTCCAGCACCCGCCGCCAGCCGGCGATCGCGTTCTGGCCCTCGTTGAGCACCTCGGTGGCGATCTGCACCGGCTGGATGAACAGCGTCACCAGGAACAGGAACGCGGTCAGCTGGCCGGGGCTCAGGCCGCCGCCGGCGCCCAGGTGCACGCCCAGCAGCACCACGCCGGCCAGCGCCACGCCGGCCGCCAGCTCGCCGACGGAGAAGCTGAGCACGCTGGTGCGGATCGCCTTCTGCTGCGCCCGCCGGTGCTCGTCGATGGTCCGGTCCAGGCGCTGCGCGGTCCGGCCGGCCACGCCGTAGGCGCGGATGACCTCGGCACCGACGATGCTCTCGCCGATCGCCGCGAGCATCTCCCCCAGCCGCCGCCGCACCAGCCCGTACGCCCGGGCGAGCTTACGCTGGAAGATGCGGATGACCACGACCGCCGGGGCGAACGCGGCCAGCACCACCAGCGTCAGCTGCCACGAGTAGACGGTCATCACCACCAGGGCCACCGCGAGCTGGCCCAGGCTGATGAGCAGCACCACCCCGCCGAACTGCAGGAACTGGGTGATGATGTCGACGTCGCTGGTCACCCGGGACACCAGCGACCCGCGCCGCTCCGCCTGCTGGTGCAGCATGGACAGGTCGTGGACGTGGCGGAAGGTGCGCACGCGCACCCCGGCCAGCGCGGTCTCGGTCACCGTGAACAGGCGGACCATCATCAGGTAGCCGCACGCCGACGTCACCACCAGCAGCGCGGCGGTGAACGCCACCACCTGGGCCACCAGGACCAGGTCCGGGCCGCCGGGCGCGAGCAGGCCCCGGTCGACGCCCTGCTGGATCGCGACCGGGACCGCCACCCGGCCGGACATCGAGACGACCGCCAGCGCGAGCGTGCCGGCCAGGCCGGTGCGCAGCTCCGGGGAGAGCGCCAGCCCGCGCCGCAGGGTCCGCCAGATGGTCTCCTCGCGTTCCTGGACGCCGAGTCGCGTCTCGACGGTGGCGGTGCTCATCCGGCCACCTCCGCCGCGCCCTCGTCCTCGTACGCGCGCTCGCGCGCCCGCTCCGCCTCGGCCCGCTCGTAGGCGGTGACGAGGTTGGCGTACCCGGGCACGGACGCCAGCAGCTCCTCGTGCCGGCCGCGCGCGACCACCCGGCCGCGCTCCAGGTAGACGACCTCGTCGGCGAGCGCGATGGTGGCCCGGCGGTAGGCCACCACGAGGATCGACGCCTGGCCGCCGCCGCGCAGGCCGGCGAGGATCGCCGCCTCGACGCGGGGGTCGACCGCGCTGGTGGCGTCGTCCAGGATGAGCAGCCGCGGCCGGCCGGCCAGGGCGCGCGCCAGGGTGAGCCGTTGCCGCTGGCCCCCGGAGAGGCTGGTGCCGCGCTCGCCGACGAACGTGTCCAGGCCGTCCTTGAGCGCGGCCACGAACCCGTCCGCCTGGGCCAGGCGCAGCGCCTGCCAGATCTGCTCGTCGTCGATGCCGGGACGGTCGAGGGCGACGTTGGCCCGCACCGTGTCGTCGAACCCGAACGCCACCTGCGGCACCAGCGCCACGGTGCGGCTGAGCGCGGCGTGGCTGAGCCGGCGGACGTCCACGCCGTCGAGGTACACCGTCCCCTCGTCCGGGTCGACCAGGCGGGCGGCCAGGGTCGCGATCGTGGACTTGCCGGAGCCGGTCGGCCCGACCAGTGCCACGGTGCGACCGGCGGGCACCTCGAAGCTCACGTCGCGCAGGACCGGCTCGTCCCGGTCGGCGTAGCTGAAGGTGACCCGGTCGAAGCGCAGCGTGGCGGGGCGGTCGGTGCGCTCGAGGTCGAGGTCGCCGTAGGGCATGTGGCCCGTGGCGGTCAGCACCCGGCTCACCCGGTCCCAGCCGGCGACGCTGCGCGGCAGCTCGGCCAGCACCCACCCGATCGCGCGCACCGGGAAGGCCAGGACCGTGAACAGGTACGCGACGCTGACCAGGGCGGTCACCTCGATCGCGCCCCGGTTGAGCCGCCAGGTGCCCACGACCAGCACCGCCAGCGTGCCCACGCTCGGCAGCGCCTCCAGCAGCGGGTCGAACAGCCCGCGCAGCCGGCCGATGCGGATGAGCGCGTCCCGCAGCTGCCAGGTCCGCTCGTGGAAGCGCCGCGTCTCCTCCGCCTCCCGCCCCATGGTCTTGACCACCAGGGCACCGTCGAAGCTCTCGTGGGCGATCGCGCTCACCTCGGCCCGCAGCTGCTGGGCGCGCGCCTGCCGGGGCGCCATCCGCCGGGAGTAGAAGACGTTGAGGGCCAGCAGCGCCGGGAACACACCGAGGGCGACCAGGCCGAGCACCGGGTCCACCACGAACACCGACCCGAGCGCCCCCACCAGCATCACCACCGTGCCCACCGCGAACGGCAGCGGCGCGATCGGGAACCAGACGGCCTCCACATCGGAGTTGGCGTTGGACAGCAGGGTGCCGGTGGCGTGGCGCTGGTGCCACGAGACCGGCAGCTCCAGGTAGCGACGGGTCACCCGGCGCCGGTAGGTGGCCTGCAGGCGGTACTGCATGTAACCGGCGCCGATGCGCCGGGCGAACATGCCCGTCACCCGCAGCAGGGTCACGCCGAGGAGAGCGGCGACGCCCAGCGCGAGCAGGCCGGCGTCGATGCGGCCGGACACCATCGCCGGGATCGCGATGTCGCCGACCACCCAGCCGACCACGTACGCATTGACGATGATGAGCAGGCTGAACAGCACGCTGCCGCACACCGCCACGGTGAACAGTCGCGGCTCCTCACGGATCCCCCGCCAGAGCACGCGCAGTCCCCGGACGACGATGTCCCGGCCTGTCCCCGTCGCCACACCCGCTCCTCGCCTGCCGTCCCGCCCCCGTACGCCCGACCGGTGCCCAGGCGTTCGGCACCGTCGCCCTGTGGCTGACATCGGCCCGCCCGTCCGGCCACTGGCTCGCCGGGTGTCGGCGTGTAAGTCTTCCCGGCACCCATCATCCTTACCGGAACGACGGCCTCCCGGCATCTGAGATCCGCATGTGTCCATGATCACACCGCCGGTACGAGAGACGTCCGTCTCTCCCGGAACCGCCCGGCAGGCCCGTGCCGCCAGCCGGCGCGCCGTGGGCGCACGGCGGGCGGCCCGGTCGGGCAGCGGCGGCGCCCTCCGCCGACCGGTGTGGGGGGTGCCGCCGCGACCGGACCGGTGCGGGAACCGCCGGTCGCCGGGCGCGGCGGGCCGCCCGTCGCCGTCCCACGGGCGCGGCGGAGCACCCGTGGCCGCCCCGGCGGGCGCGGGCCGACCGCCGGTGTCCGCCCTGCGGGCAGGGCGGACACCGGCGCCGTCGCGCGGTGCGGCGCACTCGCGACCGCCTTGCCGGAGCCGGCGTGCGCGGGACCACGCCGCCCAGGCGTGCGCCTCACCCGGGGACGTGCGGCGTCGGCCCCCCGCGGTCTTGGCTACCGTGACCAGGCGAACTAGGCTCGGTGACAGCAGTTCGCCGT
>VSBZ01000092.1:0-15170 GCA_047459215.1 Micromonosporaceae bacterium | reverse complement strand
GCGGTGCGGCTGGTCGACGGCCCCGGGTCGGCGGCCGTGCACGTCGGCGTGGCGGGGATGTTCCTGAGCGTCGGCTGCACCATGGTGCTGGTCGGGTTGCACCGGGCCGCCGGCCGGACCCGCGTGGACACCGCGACCTTCCTGGTGATGTCCGCGGCCCAGCTGGCCCTGCTGGGCGCCGCGGCCGTTGGGCTCCTGCAGCCGGTCGGCTTCGTCGCGGCGGTGACGGTCGTGCAGGTCTGCCTCAACGTGGTGCTGTCGACCGGCCTGGGTCGGCCGTCACTGGCGCTGCGGCACCGTCCCCGCTTCCTGCGCCGGCTGGTCGCCACCGGGATCCTGCTCAGCGCCACCGATCTGTTCGTGCTGCTGTCCACCGCCATCCTCTTCGTCCTGCTCCAGGTGGCGGGGCACGCCGACGTGGTGCCGCCGCTGTACGTCCTGCTCCTGGTGGTCTCGGCCGGTACGCAGCTGTTGATGTACCTGCTGCGGGTGTACGCGCCCCGCACCTCGCTGCTGCTGGTCGGCCGGGCCGGGGCGGCCGGCCGGGTGCGGGCGGCCCGGCTGGCCCGGGTGGTCGTGGTGGTCATCGCGGCCTGGCTGGCGGTGGTGGGGGTGCTGCTGGCGACCACCGGCGCGGCCAGGGGCGCCTCGCCGTCGCTCCAGGTCGTGATCTGGTCGGCCCTGCTGGTCTCCGGGGCACCCACCGTCGCGCTGCTGCTGTGGGCCAGCTACCTCCTGGAGAACTCCGACGCCCGGGCGCCGGGGGTGGTGGCGGCGGGGGCGGCGGTCGGTCTGCTCACGGTGGCCGCGACCGGTGCGGTGGTCATCCCGGCGCTGGGTGGGACCGGACTGATCGTCTCGAACATGGCCGGCCAGCTCGGCTTCGCCGCGGTGATCGCGGCGCGGGGTGCGTCGTCCCGCTACCGGTCCGCGGCGGCCGCGCCGGACGGCGCGGCCGCCGCGAGCACCGTGGTGCCGTGGCGCGGGCAGCGGTCCAACGTCACCCGGTCGGCGCCCGGCGGCACCAGGTCCAGCAGCAGCGGCCGGCGGGAGTAGGGCAGCGAGAACGTCACCGTGTCTCCGCGGCGGCGGGCGTAGACCCGTGGCGTGTCCAGGTGGGCCCGGCCGCAGTCGGGCACGACCGCGCCGAGGTAGCCGAGCATCGGCTCGTGGAGCACGGCCGGGCCGTCGGGCAGGTCGCCGTCGGCCACGGCCGCCACCGGCAGCCTCCGGACCGGACGCAGGCGGGGGTCGGCCGCGCCGGGGACCGTCGCCAGCTCGGCGGGACCGGCGACCAGCCAGGCGGAGCCGCCCGGTGGCACCACCGACAGCGCCTCGCGGTTGAGCCGGTCCCGGTGCTCGTCGGAGGCGACGACCGCGGTCGCCGACAGCAGCACCCGGTACGGCGCCGCGGCCGGCCACCGCCGGATCCGGTTACGGTCCAGAAGAGACTCCCGCACCTCCAGGACCGGTCGCCGGTCCCGGCAACCGGCCATCGCCAGCGCCCGGGCCAGCGCCCGCAGGTCCGGCGTCCACAGTGACGGCTCGCGGTCGGGCCGCCACGGTCGGGAGAACGGGCAGAGGGTGTGGGGTGGCTGCGGCACGGACGCGAGGGGTGTCGGCTCCGGCTCGGACAGCAGTCGTCCCGCCACCGCGCACTGGTCGCGGTAGAACGGCACCCGGTCGAACGCCCACCGCACCGCCCGCCGGTAGCGCCGCGCCGCGCGCCGACTCCGCCGGTCGTCCGCCACCTCGGGCCGGACCAGCATCCCGCTCCCTCCGCCGTGGACGGACCTGATCATAGCCGGGGTGCCGTCGGGCCGAGGCCCGGCCGGTGCTCCCGGTGGGTGGCGGCGACCCCGGGTGGACCCGGATGCCACGGGGTCGGGCTCGCCACGCCGGTGACCGGCTCGCCACCCGGCGCCCCGGGCCGACCGCCGCGCCGCGGCACCCCGGCGGCGTGCCGCCCGCCGACCCGCGCCACCGCGTCCGGCCCGCGAGCCCTCCCCGCCGGGCGCCGCGGGTGCCGCGGCGGACGGTGGGTTCGGCAGCGGGGCGTCGCGGGGCGCCGGCTGGCGAGCCGGTAGCATCGGGTGGTTGTCCGGTGGCCGGCGCCGGTTGCGCGCGCCGGCCCGTACGGCCCGTTCGCAGTTGGAGGAGATCACCGTGTCCGCATCCCGCAGCGTCCCCGCCGTGGCCGACCGCGTCGTCGTCCCGGCCGGGACGACGTGCGCGGACGCGGTCGCCGCCGCGGGCCTGCCGACCACCGGCCCCCACGCGGTGGTGGTGGTCCGCGACCCCGACGGCCGGCTGCGCGACCTCGACTGGCGACCGGAGGTCGAGACCGCGGTGGAGCCGGTGCCGATGGACTCGCCCGACGGGCTCAACGTGCTGCGCCACTCCACCGCGCACGTGCTGGCCCAGGCGGTGCAGGACCTGTTCCCGGAGGCGAAGCTGGGCATCGGTCCGCCGGTGCAGGACGGCTTCTACTACGACTTCGACACCGCGCCGTTCCACCCGGAGGACCTGGCGAAGCTGGAACGGCGGATGGTCGAGATCATCCGCTCCGGGCAGCGGTTCCGCCGCCGCCGGTTCGAGTCGGTCGAGCAGGCGCGTGCCGAGCTGGCCGACGAGCCCTACAAGCTGGACCTGCTCGGCGGCACCGGCGGGCTGGACGACTCCCAGGTGATGGAGCTGGGAGCCGGCGGTGAGCTGACGATCTACGACAACATCGACCCGGCCACCGGCGAGGTCCGCTGGTCGGACCTGTGCCGCGGCCCGCACCTGCCCAGCACCGACCTCATCAACCCGGACGCGATCAAGCTCCTGCGGACCGCCGCCGCGTACTGGCGCGGCAACGAGGCCAACCCGCAGCTGCAGCGGGTGTACGGCACGGCCTGGCCCACCCGGGAGGACCTCGAGGCGTACCTGCGCCTGCGCGAGGAGGCCGCCCGGCGCGACCACCGGCGGCTGGGTGCGGAGCTGGACCTGTTCAGCTTCCCCGAGGAGATCGGCTCCGGGCTGGCGGTCTTCCACCCCAAGGGCGGGATCATCCGCAAGGAGCTGGAGGACTACTCGCGCCGGCGGCACGAGGAGGCCGGGTACGAGTTCGTCTACACCCCGCACCTGAGCAAGGCGGCGCTGTTCGAGACCTCCGGGCACCTGGGCTGGTACGCCGACAGCATGTTCCCGCCGATGCAGCTGGAGGGCGCGACCTACTACGTCAAGCCCATGAACTGCCCCTTCCACAACCTGATCTTCAAGTCGCGGGGGCGGTCCTACCGGGAGCTGCCGCTGCGGCTGTTCGAGTTCGGCGGGGTGTACCGGTACGAGAAGTCGGGCGTGGTGCACGGCCTGACCCGGGCGCGCGGGTTCACCCAGGACGACGCCCACATCTACTGCACCCCCGAGCAGCTGCAGGACGAGCTGGCCGGCCTGCTCGACTTCGTGCTGGATCTGCTGCGCGACTACGGGCTGACCGAGTTCGAGGCGGAGCTGGCGACGCGCCCGGAGCGGTACGTCGGCAAGCCGGAGGAGTGGGACGTCGCCGAGGCGGCGCTGGAGGAGGCGCTGCGCCGGGCGGGGATCGAGTACCGCATCGGCAAGGGGGAGGGGACCTTCTACGCCCCCAAGATCGACGTGCACTGCCGGGACGCGATCGGCCGGTCCTGGCAGCTGTCCACGCTGCAGGTCGACTTCCAGCTACCGGAACGGTTCGACCTGGAGTACCAGGACGCCGACGGCACCCGCCGCCGGCCGTACATGATCCACCGGGCGCTGTTCGGGTCGGTGGAGCGGTTCCTGGGCATCCTCACCGAGCACTACGCCGGGGCGTTCCCGGCGTGGCTGGCGCCGGTGCAGGTGGTCGGCATACCGGTGCGCGACGACCACGCCCCCTACCTGGCCCGGTTCGTCGACCGGCTGCGTGCCGAGCGGATCCGGGCGGAGGTGGACACCTCCGGCGAGCGGATGCAGAAGAAGATCCGCACCGCCCAGCAGCAGAAGGTGCCGTTCATGGTGATCGCGGGCGACACGGACGTGGCCGCCGGCACGGTGTCGTTCCGGTACCGGGACGGGTCGCAGCGCAACGGGGTGCCGCTGGACGAGGCGGTGGCGCACGTGGTCGACGTGGTGCGCTCGCGCGTGAACACCGGGCCGAGCGCCGCCTGAGGCACCCGGGCTCCCTCGCCCGAGACGCCCCGGACCGTCCGGACCCCGTCGGGCCGCAGCCGGGTCGCTCTCAGCGCCCCCGCCGCCGCAGCCGGCTCATCACCGCCTGGCGGAGCGTGGCGGTGCCACCGGTCGTCTCCTCCGGGGGCGCCAGGCGCTCCTCCAGCCGGTCGAGGTAGCGGTCCACCGCCTGGTAGACGGTGGCGAGCCCGGCGGCGAGCGGGTCGTCGCCTCGCAACGGTCCGCCGACCCGGTCGACGGCGGCGGCCACCTTCCGGCGGGTGGCCTCGTCGCGGAGCACGACGTGCACCTCGTCGCCGTCCAGCCGGACCTCCATCTGGCGGGTGGCCTCCTCCTCCGGGGTCAGGTCGGTGGTCCCGGCCAGCCCGTGCTCGTCGAGCGTGGCGGCGAGCACCTCGACGTCCACCCCGACGGCCGCCAGCGCCTGCGCGGCGGCGCTGCCCTGCGAGCGGGCCAGCGCCTCCAGCAGGTGGTGGCTGCCGATGGGGGAGCCGCCGGCGAGCTGTTCGGCGATCGCCAGCGCCTCCGCGGCGGCCGGGGTGTGGGTGCGGCGCGGGGTCGGGGCCAGCGGCTGGTCACCGCCGGACCGCTTGTCCTCCGCCACGACGGCCTCCACGTGCCGGCGGACGTCGTCCGGGGACGCGCCGAGGACGTGCAGCACCTTCGCCGCGGCGCCCTCGCCCTCCCGTACCAGCCCGAGCAGGATGTGCTCGGTGCCGATGTAGTTGACCTTGAGCCGGAGCGCCTCCCGCAGCGCCAGCTCGAGCACCTTCTTGGCGCGCGGCGTGAACGGGATGTGCCCGGTGGGCACCTTCTCGCCCCGCCCGACCAGGCGTTCGACCTCCGCGCGGGCCTTGTCCCGGGTGACGGACAGCCGCGCCAGGGCGCGGGACGCCGGCGACTCGGCGTCCTCCAGGAGCGCCAGCAGCAGGTGTTCGGTGCCGATGCGGTCGTGCCGCAGCTCGCGGGCGAGGTCCCGGGACCGGACGACCGTCCGTCGGGCCTCCGTGGTGAACCGTTCGAACATGCCTCTATAATTTCAACCCTATCAATACCATATTTCTGATAGGGTGTCCCCGACACTGACAGGGGGCCGACGGATGGTGAGCGAGTGGCAGGAGCGCTTGGAGCGCTGGGAGGCCGAGCTGGAGCTGTTCGCCCAGCTCGACGACGACCACTGGGTGCCCCTGTCGGTCGCCGAGGCGGAGACCGGCGTGTCCCGGTCGGCGCTGCGGGCGTGGTACCGCCGGGGAGAGATCCCGTCGCGGCTGGTGGACGGACCGCACGGCCCGCAGCGGCTGGTGCCCCTGGCCGCGGTCACCGAGCGCGCCGCCCGCTCGCCGCGCATCCAGCGCCGGGCCGAGCGGGAGGTGAGCCTGGAGGCCCAGGTGGCGCTGCTGCGCCACCGGGTGGACCAGCTCGAGCTGCGCCTGGCGGCGCTGGAGCGCCGGCAGGCGGCCGCCGCCGCCGGGGACGGCCGCGCCGACGACCCGACCGGCGGGCGGTAGCATCGCCGGGGTTACCGGAGGGAGACGACCGCGGTGCCGGACGAGCCGACCATGCAGGAGCAGAGCACGCCGCCGGGCCCGGACCAGCGGGGCCCGGCACGGGACGACGGAGCCGGGTGGTCCGCGTACGGCGACCGCCTGAGTCGGTTGTGGACGCCGCACCGGATCGCGTACGTGCGCGGCGACGACCGGCCCGCCGGCGGGTACGACCGGCCGGGCGGCTGCCCGTTCTGCACGGCCGGCCGCGTGCGGGTGGGGGAGGAGCTGGTGGTCGCCCGCGGCACGCACGTGTTCGCGGTGCTCAACCGCTTCCCGTACAACCCCGGCCACCTGATGGTCTGTCCGTACCGGCACGTCGCCGACTACACGGACCTCAGCACCGACGAGACCGTCGAGCTGGCGGCGTTCACCCAGACGGCGATGCGGGTCATCCGCAAGGTCAGCGGCGCGCCCGGCTTCAACATCGGGATGAACCAGGGCGCGGTCGGTGGCGCCGGGATCGCCGGTCACCTGCACCAGCACGTGGTCCCCCGCTGGGGCGGGGACACCAACTTCATGCCGGTCATCGCCGGCACCAAGGTGCTGCCGCAGCTGTTGGAGGAGACCCGCGACCTGCTGCTCGAGGCCTGGCCCGCGCAACCGTGACCCCCGCGCGGCCGGCGCGGGCGTGGCGGCGGCGGCCCGGTCTGCGGCCGGCGCGGGCGTGGCGGCGGCCCGGTCTCAGGCGGGGACCTTCGGCGGCAGCGGCGGCTCTCCCGGCTCCGGCGGTCGCCCGGCCTGGATCCGCCGGCCGCGGGCCAGCTCCGCGTTGACCTCGACGCCGAACAGGATCGCCGAGTTGGCCAGGTACATCCACACCAGGAAGGCGATGACCGCACCCAGCGTGCCGTAGGTGGCGTCGTAGGCGGAGAAGTTCGCCAGGTAGAGAGCGAACCCGAGGGACGCCAGGACCCAGGTGAGCAGGGCGACCCCGCCGCCCACGGCCAGCCACCGCAACGTCGGCTGCCGGACGTTGGGCGCCACCAGGAACAGCAGGGACAGCAGCGTGGCGGCGATGAGCACCAGGACCGGCCACTTCAGGACGTTCCAGACGGTCACCGCGGTCGGCCCGAGCCCGAGCGCGTCGCCCACCGCCCGGGCCACCGGACCGCTGACCACCAGTCCCAGCAGGACCAGCGCGGTCAGCACCAGCCCCACCAGCGTCAGCGCCAGCTGCTGCGGCACCAGCCGGTACGCCGGCCGCCCCTCGCGGACGCCGTAGATCCGGTTGGCGGCGCGGGTGAACGCGCGCAGGTACGCCGAGGCCGTCCACAGTGACGCCAGCAGCCCGACGCTGAGCAGCACCCCGGCCGCGGTGCGCCCGCCGGCGACCTCGCGGGTCCGCGCCGCGACCGCGTCCGCCACCGCCGCCGGGGCCGCGTCCTCGACGATCGCGACGAGGGTGTCCACCGCCTCGTCGTTGGTGACCACGAGCCCGGCGAGCGCCACCACCACGACCAGCGCCGGGAACACCGACAGCAACGCGCGGTACGTCAGGCCGGCGGCGAGGTCGCCGCACCCGTCGGTGCGGTACGCCCGGGCCGCGCGCACGAACACCCCCCGCCAGGTGGCAACGCGCAGGTGGGACAGCGGCGGGCCGTGGCGGGCGGGCGGCTTGGCCCCGCTCATCTCCCCGGCGGGGGACAGCCGCCGGTGGGGACCGCTCACCCGGGCTCCTCCCACTGGCCGGACTCGTCCCCACCGTACCGCTCCGGTCGGGACCCGGGCCGCCTCCCGCACCCGGTCCCTCGCCCGCTTTGGGCTCCGCGGCGGCGGGTGGCTCCTCGCCGGCCGCCGGGCTCGCCGTGGCTCAGGGCTCCTCGCCAGCCTCCGGCTCCTCGCCCGGCTCCTCGCCGGCACCGGCCTCCTCCCACGCGGCGGGCGTCTCAGCGGACCAGAAGTCCGCTTCCTCCTCCTCGACGTACGCCGACTCGGTGCCGTACTCCTCCTCCGGCTCCGGCCACTGCTCGTACAGCCGCTCCTCGGACTCCTCGTCCCCGAGCACCTCGTCGCCGGGCACCTCGTCGCGCATCCACTCCTCCTCGGGAACGGTGTGCATGGCCGCCTCCTCGGCACTCAGGCCTTCCCAGCCGGCCTGGGCCGCCACGACGTCCTTCTCCTCGTCGGTGTGCGCCCCCTCGTCGGGCTCCACCAGCCGGCCGGCCAGGTCCTCCTCCCGCGCCTCCTCGTCCGGCTCCCAGTCCGGCTCCTCCCGGGCGAGCGCCATGTCCAGCGGCTCGCCGGCCCGCTGCTCGGCCGCGGTGATCCCGTACTCGTCCACCGCCAGCGGCTCGTCGGCGGGCAGCGTGGCGGGGGAGTCCCGGAACCGCGGCCGGTCGACGTCCTCGTAGGCGGTCGAGTCGTCGTCGGCGTAGTCCGGCAGCCCCTCGTCCTCGGGCGAGGGGTAGCCGTCCCACGGGTAGTCCTCGGGCGGTTCGGCGTCGTTGTCGGCCATGCCCGTCCGGTACCCGTCGGCGCGGTCGCACACACGCGGCGTGCCCGCACCCGGTCGGGCCCGGTGCGGTTGGGTCCGCCGCCGGCGGGGTACAGCCTCAGCGACGAGACTGCCGCGAGGAGGCTGCCATGGCCGAGAGGTACCCCGGCGGGACCGCGGTACGCGAGTCACGTCCAGGCGAGTCGCGTCCACTGCGCGACCAGTCGACCGCGGAGCTGGTGCAGCACGCCAGTGAGCAGATCTCCCGGCTGGTCCGGGACGAGATCGAGCTGGCCCGCGCGGAGCTGCGGGACAAGGGGCGCCACGCCGGCATGGGTGCCGGGCTGTTCGGTGCCGGCGGGCTGGTGGCGCTGTACGGCGTCGGCGCGCTCGTCCTGGCGGTGATCTTCCTGCTGGCCCTGGTCATGCCCGACTGGGTGGCGGCCCTGATCGTGGGCGTGGTGCTGCTGGCGCTGGCCGGCGGGCTGGCACTGGCCGGACGCGGCCAGGTCCGCCGGGCCGTGCCACCCACGCCGGAGCGGGCGGTCCGCAGCGTCCGCGAGGACCTGGACACCGTGACCGCGGCGGTTCGCACGCGGAGGCGGCCATGAACCGGGTCCTCACCGCGCGCCAGGCCGAGGCGCTGCGGGACGACATCATCCGGACCCGCGCCGACCTGGGCGAGACCGTGCGGGTGCTGGCGGAACGGGCCGACCTGCGTGCCCGCGCCCGTGCCTCCACCGACCGGTACAAGCGGCGCGCCCGGGCCGCCGGGGACCGGCTGGCCGGCCCGGCCGGCGAGGCCGCCAGGACGCCCGGCTTCTGGCTGGTGGCCGGCGCCGTGGCCGGCGCGGTGGTGGCGGCGCTCGCCGCCCGCGGCGGTGCGGCCCGCCGGTGGGTGCGGCGGATGCCGGCGCGTCCGGACCCGGGGGACCCGTCGTGAACGCCGCCCGCCTGGCGTACCGGCCGGCCGCGACGCTGCTCGGGGCGGTCGCCGCGGCGCTGGTGGGCGCCGCGCTCGACCGGGCGTGGCGGCGGGCGTCGGCGGGCGGGTCGGTGCCGCGCGCCACCGACGAGGACCGCCGCCTCGGCGAGATCCTCACCGCCGCCGCCCTGCAGGGAGCGGTGTTCGCCGTGGTGAGGTCGATGGTGGAGCGGGCCAGCGCGACCGGCGTCCGCAAGGTCACCGGACGCTGGCCGGGCTGACCCGCCACCCGGGAGCCGGGCCGGCCCGGCACCCGCGCGCTCTCGTCGTCCCGGGCCCGTCAGGCGTTGGCGTGCTCCTTCCGGACCTGCTCCGCCAGGTGGGTCGGCATCGGCTCGTACCGGGCGAACGAGCGGGTGAAGGTCCCGACCCCGGAGGTCATCGACCGCAGCTCCACCGCGTAGCGCACCAGCTCCATGGCGGGCACCTCCGCCCTCACCAGCGTGCGTTCCCGGGCCGACGGGTCGGGCTCGGTGCCCAGCACCCGCCCGCGGCGGCCGGACAGGTCGCTCATGACCGCGCCGACGTAGCTGTCCGGCACCCGGATCGTCACCTCGTCGACCGGCTCCAGCAGCATCATCTGCCCGTTCGCGGCGGCCTCCTTCAACGCCAGCGCGCCGGCGGTCTGGAACGCCGCGTCGGAGGAGTCGACGCTGTGGGCCTTGCCGTCGAAGACCACCACCCGGATGTCGACCACCGGGTACCCGGCGATGAGCCCCTTCTCCATCTGGGCCCGCACGCCCTTGTCCACCGACGGGATGTAGTTGCTCGGGATCGCGCCGCCCACCACCTCGGAGGCGAACTCGTACCCGGCGCCCCGCTCCAGCGGCTCGACGCGGATGTCGCAGATGGCGTACTGCCCGTGCCCGCCGGACTGCTTCACGTGCCGCCCGTGCCCGGTCGCGGTGGTGCCGAACGTCTCCCGCAGCGCCACCCGTACCGGCTCGGTCTCCACCTCGGCGCCGCCGGCGCGCAGCCGCTCCAGCACCACCTCGGCGTGCGCCTCGCCCATGCACCACAGGACCTGCTGGCGGGTCTCGGCGTTGCGCTCCAGCCGCAAGGTCGGGTCGCCGGCGACGAGCCGGCCGAGGTTCTTCGCCAGCGCGTCCTCGTCGGCGCGGCTCTTGGCCACGACCGCCACCGGCAGCAGCGGCTCGGGCATCTCCCACGGCGCGACCAGCAGCGGGTCGTCCTTGCTGGAGATGGTGTCGCCGGTCTGGGCGGCGGCCGACTTGGTCAGCGTGCAGATGTCGCCGGCCACGCACTGCGGCACCTCCCGCTGGGTGGCGCCCAGCGGGGAGTAGACGTGCGCGATCCGCTCGTCCGCGTCGTGGTCGGCCCGGCCGCGGTCGCCGAGGCCGTGGCCGGAGATGTGCACGGTCGTGTCCGGACGCAGCGTGCCGGAGAAGACCCGGACCAGGGAGACGCGGCCGACGTACGGGTCGATGGTGGTCTTGACCACCTGTGCCACCAGCGGGCCGGCCGGGTCGGTCGTCAGCCCCTCCCGCGGCCGGCCGTCGGCCCCGGTCACCGGCGGCAGGGTACGCGCGGTCGGCGGCGGGAACGCGCCCACGAACGTCTCCAGCAGCACGTCGAGCCCGACCCGGGTGGTGGCGCACACCGGCACGACCGGGTGGAGGTTGCCGCGCGCCACGGCGGTCTGGAGGTCCTTGACCAGAACCGACGCGTCCAGCTCCTCACCGCCGAGGTAGCGCTCCATGAGCGCCTCGTCCTCGCTTTCGGCGATGATGCCCTCGATCAGCTCGGTGCGGGCCGACTCCAGCTGCGACCGGTGCGAGTCGTCGGGGTCCTTCACCGTCGCCGGGTACCCGGCCGAGTAGTCGTACCAGCGCTGGCCGAGCACGTCCAGCAGCCCGGCCACCGACTGGCCGTCGTCGCCCCGTACCGGCAGGTAGAGCGGCAGCACGCCGGCGCCGAACCGCTGCCGGCAGGCGGCCACGGTGGACTCGACGTCCGCCCGCTGGTGGTCCAGCCGGGTCACGGCCACCGCCCGCGGCAGGCCCGCCTTGACGCACTCCTCCCACAGGGCGACGACCGCGTCGTCCACCCCGTCCACGGCCGAGACCACGAACAGCACCCCGTCGGCGGCGCGTAGTCCGGCCCGTACCTCACCCAGGAAGTCGGCGTAGCCGGGCGTGTCCAGCAGGTTGATCTTGGTGTCGCGGTGCGCGAACGCGGCGGCGGCCAGGCTGACCGACCGCTGCTGGCGTACCGCCGCCGGGTCGTGGTCGCAGACCGTGGTGCCCTCGGTCACGGAACCGGCGCGGCTGATCGTGCCGGTGGCCGCGAGCAGCGCCTCGATCAGCGCCGTCTTCCCGGTCCCGGACTGCCCGACCAGCACCACGTTGCGGACCCTGCCGGGTTCGTTCACCACCGGCGCGGCGCCGGTGACCCCCTTCTCCTGGGACTTCTGCGCCATCTGTGCGCACCTCCTCGCCTCGCCTGCGTGCCGGCCCGGCTCACCCGACCGTCCGGGTGAGCCGCTCCGCGCCTTGCCCCTGGGTGAGCGGTACCCCGGATGTCCCGGGCCCGAGCGGGCCGCCGGCCCGGGCACGCGCTCAGGTTCGATCCCACACCCGAACCGGCTCCGGCACAACCCCGGCGCGTGTCCGTGCGGAGCGGCGCACGTATGGTGGGTACGCCATGGCGAGGATCTTCAGCGGGGCGGCGCGCCCGAAAGTGGGTCGGCTCGTCGACCCGCTGGCGCGCGGGCTGCTGCGCCTGGGCGTGTCACCGGACGCCCTGACCGTGCTGGGCACCGCCGGCGTGGTGGCGGCGGCGATCGGGCTGGGCGCCCGGGGCCGGTTCGTCGCCGCCGCGGTGCTCGTGGGCGCCTTCGCGGTGGTGGACATGCTCGACGGCGCGATGGCCCGGGCACGCGGCTACGGCACCCGGTTCGGGGCGCTCCTCGACTCCACTATGGACCGCATCGCCGACGGGGCGATCTTCGGCTCGATCGCGTACTGGTACGCCACCACCGACGAGCCGGCGACCCTGGCGGCGGCCCTGATCTGCCTGGTGGCCGGGCAGGTGGTCTCCTACGTCAAGGCCCGCGCCCAGAGCCTGGACATCGACTGCGACGTGGGTCTGGCCGAGCGGACCGAGCGGCTGCTGCTGGTCGGCATCGGCACCCTGGCCACCGGCCTGGGGGTGGGCTGGGCGCTGCCCGTGGCGCTGTGGCTGCTGGCGGTGCTGTCCCTGGTGACCGTCTGGCAGCGGGTGTGGCACGTGCGTCGCCGCGACCGCGAGGCCGCCCAGGAGGCGCCGGGGGCGCCGGGGGAGGACCGGTGAGCACGCGGACGGTGGAGCTCGGCTACGCGGCCGGGTGGAAGCTCGCGCGGACCCTGCCGGAGCGGGTCGTGCGCGCCGGCTTCGCCGCCGCCGCCGACGTGGCGGTCCGCCGCCGCACGCCGGCGGTGCAGCGGCTGGCCGCCAACCTGCGCCGGGTGGTGGGCCCCGACCTGCCGCAGCGGGAGCTCGACGCGCTGGTACGCGCGGGGATGCGCTCCTACGCCCGCTACTGGGTGGAGGTGTTCCGGCTGCCGACCTGGTCGCGGGCGGAGGTCCTGCGCCGGTTCCGCCTCGATGGCGAAGACGTGCTGGAGGAGGCGGTGAGCGCGGGCAACGGCGTGGTGGTGGCGCTGCCCCACGCCGGCAACTGGGACGCCGCCGGGGCGTGGGCGGCCGCCAAGGGCTGGATGCTCACCACGGTCGCCGAGCGGCTGCGCCCGGAGGGCCTGTTCGAGCGGTTCGTGCGGTTCCGGGAGCGGCTCGGCATGCAGATCATCCCGCTGCGCGGCGGCACCCGGCCACCGCTGGAGCTGCTGGAGGAGTGCCTCGGCAAGGGGCACATCGTGGCGCTGCTGGCCGACCGGGACCTGTCCGCGCGCGGCATCCCGGTGCGGTTCTTCGGCGGCCTGACCCGGATGCCGGCCGGGCCGGCCATCCTGGCGTTACGCACCGGCGCTCCGCTGTTCGTCGTGGAGATGTGGTACGAGCGCGACTGCGCCCGCGGCCGGCTGCACGGGCCGCTGCCGCCGCCGGCCGCGGGTTCGCTGGACGAGCGGGTGCGCACCCTCACCCAGCAGATCGCCGACGGCCTCGCCGCCGGGATCGCCGCCCACCCGCAGGACTGGCACATGCTGCAGCGGCTGTGGCTGTCCGAGGACGCCGACGGGCCGGACGCCCGCGGGCCCGACACCCGGCAGCGGGAGCCGGACCGGGTCGCGGCCGGGGACGGCCCGGTCCCGGACGGCGGCGACGGTGCGGGGACGGGCGCCCACCGGGCGCCGACGGGTGACGACCCGACCCGGACGGGTGGCGACCGGTACCCGACGGGCGGCCGGTCGGCGGCGGGCGACGGCAGGGGACCGGGCGGGGCCTGACGATGCGCATCGGCCTGGTCTGCCCCTACTCGCTGGACGTGCCGGGCGGGGTCCAGACGCACGTGCAGGAGCTGGCCGAGGCGCTCATCGCGCTCGGCCACGAGGTCAGCGTGCTCGCACCGGCCGACGAGAGCCGGCCGCTGCCGCCGTACGTGGTGCCCGCCGGCCGGGCGGTGCCGGTGCGCTACAACGGCTCGGTCGCCCGGCTCACCTTCGGTCCGATCTCGGCGGCCCGGGTACGGCGGTGGCTGAACGCCGGCCGGTTCGACGTGCTCCACGTGCACGAGCCGTTCAGCCCGAGCCTGTCCATGCTGGCGGTGTGGGCCGCCCGCGGACCGGTGGTGGCGACCTTCCACACCGCGATGACCCGCTCGCGGGCGATGGCCGCGGCGCAGGGCGCGCTCCAGCTCGTCCTGGAGCGCATCACCGCCCGGATCGCGGTCAGCGCCCTGGCGCGGCGGGTCCAGGTGGAACATCTGGGCGGCGGCGCCGTCGAGATCCCCAACGGCGTGCCGGTGAGCCGGTACGCGAGCGCGTCGCCGTTGCCCGGCTGGCCCGGCCCGTGCGGCCCGGGCCACGGCGGAACGCTCGGCTTCCTGGGCCGGTTCAACGAGCCGCGCAAGGGGTTCGCGGTGCTGCGCGACGCGTTCGTCCGGCTCGCCCCGCGCCGGCCCGGGCTGCGGCTGCTGGTGGCCGGCCCGGGGGACCCGGCCGAGGCGCTGGCCGGGGTGCCGCCCGAGCTCGTCGACCGGATCGTGTTCCTCGGCCGGGTCAGCGAGGCGGACAAGCCGCGCATGCTCCGCAGCGTCCACCTGTACGTCGCGCCCAACAGGGGCGGGGAGTCCTTCGGCATGATCCTCACCGAGGCGATGGCCGCCGGCACCGCGGTGGTGGCCTCCGACCTGGACGCCTTCCGGCGGGTCCTGGACGGTGCCGGCGAGCTGTTCCCCGCCGGCGACACCGACGCGCTCGCCGCCCTGCTCGAACGACTGCTGGACGACCCGGCGGCCCGCCAGGGGATGGTGGCCCGCGGCCGCCGCGTCGTCGCCGCCTACGACTGGTCCGTGATCGCCCAACGGGTGCTGGAGGTCTACGCCAGCGCCATCGAAGCCTCCGGTGGGCGGGTCGTGGGGGAGATCCTGGACGAGGCACCGCCGGTGGTGTAGCAGCCGCCGGTGGTGTGGCGACCCGCGCCGGGGCCGTCCCACCCGCGACGGGTGGCCGGCCGCGGTCCTCGGCCGAGGCGACGGTCCGGCCGCGGGCCTCCACCCGCCCGCGGCGGGCGGCAGGTCGCGGACCTCCGCCGACCCGCGGCGAGCGGCCGGCCGCGGGCTCCCTGGCTACCATGCCCGACATGTGGTGGTGGGTGACGGGGGCGGCCGTGGTGCTCCTGGCCGTCGCCTACCTCAGCTGGCTCGGGGCACGCCTGGGCCGGCTGCACCGCCGCGCCGCCGCCGCCACCGCCGCGCTGGAGGCGGCCCTGCTGCGGCGGGCGGCCGCCACCGCCGTGCTCGCCGAGCAGCTCGCGCCCACCTCGCCGAGCCTGGCCACCGACCTGTACGCCACCGCCCGCGCGGCCCTGGACGCCGCGCCGGACGAGCGGGAGG
>VSBZ01000091.1:0-15185 GCA_047459215.1 Micromonosporaceae bacterium | reverse complement strand
GACCTGGCCGGCGCCGGCGTGCCGGTGGTGCCCACCCGGTGGCTGGCACCCGGCCGGCCGTGGCGGCCGCCGGCGGCGGGGGAGTGGGTGGTCAAGCCGGCGGTCGGCGCCGGCAGTCTCGACGCGGCCCGGTACGCCTGCGGCGACCCGTCGCAGCGCCGGCTGCTCGACGCCCACGTGCGGCGGCTGCACCGGCGGGGACAGCGGGTGCTGCTGCAGCCATACCTGCCGGACGTGGACCACCACGGTGAGACCGCCCTGGTGTTCCTCGCCGACCCGCAGCGCGGGATCCTGTGCTACAGCCACGCGGTCCGCAAGGGACCGATGCTGACCGGACCGCGGGCGGCCACCGCCGGGCTGTTCGTGCCCGAGCAGATCACCCCGCGTACCGCCTCGGCGGCCGAGCGGATGGTCGCCGACCGGGCGCTGGCGGCGGTGCCGGGGGGCGCGGCGCGGCTGCTGTACGCGCGGGTCGACGTCGTCCCCGGTCCGGACGGCGCACCGGTGGTCCTGGAGCTGGAGCTGACCGAGCCGTCGCTGTTCCTCGCGCACGCCCCGCACGCCGCGGCCCGGTTCGCGGCAGCGGTCGCCGCGCACGCCGGCCGGGCGCGTCCGGCCGGATCCGCGCCGGTCAGCGGGTCGGCGGCGACGGGCGCCGCACCTTGAGATCGGCCTCGATCCGGGCGGTGGTCGCCAGCAGCGCCGGCAGCAGGTCCCGGCGCATCGACTCCAGGGTGCGGGTGGCGTTCGTGGAGATGTTGACCGCGGCGACCACGCGGCCGTCCGGATCGCGGACCGGCGCCGCCACCGCCCGCAACCCCTCCTCGAGCTCCTGGTTGACCAGTGCCCAGCCCTGGGCGCGAACCCGGGCGAGTTCGGCCCGCAACGCCTCCGGCGACGTGATGGTGCGGCTGGTCAGCTGCCGGGGTCGCAACCCGGCGAGGTACTTCTCCAGCTCCTCGTCGCTCAGCCCGGCCAGCAGGACCCGGCCCATCGAGGTGGCGTAGGCCGGGAACCGGGTACCGACGCTGATCGACACCGTCATGATCCGCCGGACCGGGACCCGGGCGACGTAGACGATGTCCGTGCCGTCCAGCACCGACATCGACGACGACTCGTTGACCTGGGCGACCAGGGCCTCCAGGTGTGGCTCGGCCACCTCGGGGAGGGTGAGGCTGGACAGGTACGCATACCCGAGCTCGAGCACCCGGGCGGTCAGCGAGAACAGCCGGCCGTCGGTGCGCACGTACCCCAGCTCCTGGAGGGTGAGCAGGAACCTGCGGGCGGCCGCCCGGGTGATCCGGGTCCGGCTCGCCACCTCGCTGAGGGTCAGCGACGGGTGGGCGGCGTCGAACGCCCGGATCACCGCCAGCCCGCGCTCCAGCGAGCGGACGAACTCGCCCCCCTCCCGGGTCACGGCTGCACTCCCGTTTCCTCCCGCACGCGCGGCGCCACCGCGACGGCCGCGTCACCGGCCGGAGCACCAGCGTAGACGGTGGCGCGCCGCGGGCTGTCGCGGACGTCGTCCGGTCCCGTCCCACGGCGCCGCGGCTCCGGTCCCCGCCTCGGACGCCACCGCTCCGGTTCCCGCCCCGGACGCCCCGGCTGCGGTCTGCGCCACGGGCGTCGCGGCTCCGGGTGCGGCCCCCGGCGTCGCGCCTGGCCGTCGCGTGCGCTCATGGACGCTCTCCCGTCTCGTCGCCGGCGGCCAGGGCGAGGTCCACCAGCGCCGCGGCCGCGCCGGTGCCGCCGCCGGCGGTCTCACCGGCCACGGCGCGCAACCGCGCCAGGTTGCGGGCGACCGCCGCCTCGTCGACGACCAGCCCGCTCAGGCAGCGGCGCAGCCAGTGCACCGCCGACCCGGCGGCGACCAGCAGCTCCCGCAACGGCCGCCACTCCGCGTGCCAGGCGCCGGCGGCCCGCTCGTGCTCCTGCACCATGGCGCCGAACACGGTGGCGGCCAGGCCCGGCGCCTGGGCGGCCGCGGCCAGCGTCGCCACCGCCGCCACCGGGTTGCGCTTGTGCGGCATCGCCGAGGACGCGCCCGGCGCCGCCTCGGCCACCTCGCCGACCTCCGACTGGGCCAGCAGGGTGACGTCCCGGGCCGCCTTGCCCACGACGCCCGCCGCGGTGGCCAGCGCGCCGGCGAGCTCGGCGACGCGGGTGCGGTCGGTGTGCCAGGGCAGCAGCGGCGCGGCCAGTCCCAGCTCGGCGGCGAACCGGCGGACCAGCGCCGGGCCGGCGTCGCCGTAGGCGTCCAGCGTGCCGGCCGCACCGCCGAGCTGGACGGCCAGCCGCCGGGTGCGCACCCGGACCAGCAGGTCGCGGGCCTCGCGCAGGGCCACCAGCCAGCCGGCCGCCTTCAGCCCGAAGGTGACCGGGACGGCGTGCTGGAGCAGGGTGCGACCGGCCGCCGGCGTGTCCCGGTAGCGGCGGGCCAGGTCGCCGGCGGCCTCCGCGGCCCCGTCCAGGTCCGCCAGCAGCGGTCCCAGGGCCCGGTGGGCTACCAGCATCGCCGCGGTGTCGAGGATGTCCTGGCTGGTCGCGCCGGCGTGGACGTACCGCCTCACCTCGCCGGGCACGGCCCGCCGCAGCGCGGTGACCAGCGGCAGCACCGGGGTCCCGGAACCCGCCGCCCCGGCCGCGATGTCGGCGAGGTCGTACCGCTCCGGTACGCACGCCGCGGTGATCGCCGCGGCCGCTTCGGCCGGAATCAGGCCCAGCGCCGCCTGCGCCCGGGCGAGCGCGGCCTCCGCCTCCAGCATGGCCGCCAGCCACCGCCGGTCAGCGACCGCGTCGCGCACCGGTCCGGCGGCCAGCACCTCGTCGAACAGCCCGGGCCCGGCGCCGGGTCCCTGGGCGCCGGCCGGCTCAGGTGAGCTCGAAGAAGACGGTCTCATGCTCGCCCTGCAACCGGATGTCGAAGGTGTACCCGTCGCCGTCCGGGCGGGCCAGCAGCGTGTCGCGGCGGTCCGGGTCGACGGTGGCGAGCACCGGGTCCTCGGCGTTGGCGGCCGGTTCGTCGGCGAAGTAGATGCGCGTGACGACGCGGTTGAGCAGGCCGCGGGAGAACACCGACACGGCCAGGTGCGGCGCCTGGAGCCGGCCGGCCTGGTCGGCGACCCTCCCGGGCTTGACGGTGTACAGCCCGAACGCACCGTCCTCGTCGGTGGGGCAGCGGCCGAAGCCCCGGAACCCGCCGTCGGCGCGGAACCCGTTGTCCAGCCGGCCGTCCGGGTCGGCCTGCCAGCTCTCCACCAGCGCGTCGGGGACGGGCCGGCCGTCGCCGTCGAGCACCCGGCCCCGCAGCCAGAACCCGCCGGGGGTGCCGGGCGGCACCACGTGCGGCCCCTCCGGCCAGGGCAGGGCGAACCCGAAGAACGGCCCGACCGTCTGCGACGGCGTCCGCATCACCGGTCCCCCTCCTCGAACGGCGTGGCGTACCGGCCGCCCAGCACGATGTCGAACCGGTAGGCCAGCGCCCACTCGGGCACCGTCTCCGACAGGTCGAAGCGGCAGATCAGCGCCGGCCGTGCCGCCTCGGGTACGGAGTTGAAGATCGGGTCCTGGGCGAACAGCGGGTCACCGGGGAAGTACATCTGGGTGACCAGCCGCTGGGTGAAGGCCCGCCCGAACAGCGAGAAGTGGATGTGCGCGGGTCGCCAGGCGTTGTCGTGGTTGCGCCACGGGTACGCCCCGGGCTTGATGGTGATGAACCGGAACCTGCCCTGGTTGTCGGTCAGGCAGCGGCCGGCACCGGTGAAGTTGGGGTCCAGTGGCGCCGGATGCCGGTCGACCTGGTGGGCGTACCGGCCGGCCGAGTTGGCCTGCCAGATCTCCACCAGCGTGTGCGGTACCGGCCGCCCGTCGGCGTCACGGACCTGTCCGTGCACGATGATCCGCTCGCCCAGGGGCTCGCCGTCGTGCTGCCGGGTGAGGTCGTGGTCGAGCGGGCCGACCGCGTGGTCGCCGAAGACCGGTCCGGTCAGCTCCGTGGGCGTGGCGGGCAGCTTCACCAGGGACCGTGCCGGCGCGCGTCGCACGGAGGAGCGGTAGTCGGGGTACAGCAGGGACGGGTCCACCCCGTTCGGTGCGGTCATGGGAGGACACTCCGTTGGGTGAGGTCGCGCAGGAGCTTCAGCTCCGCGTCGGTGGGCGGGTCGGTCCGGGTGAGGTCGTCGGCCACCGCCAGGTCCCAGCCGGTGTGCTCGCGCACCTCCGCCACGTCCACCCCCGGGTGCAGCCGGGTGAGCGTGAGCTGGCAGGTGGCCGGGTCCGGCTCCAGGATCCCCAGATCGGTGACGACCAGGGTGGGGCCGCGGCCGCGCAGGCCGAGGCGCGCGCGGTGACCGGGCCCGTCGCCGTAGCCGACGGAGGTGCGGAAGTCCAGGCGTTCCACGAACGTCCGCCGGCTGTGCCGGACCATGATGAACACCTCGCGGCAGGAGGCGGCGATCTCGGGCGCGCCACCGGCGCCCGGCAGGCGCACCCGCGGCCGCCGGTAGTCCGGGCCGATCACCGTGGTGTTGATGTTGGCGTACCGGTCGAGCTGGGCGGCGGCGAGGAAGCCGACGTCGATGCGCCCGGGCTGCAGCCAGTAGTTGAAGATCTCCGGCACGCTGACCACTGTGGTGGCGGTGGTGGCCAGCACGCCGTCGCCGATGGACAGCGGGAGGGTGTCGGGCCGGGCGCCGATCGTGCCCGACTCGTAGATCAGCACCAGGTCGGGGGAGTGCAGCCGGCGGGCGAGGTTGGCGGCGGTACTGGGAGCGCCGATGCCGACGAAGCAGGAGGTGCGGCCGGCCAGGGCGCGCGCGGCCGCGATGGTCATCATCTCCTCCCGGGTCCAGCTCACGACCGGCTCCCCGCGGTGGTCGTCAGGACGTTGTCCCGCAACCACTGTTGAAACCGGTCGCGGTCCCGGCTGATGGCGTCCCAGGCGACGTAGAAGTCGTTGTCGCGGTCGTAGTAGTCCTGGGCGTACGAGGGCCGGGCGCCACCGGGGACGTGCGCGACGGCGGTGACCACCCACGACGGCAGCACCACCGCGCCCGGACGCGGGTCGAGCTCGTCGACGATCTCCTCGACCGTGACCAGGCACCGCTTCGCCGCCAGCGCCGCCTCCTTCTGCACCCCGGTGATGCCCCACAGCTGGACGTTGCCGGTCCGGTCGGCCCGCTGCGCGTGGATGATGGTGACGTCCGGGTTGAGCGCCGCCACCGCCTGCAGCACCTCGCCGGTGAAGGGGCAGGTCACCGGCGCCAGGGTCGAGGTGTGGCGGGTCAGGTCGGTGCCCGCGTAGCCGCGCAGGACCCCGAACGGCAGGCCCGCGGCGCCCGCGGCGTACCGGTTGGCCATCCCGGCGTGGCTGTGCTCGTCCAGCTCCAGCGGCACCGGCCAGCCGTTCTCCACCGCGTCGCGCAACCGGTGCAGCGAGCCGACGCCGGGGTTGCCTCCCCATGAGAACACCAGCTTCCGGGCGCAGCCGGCACCGATCATCTGGTCGTAGACGATGTCGGGCGTCATGCGGATCAGTTCCAGGTCCCGGCGGCCCTGCCGGATGATCTCGTGACCGGCGGCGACCGGGATCAGGTGGGTGAACCCCTCCAGCGCCACGCTGTCGCCGTCGTGGACCAGCTCCGCCACCGCGTCGGCCAGCCCGACCAACTCCGCCATCCACACCTCCGGTCGCGTCCGGCCGCCGGTCGCACGCCGAGCCACCGGGCCGGTGGTCGCGGTCGCCCGCGGCCGCGCCGAGCAGCGTCCTCCGCGGAGCACGCCGGCTTTGCCGCCGTGCCCGCACGCGGGTCGCGCCACCCGCGAGCAGCGCCGGTCCACGCTCCAACGGACGGCGCGGCGCCGGCGCGGCACGCGCGCACTGCGCGTGCGTACGTATAACGAACGGACGTTCTCGATCCGAACCCTACGGAGCCGGCGGGGTACCCGTCAAGGGTTGACGGTGGCGGATGGAGCCTCTACGTTCACATCCAGAACGGACGTACGAAATACGAACATCGACAGACGGACAACGCCTCCCTCCCGTCCGCGCGGCGGGACCGCCCTCTCGGTGGATGGAGTCTTCACATGCGACGCAGATTCGCTGCCCTACTCTTCGCGGCGGTGCTGCTTGCGCCCGCGGCCTGCGGTGACGGGGGCGACGGCACCGGCAACGGCGACCGGTCGGGTGACGGCCCGGACGTGGTGACGGTCGGCCTGATCCCGATCGTGGACGTGGCACCCATCTTCCTCGGCCAGCAGCAGGGGTTCTTCGAGGAACGCGACATCGAGCTGGATCTCACCTTCGCCACCGGCGGCGCCAACATCGTGCCCGGCGTGGCCAGCGGCGAGTTCGACTTCGGCTTCAGCAACATCATCTCCATGCTGCTGGCCCACTCCAACGGTGTGCCCATCAAGATCGTGTGCAACGGCAACAACTCCACCACTGTGGAGGGAGAGGACTTCGGTGCGCTGATCGTCCGCGCGGACAGCCCGTACCAGACCGCCGCCGGCCTGGAGGGCGCCTCGGTGGCCACCAACACCCTCCAGAACATCGTCGAGACGGTGGTGCGCGAGTCGGTGCGGCAGGCCGGTGGCGACCCCGACCAGGTCAACTTCACCGAGCTGCCGTTCCCGGACATGCAGCCCGCGCTGGAGGCCGGCGACGTCGACGCCATCTTCGTGGTGGAGCCGTTCACCTCGGCCGCCCTCGCCGCCGGGCACCGGGTGCTCGCCTCCAGCTACGCGGAGGCCGCGCCGGACCTGACCGTGGCGGTCTACTTCACCTCGCAGAACCTCATCGACAACGACCCCGACCTGGTGCGCCGGTTCACCGAGGCGATGCAGGAGTCGCTGGCCTACGCCGACAGCCACCCGGAGGAGACCAAGCAGATCCTGCTGGAGTACACCGACATCCCGGAGGAGGCGCTGGCGGACCTGATCCTGCCGAGGTTCCCGCCTGAGATCAACCGGGAGTCGGTCGAGATCATGGCGCGGCTGGCGCTCGAGGACGGGCTGCTGTCCCAGATGCCCGACCTGGACGCGCTGCTGCCGGACACCGCATCGTCGTGACGAGGCTCGAATCGAGGACGGTCTGGCTCGGCATCGCCGGGCTGGCCGGCTTCGCCGCGGTTCTGGAGCTGCTCCCGCGCCTGGGGCTGGTGCGGGAGCAGTACACGCCGCCCACCAGCCGGATCCTCGCCACGCTGGTCGACCAGATCGGACAGCAGCGGCTGTGGACCGCTATCGGCAACACCCTGACAACCTGGGCCATCGGGCTGGGCATCGCGGTGGTCGCCGGCGTGGTCGTCGGCGTGGTCATCGGCTCGGTCCCGGTGCTGCGGGCCGCCACCGCCTCCACCATCGAGTTCCTGCGCCCCATCCCCTCGGTGGCCTGGATCCCGGTGGCGTTCGCCCTGTACGGGTCCGACCGCCCGGCCACCCTCCTGCTGGTGGTCTACGCGTCGTTCTGGCAGGTGCTCATCCAGGTGCTGCACGGCGTGGCCGACGTCGACCCGGTGGCCCGCGACACCGCGCTGGCGTACCGGATGGACAGGTGGGCCAGGATCCGGTGGGTGGTGTGGCCCACCGCCCTGCCGTACGTGGTGACCGGGATCCGGCTGGCCGCCGCGGTCGCGCTGATCCTCACCGTCACCGGCGAGCTGCTCCTGGGCACGCCCGGCCTGGGCAACGAGATCGCCGTGGCCACCACCAGCCGGGCCGTGCCGCTGACGTACGCCCTGGTGGTGGTGACCGGCCTGGTGGGCGTGGCCGCGAACCTGCTGGCGCGGGCGCTGGAGCGGCGGGTGCTGGCCTGGCACCCCTCACAGCGGGCGGAGGTGCCGGCATGACCGTGCGTCGCCTGCTGGGCCGGGCCGTGACGGCCCTCGGCCTGCCGGCCGCGCTCGTGGCCGGATGGTGGTACGCCAGCGCGGACAGCCGGAACTTCCTGTTCCCGCCCCTGTCGCGGATCCTGGTGGCCCTACGCGACACCTGGGTGGGCCCGCGGCTGGTCGAGGACGTCGTCCCCAGCCTGCTGCGGTTCGCAGGCGGCTACACCGGCGCCCTGGTGCTCGGGATCGGGCTGGGCGTCCTCATCGGCTCGTACCGCTGGCTGCGGGCCCTCGTGGAGCCGGTGCTGGAGTTCCTGCGCGCCATCCCGCCGCCGGTGCTGATCCCGATCATCATCCTCATCGGCTTCGGCCTCGGGCACACGATGAAGGTCACCGTGATCGTCACCGGGTGCATCTGGCCGGTGCTGCTCAACACCGTCGAGGGTGTCCGCTCCGTGGACGAGGTGCTGCGCGACACCTGCCGCGCGTACCGCCTCGGGCGCCTGCCCACGCTGCGCCACCTGCTGCTGCGCGGGGCCAGCCCGCAGATCATGACCGGTGCGCGGCAGGCCCTGCCGATCGGGATCATCCTCACGGTCATCAGCGAGATGTGGGCGGCCAACGAGGGGATCGGGTTCACGGTCGTGCAGTTCCAGCGCAGCTTCCGGTACCCGGAAATGTGGTCCGGCGTGATCGTCCTGGGGCTGATCGGGGTGGGGCTGTCGCTGCTGTTCCGCCTCGCCGACCGGCGGGTGCTCGCCTGGTACCACGGGATCCGCGCGGTCCAGAGAGAAGGATAGGCATGCTTGAGGTTCGCGGCCTGCGCAAGGTCTACGACAGCCACGGCCGCCGGGTCGAGGCGATCGGCGAGCTGAGCTTCTCGGTGCCCGACGGGCAGTTCCTGTGCGTGGTCGGGCCCAGCGGCTGCGGCAAGACCACGCTGCTGCGGTGCATCGCCGGCCTGCTGCCGCCCACCGCGGGCACGATCGAGGTCGAGGGCGTGCCGGTCACGGGCCCGCCGCCCGGGCTCGCGGTCGTCTTCCAGGAGTACGGGCGCAGCCTGTTCCCCTGGCTGCGGGTCCGCGACAACGTGGAGCTGCCGCTGCGCTCGGCCGGAGTACCCAGGGAACGCCGGCGCCGGCTGGTGGACGAGGCGCTGGAGGCGGTGGGGCTGGCCGGCACCCACCGCGCGTACCCGTGGCAGCTCTCCGGCGGGATGCAGCAGCGCGTGGCGATCGCCCGCGCGGTCGCGTACCAGCCGCGGGTGCTGCTCATGGACGAGCCGTTCGCGGCCGTCGACGCGCAGACACGCTCGGAGCTGGAGGACCTCATCCGGTCGGTGTGGCGACGGCTCGGCGTGACCCTGCTGTTCGTCACCCACGACATCGATGAGGCGGTGTACCTCGCCGAGCGGGTGATCGTCCTGTCCGCCGCGCCCACCAGGGTGATGGAAGACCTCGAGATCGACCTGCCGGCCGACCGGGACCAGCTGGTGACCCGGGGCGACCCGCGCTTCACCGAGCTGCGCGCCCACGTCTACGCCCAGATCCAGAAGGCCAAACACCACACCGAGGAGGCCTCATGAGCCTGCTGGACCAGAAGACTTGGGAAGGACTGATCTACAGCGGTGGATGGCGGGCGGGTGGTGGCGGCACCGCGGCCATCATCGAGCCGGCCACCGGCACCGAGCTGGCCCGCACCGGAGTGGCCTCACCCGACGACGTCGCCCGCGCCGCCCGGGTGGCCGCGGAAGCGCAGAAGCAGTGGGCGGCCGCGCCGTTCACGCAGCGCGCGGCGGTGCTGCGCCGCGCCGGCGCGCTGATCGAGGAGCACGCCGCCGAGCTGCACGCCTGGATGATCCGCGAGACCGGGTCGGTGCAGGGGATGGTCGGGTTCGCCACCCACGTGGCCAGCCAGGAGTGCTACGAGGCGGCGGCGCTCGCCTCCCGGCCACCGGGCGACATCCTGCCCACCGAGCAGCCCCGGCTCAGCCTGCTGCGGCGGGTGCCGGTCGGCGTGGTCGGCGTCATCAGCCCGTTCAACGCCCCGCTCATCCTGTCCACCCGTTCGGTGGCGCCCGCGCTCGCGCTCGGCAACGCGGTGGTGCTCAAGCCGGACCCGCGCACGCCGGTGGCCGGCGGGTTCGTGCTCGCGCGGGTCTTCGAGGAGGCCGGGCTGCCGCCGGGCCTGCTGCACGTCCTGCCCGGCGGCGCGGACGTCGGCACCGCCCTGGTGACCGACCGCAATGTCCGGGTGATCTCGTTCACCGGTTCCACCGCGGTGGGGCGCAAGGTCGCCATGCTCGGCGCCGAGCACCTCAAGCGGGTGCACCTGGAGCTGGGCGGCAACTCCGCCCTGGTGGTGCTCGACGACGTCGACGTCGACCAGGTGGTCTCGGCCGGGGCGTGGGGGTCGTTCCTCCACCAGGGACAGATCTGCATGACCACCGGCCGCCACATCGTCCACGAGCGCATCGCCGACGACTACGTGGCCGCGCTGGCGGAGCACGCCGACAACCTGCCGGTCGGTGACCCGGCCACCGAGCAGGTGGCGCTGGGGCCCCTGATCGACGAGAGGCAGCGGGACAAGGTCCACGCACTGGTCACCTCGACCGTGGAGGCGGGCGCCCGGCTGGCCGCGGGCGGCCGGTACGACCGGCTGTTCTACCGGCCGACCGTGCTCGACCAGGTACGCGAGGACATGCCCGCCTACGCCGAGGAGGTGTTCGGGCCCGTCGCACCGGTGATCCGGTTCTCCACCACCGAGGAGGCGGTGCGGCTGGCCGCCGACACCGACTACGGCCTGTCGCTGGGCATCCTCACCCGCGACGCGATGCGCGGCCTGGAGCTGGCCGAGCAGATCCCGAGCGGGATCGTGCACATCAACGACCAGACCGTCAACGACGAGGCGGTCGCGCCGTTCGGCGGGGTGCTGCACTCCGGCACCGGCGCGCGCTTCGGTGGACAGGCCAACCTGGACGCGTTCACCGACCAGCGGTGGATCACGATGCGCGGACAGGTGGCCACGTACCCGTTCTGATGCGTACCCAGGTCGGCATCATCGGGGCGGGTCCCGCCGGGCTGGTGCTGGCACACCTGCTGCACCGGCGGGGCATCGCCTCGGGGGTGCTGGAGCGGCACACCCGCCAGTACGTGGAGCGGCGGATCCGGGCCGGCGTGCTGGAGCACGGCACGGTGGAGCTGCTGCGCCGGGTCGGGCTGGCCGACCGGCTGGACCGCGAGAGCATGCTGCACCACGGCCTGGAGGTGCTGTTCGACCGGGTCGGCCACCGGATCGACCTGACCCGGCTGGCGGGGCGGCAGATCACCATCTACGGCCAGCACGAGCTGGTCAAGGACCTGATCGCGGCCCGGCTGGCCACCGGCGAGCCGCTGCTGTTCTCCGCCCCCGCGGTGGGCATCTCCGGCCTGGACACCAAGGAACCGGTCATCCACTTCCGTCACGACGGCGTCGAGCGGGAGCTGCGCTGCGACGTGGTGGTCGGCGCGGACGGCTTCCACGGGGTCAGCCGCACCGCGATCCCCGCCGGGGCGGTGCAGACCATCGCGCACGACTACCCGTACGCGTGGCTGGGCATCCTGGCGCAGGCGCCACCGTCCTCACCGGAGCTCATCTACGCCTACCACGAGCGGGGGTTCGCCCTGCACAGCATGCGCACCCCCGCGATCACCCGGCTCTACCTGCAGGTCGAGCCGGACGAGGATCTGGCCGCGTGGCCGGACGAGCGGATCTGGTCGGAGCTGCGGACCCGGCTGGACCGCGACGACCCCGCCTGGCGGCTGGCCGACGGGCCGATCCTGGAGAAGGGCATCACCACGCTGCGCAGCGTGGTGACCGAACCGATGCGGTACGGTCGGCTGTTCCTGGCCGGCGACGCCGCCCACATCGTCCCCGCCACCGGCGCCAAGGGCCTCAACCTCGCGGTCGCGGACGTGACCGTGCTCGCCGCCGCGCTCGCCCGGTGGTACGGGACCGGCGAGGAGGACCTGCTCGACGCGTACTCGACGACCTGCCTGCGCCGGGTGTGGCGGGTCCAGCACTTCTCCTGGTGGATGACCTCGATGCTGCACCGCCGGCCCGACCAGGACGCGTTCACCACCCGCCTGCAGCTGTCCCAGCTTCGCTACCTGGCCACGTCCGAGGCGTTCGCGGCCTCGTTCGCGGAGAACTACACCGGGCTGCCCCTGACCGAAGGAGTCGACCATGACGTCACGTGACCTCCCACCCTTCCGCGCCGACCACGTCGGCAGCCTGCTGCGCCCGCCCCGCCTGCTGCAGGCGCGGGCCGACGCCGCGGCCGGCCGGATCACCCCCGCCCAGCTGCGGGAGATCGAGGACGAGGCGATCGTCGAGGCGGTCGCGATGCAGCGCGAGGTCGGCCTCAAGTCGGCCACCGACGGCGAGTTCCGCCGCACCTCCTGGCACATGGACTTCATCTACCAGCTGGGCGGCGTGCGACCCACCGACGAGAAGATCAAGGTCCACTTCCGCAACGAGCAGGGGGAGCTGGAGTTCACCTCCGCCGCGCTCGCCGTCGACGGCCCGATCCGGCTGGAGAAGACCATCTTCGGCGAGGACTTCGCGTTCCTGAAGTCGGTGGTCGGCGAGGGGATCACGCCGAAGCTGACCATCCCGTCGCCGAGCATGGTCCACTACCGCGGCGGCCGGGCCGCGATCGACCCGAAGGTGTACCCGGACGAGGAGCAGTTCTGGGCCGACCTGTCGGCCGCGTACGCCCAGCAGATCCGGGCCGTGGCCGAGCTCGGCTGCACCTACCTGCAGCTGGACGACACGTCGCTGGCGTACCTCAACGACCCGGCGCAACGCCGCATGCTCGCCGAGCGCGGCGACGACGCCGAGCACCAGCATCTGCGCTACATCCGCCAGATCAACGCCGCGCTGGCCGACCGGCCGGAGGGCCTGCGGGTCACCACCCACATGTGCCGGGGCAACTACCGCTCGTCCTGGGCGGCCGAGGGCGGGTACGACTTCGTGGCCGAGGCGCTGTTCACGCAGCTCGACGTGGACGGGTTCTTCCTGGAGTACGACACGGAGCGGGCGGGCGGGTTCGCGCCGCTGCGGTTCGTGCCACCGGGGAAGATGGTGGTGCTGGGCCTGGTCACCACCAAGTCGGGCAAGCTGGAGTCGAAGGACGACCTCAAGCGGCGCATCGACGAGGCGGCGAGGTACGTGCCGCTGGAGCAGCTGTGTCTGTCCCCGCAGTGCGGCTTCTCCTCCACCGTGGAGGGCAACCTGCTCACCCACGACGAGCAGAAGGCGAAGCTGGAGCTGGTCGTCGAGACCGCCGCCGAGGTCTGGGGCTGACGTCCACAGCCGGCGTCGACCGGCGACCTTGTCGACTGCCGGTAGGTGAGTTCCGGCGGCGGGCGCGGTATGACGGCGTGATCGATCTAGAGGAGGTGGGTGCCGGCCGGCGGAGTGGGTCGCGCCCGGCGATGGCGGTTCGTCGTCCGGGCGTCCGCCGATCCCGGACGTGGTACCGGTGCCGGTGCGCATCATGATGCGCGATACTGGCGCATCGCGATGTTAGAATGGACGCGTGCGTACGACGATCACCTTCGACGACGACGTCGCGGCGGCCGTCAACCGGCTGCGGCGGGAGACGTCGCGTGGCCTCAGCGAGGTCGTCAACGACCTCGTCCGAGCAGGTCTGCGCCAGCGCAGGGATCGTCGGCCGTTCGTCCAACAGACCGACGACATGGGGATGAGGCTCGACGTGACCAACATCGGCGAGACACTCGACCTGCTCGAAGGGCCCCATCGCCGCTGATGCTCGTCGACGCCAACCTCCTGCTGTACGCGGTCGACAGGCGGAGCCCCTTCCACAGTCAGGCTCGCGAATGGCTGACCAGCGTGCTGAACGGTCCGGTGAGGGTGGGCTTGCCGTGGGAGAGCCTGACGGCGTTCGTCCGGATCGCTACTCACCCGCGGGCGTTCGAACGTCCACTGACGCCGAAGCGCGCCTGGTCTCACGTCAGGGACTGGCTCGGTTGTGACGTGGTGTGGGTCCCGGTGCCCACTGAGCGGCACGCCGAGGTCCTCGGCGACCTGATCGCCCGTCATGATCTTCGCGGCAACTTGATCGCCGACGCGCACCTGGCCGCGCTCGCGATCGAGCACGGGTTGCGGGTCTACTCGGCCGACAGCGACTTCGCCCGCTTCCCCTCCGTCACCTGGGTGAATCCGATACAGGCGGACGGGACCTGATCTGCTCTGCGGGCGCGGGCCGCTCCCTCGACCTCCCACCCGCCCGACTGGTATCCACCGTCCGACGGGTCGCCGCGGCGAGCGGTGAGGGTCGCAGCGACGCGACAGGGTCGACGGTGCGTTCAGCCGGGGCTGACCCCGGCAAGGGCCGGTTCCCGGGATGCCGGTGCGTCGGCGATCCGGACCCGGGTGGCCGAGTGGCGCAGGTGCAGGGCCGCCAGCCACACCAGGCTGGACCCGAGCAGGTGCACCCCGACCAGCACCTCGGGCAGGCCGGTGGCGTACTGCACCAGCCCGACCGCGCCCTGCGCGAGCACCACCGCCGCGAGCAGGTCGGCGGCGCGGACCACCGGCCGGTCGGCCGCCACCGCGCGGGCCGCCAGCGAGGCCGCCACGGCCAGCCCGAGCACCAGGAACGCCAGGTCCGCGTGCGCCTGGGCCACCGACTGCAGGTCCAGGCCGTTGCGCCCGGCGTCCGGGTCGCCGGCGTGCGGCCCGGCGCCGGTGACCAGCGTGCCGACGACCAGGAGGACGGCGGTGGCGGCGACGATCACGTGCACCAGGGTCCGCAGCGGCGGCGGGACGACCGCCCTCGCCGGCCCGTCCGGCTCCCGGGACCGGCGCCAGAACGCGTACGCGGCGGCGAGGATCGCCATGGACAGCAGGAAGTGTCCGGCGACGATCCACGGGTTGAGGCCGGTCCAGACCGTGATCCAGCCCAGCACGCCCTGGCCGGCGACGCCGGCCAGGACCGCGGCGGACAGCCCGACCAGGGACCGCCGGCGTGGCCGGAGCAGGAGCGCGGCCAGCACGGCGGCGAGCGTGATGAGGCCGAGGGTGAAGGCGATGATCCGGTTGCCGAACTCGATCGCACCGTGCACGCCCATCTCGGGGGTGGCGACCCAGGAGTCGTCGGTGCACCGGGGGACGGTCGGGCAGCCGAGCCCGGAGTCGGTGAGCCGGACGGCCCCACCCGTGACGACGATGACGACGTTGCCGACCAGCGTGGCGGCCGCGAGCCGGCGGACCAGCGTGGGGGAAGAGGCGAAACGACGGGTCACGACCCGCAGGTTACGCCTGTGCGGTGGATCACCGGCGGGGCGGGTT
>VSBZ01000090.1:0-15198 GCA_047459215.1 Micromonosporaceae bacterium | reverse complement strand
GAGCAGGTCGCCGCGGAGATCGGCGGCCGTACCCGCGGCGTCGGCCTGGACGTGAGCGACCCGTACGCGGTGGCCGACGCGCTCAAGGACGTCGGCCCGGTCGCCCACCTGGTGCTGTCGGCGATCGACCGCGGCGGCAACACGATCGACAACTTCGACATCCCCGGAGCCGTGAGCCTGGCCACCCAGAAGCTGGTCGGCTATCTCGCGGTGGTCAACGCGCTGCGGTCCCGGCTGTCCGACGACTCGTCGATCGTCATCTTCGGCGGCCAGGCGCGGGTGCGCCCGTACCCGGGTTCGACGATGGTCTCCACCGTCAACGGCGGGGTGATCGGCATGGTGCGCACCCTGTCGGTGGAGCTCGCCCCGATCCGGGTCAACTCCCTGCACCCCGGCATCGTCGGCGACAGCCCGTTCTGGGCCGAGAAGCCGGCCGAGGTGCTGGAGGGCTTCCGCTCCGGCACGCTGACCGGGCGCCTGGCCACCATGGCGGACATCGTCGACGCGGTGCGGTTCCTGCTGGAGAACCCGTCGGTCAACGGCGTGGACCTGGTCGTCGACGGCGGGTGGAAGTAGTGGCCGTCGCGGTCGTCGGCACCGGCCGGATGGGGGCCGCCATGGCCGCCCGCCTGGCCGGTGCCGGGCACGAGGTGGTCCTGTACAACCGGACCCGCCAGCGCGCCGCACAGGTGGCCGCCGAGATCGGCGCGCGGGTGGTCGACACGGCCGCGGAGGCGGCGGCTGCGGCCGACGTGGTGCTCGTGTCGCTGGCCGACGACGCCGCCGTGGAGGCGGTCTACCGGGACGCCTCCGGGCTCGCCGCCGGCGTCCGGGACGGGACCGTGGTGCTGGAGATGAGCACCGTCGCGCCGGCGACGGTGCGGGCGCTGGAGCCGCTGGTCACCGCGGCCGGCGGCACGCTGCTGGACGCGCCCGTCTCCGGCAGCGTGCCGGTGGTGCAGCGGGGCGAGCTCACGGTCATGGTCGGTGGCGACGCGGCCGCCCTGGACCGGGCCCGCCCGGTGCTGGCCGCCTTCGCCCGGCAGGTGTTCCACCTCGGCGGGCTGGGCGCCGGCGCCACGGTGAAGCTGGCGGTCAACTCGATCGTGCACGCGCTCAACCAGGCCGTGGCCGAGGCGCTGGTGCTGGCGGAGAAGGCGGGCGTGGACCGGGCGAAGGCGTACGAGGTGTTCGCCAACAGCGCCGCCGCGGCCCCGTTCGTGCTCTACAAGCAGCCGGCGTTCCTGCACCCGGAGACCACCCCGCCGGCGTTCCTGCTCGACCTGGCCGCCAAGGACCTGGAGCTGATCACGGCGCTCGCCGCCGAGGTGGGAGCGAGGATGGACCTCACCGAGGCCGGCCGCCGGCTCATGGACGAGGCGCGGGCCGCGGGCCTGGGCGGGTCGGACATGAGCGTGCTCGCCGAGTACCTGCGCCGCCAGCCGGGCACCGGGGCCGGCCGCTAGACGGGCGCTTCCGCTGGATCATGCGCCTGCGTCAGAGCAGGCGCATGGCCTGGGCCAGGCGGACCACGTCGGCGTGCATCGGGTCGTGGACCTCGATGTACGCGGCCGCGTCGTCCGGCGGCAGCACCAGCACCTCGACCACGTGCTCGCCGTCGGGCGGGTTCTCCGGCGGCCCCACCACCTCCGCGCGGTGACGGCGTACGCCCAGTACGAACGGGGGTGCGGCAGGTGCGGCCGGTACGGGCGGGCCCGGCGGCTGTGGGCGACGTGCGCGGCGAACAGCTCGATGCCGCCGGTCATCCGGGCCCCGGCCTCCTCCGGCAGCTCCCGCCGGGCCAGCTCGACCAGCGACTCCCCCGGCTCCCGCGTGCCGCCCGGCAGGGACCGCCAGCCCTGGACGCTCCGGCAGGCGACCACGCCGCCCTCGCGGGTCGCCGCCACCAGGTGCAGCCGCGAGACCAGCGCCTCCGGGACCGGGCCGGTGGTGAACCCCAGGTCGCAGTCGGCGTAGTCGACGCGCGCCTCGGCGAACAACCGGGGAAACCGTGCCGCCCACCGGTCGTCGACCGGTGGCGAGCTCACCGTTCGGGCTCGTTCCCCGGCTTCCACTTGATGCTGCAGCCGACGCTCGGCGTGTGCGGCTCGGGCACCGGCTGACCCGCGAGCACGAGGTCGACCGCCCTCCGCAGCGACTCACCGGTCACCGGCTTGCCGGAGCCGGGCCGCGAGTCGTCGAACTGGCCGCGGTACGCCAGCCGCCGCTGCCGGTCGTAGAGGAAGAAGTCCGGCGTGCACGCGGCCCGGTACGCCCGCGCCACCCGCTGGTCCTCGTCGACCAGGTACGGGAACTCGAAGCCGGCGCGGCGGGCCTGCTCCACGAGCCGCTCCGGCGCGTCGTCGGGGTAGGCCGTCACGTCGTTGGCGCAGATGCCGACCGTGGCCAGGCCGCGCCCGGCGTACTCGCGGGCGAACGCGCCCAGCGCCGACTCGATGTGCCGCACGTACGGGCAGTGGTTGCTCAGGAAGACCACCAGCAACGCGGGCGCGTCCGCCAGGTCCGCCAGCCCCACCTCGCCGGCGCCGTCGGCGCGCGGCAGCCGGAAGTCCGCGGCCGGCGTGCCGATGTCCACCATGAGGGAGTTGACCGCCATGCGTCCCATTCTGCCCCAGCGGCTCCGGCTACTCAGCCGTTCGGTGCGGCCGACGGCCGGCCGTACCGGTACCCGCCGGCCGCTCCCGCCTGGATACCGGCGCCGGACCACCCCTGCGTCGGTCGTGGCTGCCCCGGACGTCTGTCCCGAGCGGTGGACGGCGCGCCCCCGTGCCGCGGAACCACGGCGACCCGCCGAGACCGTCCGATGTGGTGCGGGCACCCTGCTAGCGGGTCGCCGCCGCCGGGCGCGCGTGGACGCGTCCCCGGTGCGTGGCGAGGCGTGGCGGTGCGAAGGAAGCGGTGGACGGAGGTGCCGACCGTCCACCGCTTCCTTCAGTGGGCGAACAGCCGCGTCACGGCGTCGATGTCGTCCGGCTGGACCGTGTCGACGGCCAGCCGGTTCGGCCGCTCGACGCCGCACCGGACGCACCGGTGCACCACCATCAGCCCCTTGCCGGACCGGTGGTCGACGCCCACCGGCCGCATCATCCCGCCGCACGTGGAAGCCCGGTCGCCGGGCATCTCGTCCACGTGCTTGGACCACAGGCAGGCCGGGCAGTGGTTGCGGTATCCACCGTTGGACACCGGCTCGACCGTGGTGCCGCAGTGTTCGCAGACGAATCCTGTGTTCTGCGCCTTCCTGCTGATGGCCCTGCCCTCCGGGTCGAAGTGGCTGCTTCGACCGGAGCGCAGGGTTCCGTTGAGTTCTCCCGTCAGGTCCCGGGCTGGGCGGGACGAGGGACCAGTTCACCGCCCGTACGGGCGGTTACTTCCGGTTCCAGCTTCACCGGGTGACCCCGGATCCGGACCACGACCGGGTTTGCGTGATTGTCCCGGCCACTGTGGAGCGGGCCTCCCCACTCCCCACCGGTAGGTGTCAGTCCCGCCGCACCGGCGTCGGCGCCGTCCCCTGCCTCAGCAACGGGCCACCAGCACGGCCATCACCGTCGCCACGTCACCTCCTCCGTGTCACCGACCCTTCATTCCACCGCGGGCGGTACCGCCCGGGCAACGGGGTCTCGGCGGGCCGTGCCGCCATCGGCGGGGAGGGGCGCGCCGTACCCCCCCGACCGACGCGTCGCCGCGGACCCGTCGCCGGCGCGTCGTGCCGTACCCGTGGTGCCGTACCCGTGACCGACACGTCGTGTCGTACCCGTGGTCAATGATGGGCCACGGCTCGACCAGAGGGGAGACGCGATGATCGGCACCCTGCAGACCGTCGTCCTGGACGCCCGTGACATCGCCGGCCTGGCCAGGTTCTACCGGGAGCTGGCCGGCTGGACGCAGAGCTACGCCGACGACGAGTGGATCACCATGACGGCCGACGACGGCTGGCGGGTGGCGTTCCAGCACGCACCGGACCACGTGCCACCGCGCTGGCCGGATCCGGCCCGCCCGCAGCAGGCCCACCTCGACCTGCGGGTGCCCGACCTGGAGGCGGCCAGCGAACGGGCACAGGAGCTGGGCGCGACGGTGCTGCGCCGCAACGAGCGGTGGCACACCCTGGCCGATCCGGCCGGGCACCCGTTCGACCTGTGCCTCGCCGCCGACGTCCCACGCACCACGCTGATGGGCCTCACGCTGGACTGTCCCGACGCCGGGGCGTTGAGCGGCTTCTACGCGGAACTGCTGGGCAAGCCGGTGACCTACCAGGGCGACGGCATGGCGATGATCGGCGAGGAGGGCGCCCAACCGCTCATGTTCCAGCAGGTGGCCGACTATGTGCCGCCGCGCTGGCCCGATCCGGCGTACCCGCAGCAGGTCCACCTGGACGTGGAGGTTGACGACCTCGCCACGGCCGAGACGGCGGTGCTCGCGCTCGGCGCCACCCGCCTGCCGGGCGGGGGCGACGGCTTCCGGGTGTACGCGGACCCGGCGGGTAAGCCGTTCTGTCTCGTCCGGCGCACCCCGCAGGAGTGACGGACGATCGCCTACGCGCCACGGCCAGCGGGATTCCCGGCGCGTACCCCGGCGACGGCCCTCCCCGCCGGAGCGCACCGGTCGGTGCGAGGATGCCGGGGGCGGACGGCGTCCTCGACGGGGCGCTGACATGATCGGACGGTCCGACGACAAGGGAGGCCACGTGACGGTACGTCAGCCCGTGACCGCCGACGACGTGGAGCGTTCGGTGGAGCTGGTCGTGGAGACGTTGGGCAAGGGCGACGGCCTGGACTGGTCGGTGCCGGCCGGTGGTCTGGAGTGGACGTGCCGGTACACCGCGGGCCACCTGGCCGGATGTCTGGTGTCGTACGCGAGCCTGCTGGCCGTGCGAGCGCGCGACCGCTGGCTCGGGTACCGCCCGGCGATCGGCGACGACACCGCCCCGGCGGCCGTGCTCGAGTTCATCCTCGCCGGCGGCCGGGTCCTCGCGACGGTGGTACGCGCGTGCGGCCCGGACGTGCGCGCCTACCACCCGTACGGGACCTCCGACCCGGAGGGGTTCGCCGGCATGGCGTGCGTGGAGGTCCTCGTCCACGGCCACGACATCGCCGGCGGGCTCGGCCTGACGCTGGAGCCGCCGGCGGACCTGTGCGCCCGGGTGGTCGGCCGGATGTTCCCCGACGTGGCGGCGGACGCGCCCGGTGTCGACCCGTGGCGGCTGCTCCGGTACGCCACCGGCCGGGTCGCCCTGCCCGGCCGTCCACAGGTCACCGACTGGCGCTGGCGCGGCGCGCCGCTGACGGACTGACCGCCCGGGACGAACCGGCCGCAGGCGGGCCCCGGGCACCGCGTCACCTGCCCCCGCCGCGGGCACCCGGAAAGGGCGTCGCCGGCGGGCGAACGGCGTCGCCCGCGGGCGGGACGGTGTGGCGGCGGGTCGCGTCCCGCGCGGCGACCGGCCTCGGCCGGTACCTCAGCCGCCGGCGATGCTGGGCAGGATCTGCACCTGCGACCCCTCCGGCACCGGCGTGTCCTGGCCGCCGAGCCGTCGCACGTCCTCTCCGTCCACGTACACGTTGACGTAGCGGCGCAGCTCGCCGGCCCCGTCGCGGATCCGCCGCTCCAGCCTTGGCCACCGCCGCGCCACCTCGTCCAGCACCTGGCGCAGCGTGCCGCCCCCGGTCACCTCCAACCGGGAGGCACCGCCGGCCTCGGCCCGCAGCACGCCCGGCACGAGCAGCACGACCATCAGACCTCAGCCGCCCGTACGCACAGCACATCCGGCAGGTGGGCCGCGACGCGCGTCCACGACTCGCCCTCGTCCCGGCTGGCGTACACCTCGCCGGACCGGGTGCCGAAGTAGACGCCGACCGGGTCGGCGTCGTCGGTGCACATCGCGTCCCGCAGCACCGACGGGTAGAACGGCTCCTCAGGTAGCCCGGTCGACAGCGGCTGCCAGCTCGCCCCCGCGTCGACCGACCGGAACACCCGGCAGCGACGGTCGACCGGGAACCGCTCCACGTCGGCGGTCAGCGGGAAGTTCCAGATCACGCCGGTGCGGCGCGGGTGCGCCACCATCGGGAACCCGAAGTCGCTGGGCAACCCGTCGGCGATCGACGACCAGGTGACGCCACCGTCGTCGGACCGGTACACCCCGTGGTGGTTCTGCGCGTACAGCCGCTGGGGATCCACCGCGTCCCGCGCCACCTTGTGCACGCACTGGCCGAACTCCGGCCACGGGTCGGGCAGGAAGGGCGCCTTGATGCCGGTGTTGCTCGGCTGCCACGTCACCCCGCCGTCGGTGGTGCGGTAGACGCCGCCGGCGGACATCGCGACGAGCACCTCGTCGGTGGTCGTCGGATGCGGCAGCACCGTGTGCACCGCCTGGCCGCCGTACCCGGCCCCCCACTGCGGCCGGTGCGGGTGGTCCCACAGCCCGCGGACCAGCTCGTAGGTCACGCCACCGTCGTCGGAGACGAACAGCGCCGAGGGCTGGGTGCCCACGTACACGCGGTCGGGCTGGGAGGCCGGACCGGGCGCGATCTGCCACACCCGCTCCAGGCTCGCCCCGGTGTCCCCCGGGAAGGCCACCGGTGCCCGCTCGGGCTCGCGCCACGTCTGCCCGAGGTCGTCGCTGACGACCAGGCTCGGCCCGAAGTGCGAGCTCGTGGCGCCGGCCAGCAGCCGCGGGGTGGACCGCCGTTTGTCGATCGCCACCGCGTAGACCGCGGTCATCGGGTGGTGCGGCCCGGACACCCGCCACGAGGTCCGCCCGTCGTCGCTGTGGGCCAGGAACAGCCCCTTACCCGTGCCGATGGCCAGCAACGTCGCCATGGTCTCCCCTTCCGTCTCGTGAGTCGACGGCTCCACGGGACTGACGAACCGGGGACAGCGACCTCGACACCACCGGCCGAGACACCACCGGCCGATTGCGCGCCGCCGCTACGACACGCGGGGTGGGTGCGCGCCGTCAGCGGCCGATCTGCATCCGGTAGACCCCTCCGGACTGGGTACCGGCGAACAACCACTGCCCGTCCGGGCTCACGGCCAGGGAGCGCACCGAACGGTCGGGCAGGCCGGCGCCGATGTTGACCCAGGTCCGCCCGCCGTTGACGCTGCGGAGGACCCCGCGGCCGTTGTTGATCAGGTCGGCCTCGACGTAGCCGCCGACCGCGGCGTAGAGCACACCGTCGGCTTCGACGATGCTGCTGACCCGCATCGGCAGGCCGAACCGGCCCGTGCCCAGCACGTGCGTGTCGGTGAAGGTCCGACCGCCGTCGGTGCTCAGGCGGATCCGGTCACCGGCGATGATCATGCGATCACCGTCGATGTGGATGGCCGTGACCCGACCGTCGGCCACCTTCACCCGGGTGGCGCCGCGGTCGTCGGAGCGCCAGAGCCCTTCGTGGTCGCCGAGCCACAGCCGGTCCGGGTTCGCGGGATCGCCGACAACCGCCGTGAAGCGGGTGTCGTGGTCGTAGCGGCGCCACGACGCGCCCTCGTCGAGCGTGACGAAGAGGCCGCCGGTGTTGGAAATGGCGTAGGGCACCACGACCCGCCGGGAGTCGGCCGGGTGCACGACGACGTCGAGCGGCGTGAGGGTGCTGGTGAGCATCTCCGACCAGGTGTCGCCTCCGTCGTCGCTGCGCAGCACCCGCATGCCGAAGAACCCGGTCATGATCGCCTTCCACACCGTACGGGGTTTGTCGGGCGCCACGGCCAGCCCCAGCACGGCGGTGCCGACGGTGTCCTCGGCTCCGGTCGAACCCCACTCCAGCCGGGTCGGATCGCCGGGCAGTGCCGTGCCGTACACCTGCATCGGTGTCCCCACCAGCAGCCGTTCGTCGGTGACGGCCAGGCGGTCGGCCGACTGCCCCGGCACCCCGATACGGGTGTACGTCTCGCCGCGGTCGTCCGTGGCGTAGACACCGGCGTAGTCCATTCCGAGCAGCAGGGTGTCGTCGTCGCCGGGCCAGCGGGCGAGGCCGTCCACGGACGACTGCGGCAGCGGGCCGTCGATCTCCTGCCAGGTCCGGCCCGCGTCCTCGCTGAGGAACGTGTGCTGCAACCCGTCCGCCCACATGGTGTCGCCGACCGCGTGCAGCTCCTGCAGGTCCGGGAGCCACTCATCCCCGTCCATGGTCTTGAGGAGCAGCTGCCAGGTCCGCCCGTGGTCGGTGCTTCCCCACACGGTGTTGTCCCGCTGCCCGAAGGCCACCATGTCGCCGGCCACCGCGAGCATCGACGGGCTGGTGAGGAAGTCACCGGCGGCACGGACCAGCTCCGGGTCGCCGGAGGTGCCGGGCCAGCGCCACAGGCCTTCAGACGCCACCACGTACAGGTCCTCACCGGCGAACTCCACGTCCTCCACCCCGGTCCACGGCACCGGCGTCGGGATCCAGGACTCGCCCCCGTCGCGGCTGACCCAGCTGCCGTTCTCGCCCAGGACGTACAGGGCCTCCCCGGATTCGGACATGGCGAACCCCGCGATGGCGACGTCCGGGAACGGCAACCGGCGCCAGGTGCGGCCGCCGTCGTCGGTCCGCACCACCGCGCCCTGGTAGGTGGGGTCACTGTCGCCCGTGATCGCCACCCACATCCGGTCGGCATCGTGCGGGTCGATCGCGACGCCGCGCACGACGCCGTCCGCGACCGGCGTGATCCGCTCGTACCGCCAGGTGGCCGCGCGGTCGGTCGTGATCCAGAGGCCCGCTCCGAGGGCGGGGCTGACCACCAGCCGGTCGGGGTCGGCCGGTGTGGTGACCACCTGCCCGCCGGTGCTGTTCGGGCCGATCAGCTCCCAGCCCGCGCCGTCCGGTTCCTCGGCCACCTCGAAGGTGGTCCGCCCGACCAGGGTCTGCCCGGTCGTGGTCGTCACCGTCGCGGTCACCCGGTACACCCCGGGCGCGTCGCCGACCAGCGGCGCGCGCCACCACAGGTCGTGGTCGTGCCTGGCGGTCACCGTCACCTTCGGGCCGCGCGGCGGGTCGATCTCCACCCGGGGCGGGCCGTCGGCCGGTGCCACCGTGTAGATGAACGCCTCGGTGTGACCGTCGCTGGGGTCCGGCGAGACGTACAGGTCCGGCGTGCGCACCGGCAGCAGGTACGGCACCCGTACGTCCGGCGTGCCCTCGGGGGCGTCGACGACCACCCAGCCCGACACGTCGGCGCTGAGCTGGTCCGGGGCGTCCACCCGGATCCGTACGGTCGCCGTGGCGGTGCCGCCGGCCGGGACCGTCACGATCGGCGTGACCTGCACGTGGCCCGGGCTTCCCGGCGCCGGGGTGGCGCTCAGGCGCACGCGGTGGGTGCGGTCGCCGTGGTTGCGCAACGTCAGCGTGCGCCGCACGTCCACTCGGCCGCCCGACAGGTCGGCCAGGCCGAACGACAGCACCGGCGGGTCGGCGGTCATCGTCGCCTCCACCGCGGCCCGGACGTCGAGCCGGCCGGAACCGCTGGCCGTGGGACCGGCCTCGGGCAGGGCCGCCGCCGAGCCGATCAGGGACGCGGTCACCCTGTCCACCGACGCCTCCGGCCACAGCTGGCGCAGCAGCGCGGCCGCGCCGGCCACGTGCGGTGCGGCCATGCTCGTCCCGCTGAACCGGAACACGCCCGGGTCCCACATCGACACCGGGACCGACGAGCGGATCTCCACGCCAGGCGCGACCATCTCCGGCTTGAGCCCCCAGTGCGGGTCCGGCCCGCGGGAGGAGAAGCTGGCGATCCGGTCGGTGGCGTCCTCACCGGACAGCGTCATGGTGACCGGGCCGGCCGCCATCAGCTCCCGGATGTCCGTGTACGTGCCCGGACTGCGCATCCCGAGGACGACCAGCTTCTCGAACCGGAGGTCGTCGTCGGCACCCAGGGTGTGGGACGGGGTCGCGGGCAGCTCACCGGCGGACACCGGCGCCTCGCCGAAGTGGCCGATGACCGCCAGAGCGCCGCGGTCCTGCGCGATGCGGAACCGTTCCACGTCGAACGGGTGGGCCAGCTCCGGGTCGGGCCCTCCGCGCACCAGCAGGATCTTGCCGCGGATGTCGCCGGCACGGTCGAAGTCCTCGGGCGTGCCCTCGCCGAGGTCCACCACCTCCGCGGTGACCGGTTCGGCCGGCGGGTTGGCCGACACCGGGCTGCGGTAGGTCGGGACCGGTCGCTGGACCGGGCTGGCCAGGCGGACGGTCGGCACACGCACCCCGCTGGTCGACGCGCCGACGGCCAGCACGCCCTCCGCGGCCGCCGGTGAGCCCACCGTCCGCTCGGCCGGACCGTCGTTGCCGGCTGCGGCCACCACGACCACTCCGGACTCCGCGGCCCTGGTGGCCGCCAGGCCGACCGGGTCGGTGCCGTCACCGGGCCCGCTCAGGCTCAGGTTGATGACGTCGGCACGGTACGGGTTGGCCGGGTCGGCGGCCGCCTCGATGCCGGCGAGGACGTCCTCGGTGGTGCCGGTGCCGCCGTCGTCCAGCACCTTGTACGCGGTGAGGGTGGCGTCCGGGGCGACGCCGGTGACCGCCCGGGCACCGCCCTCGCCGCTGCCGGCGATGATGCCCGCCACGTGGGTGCCGTGCGCGTTGTCGTCCATCGGGTCGGCGTCGTCGTTGACGAAGTCGTACCCGCCAACCACCTTGAACCCCGGGCCGTACCCGCCGCCCAGGGCCGGGTGAGTGTAGTCGATGCCGGTGTCGATGACCGCGACGGTCACCCCGGCACCGCGCGCCGGCAGGCCGTCCGGATCGGTGCGCTCCCACACCTCCGGAGCGCCGATCAGGGGGACGCTGTCGACGGTGCTCGCCCGGAACGTGCGGTTCTCGTGGACGGCCGCCACGCCAGGCAGTCGACGCAGGTCGTCCACCTGGTCGGTGGGCACGTTCACGGACATGCCGGGCAGCAGGACGTCGTACGAGCGCCTGTGCTCGACCTCGATGCCGGCGGCCTCGGCGGCCTCGAGCACGGCGTTCTCGGTACGGGCGACCGCCTGCCTGGCCTGCCGGATCCTGGCGTCGGCCTGCGCGTCGACGACGCCGCCGGTGGCCGCCACGCTGACCACCGGTTCGGCGTCAAACTGGACGATCACGGTGGTGAGTGGGCCGGTAGCCGGGGGTTGCGCGAGTGCCGGTGCCGCGCCGGCCAGGGTCGCCGTCAGGATCAGCGCGACCCCGCCGGTAACGCTCCGGCGCCATCGTGTCGAGCTTTCTGAGATCATGTCTACGAGACTCTACGAGACGCCGCAGCCACCGCGCCGCCAGGGCAACGGGCACCGGTGTCCCAATGGTGCAACCCCGCCATCCGGCCCAGCGGGAGCATGACTGTGCGTCGCGGGACGCTCGCGCCGCCGCGTCGGCGCCCACCGCTACGATCGGACGCGTGGGCAGGCGTGACCAGGCGGTTGTGCGGTTCCGGCACCACCCGGCGCTGGCCGTGCTGGGGGTGATCCTCACCATCAGCACCACCACCCTCGCCGCGGTCTCCGGGTGGCTGGCGCTGCTGCTCGTGCCGCCGCTGGCCTGGACGGTCTGGCTGTGGCGCTCGGGCACCGACGCCGGCCCGGACGGCATCCGGGTCCGGGCGCTGCTGGGCCAGAGGCGGATCCCGTGGACCGCCGTGCACCAGCTGGCGGCCGTGGGACCCGGGCGGGTGGTCGCCACCCTGACCAGCGGCGTCACCGTGCCCCTGACCGCCGTCGCGCCCGCCGACCTGCCGCGGCTCGCGGCCGCGAGCGGTCAGGGCCCGGTCATCCGGTCCGAGGACGCCACGCCCGCCTGACCCTCGCCGCCGTCCGCTCCGTCCCCGTCACTCGCCGACCCTCGCCACCGTCCGCTCGACCGTCGCCGCCCGCCGGGCCCCGGCGGCACCCGCCCGTACCGCCGCCGGTGTCCGCCCGACCCGCGCGGGCACCCGCCCGGACCTCGCCGTCCGGCCCCGGGCGGCGTCAGCCTGACCGTCGCCGGCGGGGGACCGGACGGAGCGGCGCCCGGGCGGTGCCCCGGCCACCCGTTACCCTGATGGGGGTGACCGTCCGTAGCGGCCTCTGTCCTCCTGGCGCGGGTGCCACCGCGTCCCGCCGCGCGTGGGCGGTCGCGGTGCTCGCGGCCGTGGCGGTGACCACCGGCTGCTCCGACCGGTCGGGACCCGACGTGTCGACCGACCCGACCGGTCCCGCCACCTCCGCTCCGCCCGACGAGGCGCAGCCGCAGACCCCGCAGGTGCCGGAGGTGACCGACGTCACCGAGGTGCTGGCCACCGACCTCTCGGTGCCGTGGGACATCGACTTCCTGCCGGACGGGGCGGCGCTGGTGACCGAGCGCACCACCGGCCGGATCCTGCGCCTCGGCCCGGAGTCCGAGGGCGGTCAGCTGCGCGTGAGCGAGGTCACGACCATCGACGTGCACGCCGTGGGCGAGGGCGGCCTGCTCGGCATCGCCGTCTCGCCGCGGTACGCGTCGGACCGGACGTTCTTCGTCTACTACACCACCCCGGTGGACAACCGCATCGCCCGCATGTCCCCGGGCGGCGAGCCGGAGCCGATCCTCACCGGCATTCCGTCGGCGGCCAACCACAACGGCGGGCAGCTCGCGTTCGGCCCGGACGGCCACCTGTACGCCAGCACCGGCGACGCCGGCCGACCCGAGCTGGCACAGGACCCGGACAGCCTCGCCGGGAAGATCCTGCGGATGACGCCGGACGGGTCACCCGCGCCGGGCAACCCGTTCGGCACCGCGGTGTGGGCGTACGGGTTGCGCAACGTCCAGGGCCTGGCGTGGGACGCCACCGGCCGGTTGTGGGCGACGGAGTTCGGCAACCAGGAGTGGGACGAGATCAACCTCATCGAGCCGGGGGGCAACTACGGCTGGCCGGCGGTGGAGGGCACCGGCGGCGACGCACCGTACGTGGAGCCGCTGATGACCTGGCGGCCCGCGGAGGCGGCCTGTTCGGGGCTGGCGGTGGTGGGCGTCACACTGGTCGCCGCCTGCCTGCGTGGACAGCGGCTGTGGCTGATGGAGCTCACCTCGTCGGGTACCATCCTGGGCGCCGCGCGGCCGCTGCTGGTGGAGGAGTACGGTCGGCTGCGCGCGGCGGTGGTGGCGCCCGACGGCTCGCTGTGGCTGACCACCTCCAACCGTGACAACCGCCTCCCCGGCGGACCGAGGCCCGGCGACGACCGGGTCATCCGGGTCGGTGTCACCTCCAGCGACGAAGGTGACCCGCAGGACCGTTCCGGCGACCCCACCCCGGAGGGCAGCGCACCGGCAGGCGGCGCCCCCGGCGACGCGGCCGGCACCGGACAGGACGAGGGTCAGCGCTGACCCAGGTAGGCAAGGCGATGACGACGGGGATGTACGCCCATGGCGCAGCACGGCGTGCCCGGCCGCGGTGAGCGGCCGGACGACGCGGACCACCACCGCGACGCGCGGACCGGGCCGCGGCGCAGCTCCGGCGCCGTGGACCGGCGCGTGGTGGGCGCGCTCGCCCGCACCTCCCGCGGGTACCTGCGGGTCGCCGGTGGGTACGCCCGCACCGCCGGCGGGCTCGTCAGCCGGGCGGCGGGCGCGCTGGCCGCCCACGGGGTGCGTGGATGGGGTGCCCTGACCCGGGTGGTGCCGCCCCGCCGGGCCCTGGTCGCGCTCGCCGTCGTCGTGGTGACCCTGGCCGGCGTGGCGGTCGGGATGGCGTTGGGTGCCCGCACCGTCACCGACGTGGGTCCGTTCGAGGCCGAGCTGCGGATCGCCCCGTCGCGCACCGGCACCACGTCCGTGGCCGTGCCACCGCTGGGATCGCTGCACTTCGACACGCACGACGGGCCGACCCACCTGGAGATCCGGCTGGGAGCCCTCGACCAGGTCCGGATCCAGGACCTGATCAACGACCCCAACGGCATCACCGAGGCCGGGCGTAACGCCGCCGAGGACGTCATCGACGGCATCATCCGGGTCGGCTTCGCCGGGCTCGGGTCGGCCGTGCTGGGCGCGATGGCGCTGGCGGCGCTGGCGTTCCGGAACGTCCGGAGGGTCGCCTGGGCGGGCGGCCTGGCACTGGTGCTCGTCGGCTCCCTGCTGGGCGTCGGTGCCGCCACGGTCCGCTACAGCGCCGTGGAGGAGCCGCGCTACGAGGGCCTGCTCGCCAACGCCCCGGCCCTGGTGGGCGACGTGCAACGGATCGCCGACGAGTGGGAGCGGTACGCGCAGCAGCTGCAGCAGATGGTGGTCAACGCGAGCCTGCTGTACACGACCGTCTCCACGCTGCCGGTGTTCGAGCCGGACGAGACCATGACCCGCGTCCTGCACGTCTCCGACCTGCACCTCAACCCGAACGCCTGGTCGGTGATGGCCACCGTGGTGAAGCAGTACGACGTCGACCTGATCATCGACACCGGGGACATCGTCGACTGGGGCACCGGCCAGGAGTCGGCCTACGTGGAGGGGATCGGACGGATGGGGGTGCCGTACGTCTACGTGCGCGGCAACCACGACTCGGCGGTCGCGACCCAGGCGGCCGTGGCCGAGCAGCCCAACGCGGTGGTGCTCGACAACGAGGTGGTCACCATCAAGGGGCTGACGATCGCCGGGATCGGCGACCCGCGGTTCACCCCGGACCAGCGCACCGCCCCGTTCACCGGCGGCGAGCCCGGCGCCCAGCTGGTGGTGGAGGCGGGCGCGCGCCTGGCCGAGACCGTGACCCGGCAGCTGGAACCGGTGCACATCGCCGCCGTCCACGACCCGCGCGCCGCCGCGCCGCTGGACGGGTTGGTGGACTACGTGCTCGCGGGGCACACCCACGACCGGACGGTCGGCCCGGTGACGCCACCGCCCGAGGACGGGTCCCCGCCGGCCGAACGGAGCTCGCTGCTGATGGTGCAGGGGTCCACCGGTGGCGCCGGCCTGCGCGGGCTACAGGGCGAGCACCCGGAGCCACTGGCGATGTCGGTGCTGTACTTCGACCCCACCGGCCGGCTGGTCGCCTACGACGACATCGCCGTCGGCGGGCACGGCCTGTCCGAGGTGACCCTGCAGCGTCACGTGCTCCCGCGTCCGAACGACGCGCCGGCCGACTCGTCGGAGGCGGACACCACCCCGCCGCCGACCTCGACACCGGCGCCCTCGGCGGCCACCCCACGCTCCCCCACGCCCAGCGGGCGGCGGCGCGGGTCACCACCCTCCACCCGCACCGGATGAACGATCCGTCCGGCGGGGCCCGAGGACC
>VSBZ01000089.1:0-15225 GCA_047459215.1 Micromonosporaceae bacterium | reverse complement strand
GATGTGGTGACCCTCCCGGACGGCGCCCCGGCCGAGCTGGCGGGCCTGCGGATCACCGCGGCCGCGACGCCCGGCCACACCGCGGACTCGGTCTGCTACCTGGTCGAGGGCGGCGGCGAGCGGGCGGTCCTCACCGGTGACACGATCCTGGGCCGGGGCACGACCGTGGTCGCCTGGCCCGACGGGAACCTCGGCGACTACCTCGCCAGCCTGGAGCGGCTGGTGGAGTTCGGCCCGGTCCAGGTGCTTCCGGGGCACGGGCCGATGCTGGCCGACTGCGCGGCCGCCGCGTCGTACTACCTGCGTCACCGGCGCGACCGGCTGGAGCAGGTCCGCCAGGCGGTGGCCGAGGGGGCCACCTCACCGGCCGAGGTGGTGGCGCGGGTCTACCCGGACCTGGACCCCGCCCTGCGGCAGGCGGCCGAGTGGTCGGCCCGGGCGCAGCTGGAGTACCTGCGCCAGGGGACCCTTTCGCGTTCGGCGGAACCGGATGGCGGTCCGGAATCCCGGGCCGGCCCTACGATGTTGGATCGACTGTGACGTGCGCCATATGCGGGACCGAAGCCGTGCGCGGCGCGCGGTTCTGTCACCACTGCGGCGCGGTGCTGACAGAGGCGTCCACCCCGCCGACCACCGAGCGGCGCGTCGTCACGGTGCTCTTCGGCGACCTGTCGGACTTCACCGCGTGGTCGGAGGATCTTGATCCGGAACGGGTCGGCGCGGTCACCGACCGGGTCCTGGCCGCGCTCGCCGGCACGGTGCGCACGTTCGGGGGGCACGTCGACAAGCTCACCGGCGACGGGATCATGGCGGTCTTCGGCGCCCCGGTCGCGCACGAGGACGACGCGGAACGGGCGGTGCGGGCCGCGCTGTCGATGCAGCGGACGATCCGCCGGCTGCTCGCCGACGAGCAGGGCAGCGGCGGGCCGCTCGGGCTGCGGGTGGGGCTGAACACCGGCGTGGTCGTCGCCGGCGTCCAGGCCTCCCTCGACTACACGGTGGTCGGAGACACGGTCAACACCGCGGCCCGGCTCGCCGACTCGGCCGCGGTGGGCGCGATCTACGCCGGTGCCGCCACCGCGGCGGCCACCCGGCGCCTGGCGTCGTGGCGCCAGCTGCGGCCGTTGCGGCTGAAGGGCAAGCGCGACCCGGTCGAGGCGTACGAGCTGCTCGGCCTGCGGGACACCCCGGGCACCCGGACCGCGCTCGGCGACGAGGCCCCGTTCGTCGGCCGCGAGGCCGACCTGGGCCGGGTGGTGGGCCGGCTGGCCGAGGTGGTCGACCGCGGCGAGCCGAGGGTGCTGGTGATGACCGCGGAGGCCGGCGTCGGCAAGACCCGGTTCGCCGCCGAGGTGGCGCGGTACGCGGTGAACTACTCCACGCCCGCCCGGGTGCTGTCGGTCCGCTGCGCCGCGTACGGCGAGCGGCGGCGCCTGGCCCCGCTGGCCGACCTGGTGCGGGAGGCGATCGGGCTGACCGGCGAGCTGGACGCCGCCGGCGCACAGGGGGTGGCCGTGCGGCGGTTGCGCCGGCTGGCACAGCGGCTGGACACCCCGCTGCAGTACGACGTGCTGCTGGGCCTGCTGGGCTTCGGTGAGCTGCCCGAACGCGGCGGGGAATGGGTCCCCGACGGGAACCGCACCGACCTGGGCGCGGTGTCGGCCGCGGTGACGGCGCTGCTGTCCGGGCTGGCCACCGAGTCGCCGCTGCTGGTCATCGTCGACGATCTCCACAACGCCACCCCCGAGATGCTGGAGACGCTCGGCGTCACGCTGTCCCGCCTGTCCGGCCCGGTGCTGGTGCTGCTGCTGGGGCGTCCGGAGCTGGTGCGCACCAGCGGGGCGCTCGCCGAGATCCCGGACGCGGAGGTGGCCACCCTCCCCCCGCTGCGGGGCGCGGACATGGCCCGACTGCTCAGCTCCTACCTCGGCGGCGGGAGGCTGCCACCGGCCGACGAGAGCGCGCTGCTCGCCACCGCCCAGGGCAACCCCTTCTACCTGGCCGAGCTGGTCACGCTGCTGATGGAGCGGGGAGCGCTCACCCGCGCGCCCGCCCCGGTCGCCGGCCGGCCCGACGCCGGCACCGGCCGCCGCACCACCCGCCGGGCCGGTGCCGCGGCGGGCGGTCGGTCACGGGAGGACGAGTGGCGGCTGGCTCCCGGGTCGCTCAACAGCCGCCTGCTCTCCCGGGACCTCGCCGCGGTACTCGCCGCCCGCATCGACGCGCTCCCCCCGGCTGCCCGCTCGGTGCTGCGGGACGCCGCCGTCGTTGGGGACACCGTGCCCGCCGGCGCGCTGGCGAGCCTGTCGGAGCGCCGCACCGGCCGGTCGGGACGACCGGCGGCGGTGGTGCAGATGGAGCTGGACCAGGCGATCGACGAGCTGCTGTACCGCCGGATGCTGCACCGCACCAAGGACGGGTACGAGTTCGCCACGCCGTTGCTGCGGGAAGCCGCCTACGCCGGTCTGGGCAAGGCCGAGCTGGCCGAGCGGCACGCGTTCCTGGCCCGGTGGGGGGCGAAGGGCGGGCTGCCTCCCGAGGAGGCGGACGCGTTCATCGCCCGCCACGTCGAGCGGGCCGCCGACCTGGCCGACGTGGTCGGCCTGGCACCGGACGCCAACCCGCGCCTGGTCGTCCCGCTGGGTGTGGCCGCGCTCAACCGGGCGGCCCAGCGGGCACTCGCCGACGGGGAGCCGGCGCTGGCGGTGGACTACTGCGAGCGGGCGGCCCGGCTGGCCCCGGAGGGGCTGGGGCTGCGCGAGCGGTTGGTCCACGCCCGCGCCCTGCTGCAGACCGGCCGGGTGGCGGAGGCGCGGGAGATGGCCGAGAAGGTGTACGCCGACGCCGGGGAGGACCGGGAGGTACGGGCCCGGGCGCTGATCATCGCCGGCCGTGCCCACCGGACGCTCGGCGACACCGGTCGGGCGGTGCGGGCCTGGCAGGAGGTGCTGAGCGTGGCCGGGGACGCCGACCTGGCCGGACCCCGCACGGAGGCGCTGCGGCTGCTGGGCATGGCGGACTTCGTCGCCGGCCGGCTCGACCGGGCCGCGGAGCGGTTCGCCGAGGCGCACGAGATCGCCGAGTCGGTGGGGGACCGGCGCAGCCAGGCATGGTCGCTGCACAACCTCGCCTGGGTCACCACCGCCCGCGGCGACTTCGCCAGCGCCAACCTCGCCCTGGGCCGCGCCGCCCGGCTGTTCGCCGAGCAGCACGACCAGTTCGGGCGGGCGTGGATGCGCGGCACCACGGCGTTCACCCGGCTCATGGCGGGGCGGCTGGTCGACGCGCGGCGGCTGGCGCACATGTTCCTGCCGTTCGGGGAGCGGGTCGGCGACGTGTGGGCGGTGGGCACGCTGCGCGCGGTCGACGCGTTCGCCGCCGCGGAGCTCGGCGAGCTGACCGAGGCCGAGCAGCTCGCCCGCCGCGCGTACCGGGACTTCGCCGCCACCGACGACGACTGGGGTCGCGGGTTCGCGCTGGTGGTGCGCGGCGTGGTGGCGCGCGGGCTGGCGGCGCCCGACCACGCGGCGAAACTGCTGGACGACGCCATCGGGTACGCCGAGCGGACCGGCCAGCCGCTGCTCATCGGCATGGCCCGCACGCTGCGCGGTCTGGTGGCGCTGGACATGGGCGATCCGCAGGCGGCGCAGGAGCAGGCGGAGCTCGTGCTCAACGTGGTGGAGGGGCACGGGGTGCTGGAGCCGGCGCAGGTCGGCCCGCGCGCGCTGCTCGCGGGGGCGTACTACGCGCAGGGCGACCTGGAGCGCGCCGAGGCGGTGCTGGAACGGATCGCGGCCGAGGCGGACGCGCCGTCAGTGCTGTTCCCGCGTCGGCTCGCCGTGGCCCACTACGCCGCCGTGTTGCTGGAGCAGGGCCGGGTCCGGGAGGCGCTGGAGTGGGCGAGCCGGGCCGAGCGGGTACCGGCCGAGGACGTCCGCAGCCGGGTGGTCAGCGCCCGGGTGCTGGCCCGCGCGCTGGCGGCGGTCGGCGACCTGGAGCAGGCGATGATCGTCGCCGACGAGGCGGTACGCCTGGCGCACGCGACCGAGCAGGTCAGCGAGCGTCCGGCCGCCGACGTGGTCCGGCGCCGGATCGCGGAGGCGGCAGGAAGCGGTGCGGAGGGCTCCGGCCGCGCTCGTTCGTGACGAGTTCTGCGCTACCGTCTAGCCGATGAACGCGTCCGATCCGGTGCCCGTGATCCCTGGGTTGTCGAACCTGACGGTGCTGGCCAGGGGCGGGTACGCGACCATCTACCGCGCGACCCAGGACTGGGTCGGCCGCGAGGTCGCCGTCAAGGTGGAGAACCGGATCCTGGACAACGACCGCGACCGCCGCCGGTTCCTCCGGGAGGCGAGGGCGGCCGGTCAGATGTCGTCGCACCCGCACGTGGTCGACCTGCACGACGTCGGCGTCACCGAGGACCGGCACCCGTACATGATCATGGAGCTGTGCGACGGCTCGTACGCCGACCGCATGAAGGTCGCGCCGCTGACGCCCGCCGAGACCCGGGACGTGGGCGTGAAGATCGCCGATGCCCTGGCGCAGGCGCACAGCCTGGGCGTGCTGCACCGGGACGTGAAGCCGGCGAACCTGCTGATCAGCCGGTGGGGGGAGCCGCAGCTGGCCGACTTCGGGCTCGCGGTGCTGGCCGAGACCAGGGAAACCTCGATCACGATGGAAATGCTGACTCCGGCGTACTCGCCGCCGGAGACGTTCCGGTCTCAGAAGCCGACCGCCGCGGTCGACGTCTACTCGCTGTGCGCGACGCTGTACGCGTTGCTGAGCGGGCGGCCGCCGCGCTGGGAGTACCAGCGCAGCCCCAGCCTCGCCACCATGATGGACGTGTTCGACATGCCGATCGCGGACGTTCCCGGTGTGCCCGCGCCGTTCCTGGAGCTGCTGCGCGCCGGCATGGCGAACGACCCGGAGCTGCGCCCCACCGCGGCGCGGTTGCGGGACCTGCTGGCCGCGCTGCCGCTCGGCAACTCCGGGCCGGACACGGTCCGGGCGGTCGCCCCGGTGCCGTCGGCGCATCCCCGTACGGTGCCACCGGCGCGCATCCCGCGGTCCCCCGTTCCGCCGCCGCGGCGGCCGGGCCGCGATCCGGGCCTGCGGTACCGGGGGCAGATGGTCTGAGGCGATGACGGGCGGCCGGACGCGCACCCGGCCCGTGACGGGCTGTCGGACGCCCGGCCGGTGACGGGAGTTGCGTACGCGGCCCGTGACGGGGTGTCAGACGCGCGCCCGACGGGCCAGGCGCTCCGGGTCCAGGATGATCACGCTCTTCCCGTCCAGCCGCAGCCAGCCGCGGGAGGCGAAGTCCGCCAGCGCCTTGTTCACCGTCTCCCGCGACGCCCCGACCAGCTGGGCGAGCTCCTCCTGGGTCAGGTCGTGGGTGACCCGCAGCACCCCGCCGTCGCGGGTGCCGAACCGGCCGGCCATCTGCAGGAGGTTCTTCGCCACCCGGCCCGGCACGTCGGTGAAGATGAGGTCCGCCAGGGCGTCGTTGGTGCGCCGCAGCCGGCGCGCCAGCACGCGCAGCAGCTGCTCGGCGATCTCCGGCCGGTTGGTCAGCCAGGGGCGCAGGCTCTGCTTGCGCAGGCGCGCCAGCCGGCTGTCGACGACCGCGGTGGCGGTCGCGGTGCGCGGGCCCGGGTCGAACAGCGACAGCTCGCCGAGCATGTCCGACGGCCCCATGATGGCGATGAGGTTCTGGCGGCCGTCGGCGGCGCGTCGGCCCACCTTGACCTTGCCGGACAGCACGATGTACAGGCTGTCGCCAGGCTCACCCTCGTGGAAGATGACCTCGCCGCGGCGGACCTCGACCGTCTCCATCTCCTTGGCGAGGTCCTCCGCCGCCTCCGGGTCGACGCCCTGGAAGATGCCACTGCGGGCCAGCACCTCTTCCATCCCGCACCTCCTCATCAGCGGGTGAACCGGCCGGCCCCGCTGCTCGCCTGACGCTGCACCGCCCTCGAGCAAGTCTATTCGCCCGGGGCGGACCTGCCGCCAGCGGTCCGCCCCGCCGAAGAGGGCCGGCCGGGTGCCACGGACCCCCGAACGGGGGAGCCCGGAGTGGTGGCGCCGGCACCCGTGACCTGGGTCGGTACGCTGCCCGTACGATGCGCCCGGACGCCCGCGCGGTCGTCGCCTCGCTCGCGGAGCTGGTGCGACGCCGCCCCATCGCCGCAGTCACCGTGGTCCTCACGGTGATCCTCAGCCTGTTCCTGGCGGGGACCGCGGCGGCCGGGCTGTTCGGCCGGGGCGACGCGGACGCGGCCCGCTGGGCGGCGGCGCCGGGCGCGACCGCCACGCCCACACCGTCGCCCACCACCCCGGCCCCGCCGCCGACGGTGACGTTCTCGGCGGTCGGGGACATCATCTTCGGCGACGTGGGCGCGCTGCCGCCCAACGACGGCAAGGGCTTCTTCGACGGGGTCGCCGAGGTGCTCGCCGCCGATCTGGTCATGGGCAACCTCGAACAGCCGCTGACCGACGACACCGGCTACCGCAAGTGCGGCGAGGGCGGCTCGGCCTGCCACGCCTTCCGGGCGCCCCCGCACTACGCCGCCCACCTGCGAGACGCGGGGTTCGAGCTGATGAACCTCGCCAACAACCACGGCAACGACTACGGGCCGGAGGGGCGGGCCAACACCCGGGCCGCCCTGGAGGAGCACGGCATCGCGCACACCGGGGCCCGCGACCAGATCACCGTGACCGAGGTCGAGGGGGTCACGGTCGCCGTGCTGGGCTTCAGCCCGTACGAGTGGACCAACAGCGTGGTGGACCTGTCGCAGGCGGCCTCGGTCGTGTCCCGGGCCGCCGAACAGGCCGACCTGGTGATCGTGCAGGCCCACATGGGGGCGGAGGGCTCCGACCAGACCCGCGTGTCCCCCGGCACCGAGACGTTCTTCGGCGAGAACCGCGGCGACCCCATGGCGTTCTCGCGGGCGGTCATCGACGCCGGCGCCGACCTGGTGATCGGCCACGGTCCGCACGTGCTGCGAGGGCTGGAGTTCTACCGCGGGCGCCTGATCGCGTACAGCCTGGGCAACTTCGCCGGCGGCGGGGGCACGCTCAACAACAGCGGCCCGCTCGGCCTGGGTGCGGTGCTCAAGGTGTCGCTGACCCCCGAGGGCGAGTTCGCCGACGGCCGGTTCGTCTCCACCCACATGTACGACGCCGGCCTGCCCAACGTCGATCCGCAGCAGCGGGCGCTCGCCCTGGTCCGCGACGTGACCGCGCGGGACTTCCCCGACACCGGGGCGATCTTCGACGACGACGGGCGGATCTTCCCGCCACCGTCCTGATCACGCCCGCCGTTCGGGGAGCCCACGACGGTCCCGGAGCCGACAACCGTACCGGAGCCGACGGTCGCCCCGGAGCCGACGACCGTATCGGAGCCGACCGTCCTGGAGCCGACCAGCGTCCCGGGGCCGAGGAGCGTTCCCGGCCGCACCACCGTCGCGGTCCCCGGTCGCCGCCCGGCCGGTGGCCGGCGCCGGACCGCGGCCCGCGGGTGGCGTCGCCGCCGGCGCGTACCCTTGCCGCTGTGACGACGGCTGAGGAGACGCCCCTGGCGCGCAAGCGGCGGGCCCGGCGGATGGCGCGGGAACTGGCGGTCACGCACCCGGACGCCCGGTGCGAGCTGGACTTCCAGAACCCGCTGCAGCTCACCGTCGCCACCATCCTGTCGGCCCAGACCACCGACGCACGGGTCAACGAGGTCACCCCCAAGCTGTTCGCCCGCTACCCGACCGCGGCCGACTACGCCGCGGCCGACCCGGCGGAGCTGGAGGAGCTGCTGCGACCCACCGGCTTCTACCGCAACAAGGCGAAGGCGCTGATCTCCCTGGGCCGTCAGCTGGAGGAGCGGTTCGGTGGCGAGGTGCCCCGGCGGATGGAGGACCTGCTCAGCCTGCCGTGGATCGGCCGCAAGACCGCCAACGTGATCCTCGGCAACGCCTTCGGTGTGCCCGGCCTGACCGTGGACACCCACTTCCAGCGGCTGGTCCGGCGGTGGCGGTGGACCGACGAGAAGGACCCGGAGAAGATCGAGCGGGCGGTGGCGGAGCTGATCGAGCCGCGCGAGTGGACCATGCTCTCGCACCGGGTGATCTTCCACGGCCGCCGCGTCTGCCACGCCCGCCGGCCCGCGTGCGGCGCGTGCACGCTGGCCCGGTGGTGCCCGTCCTACGGCACCGGGCCGACCGACCGGGCGACCGCGGTCAAGCTCCTCAAAGGACCGCGGGCCGCGGAGCTGGCCGCGCTCGTGGAGGACCGGTGAGGACCCGGGTGGCGGCGGTGGCGGCGGCGATCCTGGTGGCGACCGCCGTCGGCGGGTGCGGTGGCGGCGGCGACGGCGGCGGTCCGGGGTCCGGCCTGTCCCGGGTCGACCCGTCCGACCGGCCGGCGGCCGGACCGATCTCGCCGCTGGCCGAGTGCGCCGACCTCACCGCGCCGCCACCGGCGGCCGGTGCGGGCGCGGACCGGCGGGCCGGGGACGACACCGGACCCGCGCTCCCGCAGCGGCTTCCCGACCTGACGTTGCCGTGCGTCACCGGCGGTGAGCCGGTGGACCTGAGCCGCCTGGCGGGTCCGGCGGTGGTCAACCTGTGGGCGTCCTGGTGCGAGCCCTGCCGCGACGAGCTGCCGGTGCTGCAGCGCTTCGCCGACCGGGCCGCCGGGCGGGTGCACGTGGTGGGCGTGGTGACCGAGGACACCCGCACCCGGGCGGTCTGGCTGGCCCTCGACACCGGTGTCACGTTCCCCTCCGTCCACGACGTGGACGGCCGCCTGCACGACCGGTTGCCCGCCGTCGGGCTGCCGGTGACGCTGTTCGTGGACGCCGACGGCCGGATCCGCCACCTGCACAACGCGCCGCTGGACGACGGGACCCTGGCGGAGCTGGCGGCCGAACACCTCGGGGTGGTGCAGCCGTGACCGACACCGACCTGGCCCTGCCGCACTGGTGGGAGCCGCTCCGGACGCGGGTGGCCGCCGCCTCCACCTCCGACTTCACCCGCTGGCCGACGCCGGGCGACGGGGCGCGGCCCAGCGCGGTGCTGGTCCTGCTGGGCGAGGAGGGCGGGTCGCCCGACGTGCTCCTGGTGGAACGCTCGGCCGCGCTGCGCACCCATCCCGGCCAGCCCGCGTTCCCCGGCGGCGCGGTCGAGCCCGGCGACCGCGACCCCACCGACACCGCGCTCCGGGAGGCCAACGAGGAGGTGGGGGTGGACCCGTCGAGCGTGACGGTCGTCGCCCAGCTGCCCCGGTTGTGGATCCCCGTGACCAACTACGCCGTCACACCGGTGCTGGCGTGGTGGCACGCTCCCCACCCGGTGAGCCCGCGGGACCGCGCCGAGGTGGCGAGGGTGGCGCGGCTGCCACTGTCCGAGCTGGCCGACCCGGCCAACCGGCTGCGGGTCCGCCACCCGAGCGGGTACGTCGGGCCGGCGTTCGACGTGAGAGGCATGGTGGTGTGGGGCTTCACCGCCGGCGTGCTGTCCACCGTGCTGGAGCTCGGCGGGTGGGCGCGACCGTGGGACCGTAACCGGATAGCGGACCTTCCGGCCGTCCGCCGGCCCGTACGCTGAGGCCGTGTCGCTGCTCGACCCGGTGCTCGTCGCGCTGATGCTGCTGTTCGCGGTCGGCGGCTACCGGCAGGGGTTCCTCGTCGGCGCGTTCTCGTTCATCGGGTTCATCGGCGGTGCCCTGCTCGGCCTGCACATGGCACCCGCGGCAGCCGACCGGCTGCAGGACCCGGGCGGGCGGGTGCTGGTGGCCCTCCTGCTGGTCTTCGGCCTGGCGGTGCTGGGCCAGACGCTGGTGGGCTGGGTCGGCACCCGGCTGCGGGGGACCATCCGCAGCCGGTCCGGCCGCGCCGTGGACGACGTCGGCGGTGCGGTGGTCTCGGTGCTGGCGGTCGCGCTGGTCGCCGGCATGGTCGCCGGGCCGCTGGCGTCGTCCTCGCTGCCGTGGCTGGCCCGCTCGGTGCGGGACTCCGCCGTGCTGACCCACATCGACCGGTGGACGCCCCAGCTGTTGCGGGACCTGTCCCGGACGCTGCGGGAGGCGGTGGACACCCGGGGCTTCCCGGACGTGTTCGGCGGCCTCACCCCGACCCGGGTGCCGGAGGTCGGGCCCCCGGACCCGACGATCGCTGACCTGCCCGCGGTGCTGAAGGTCGCCGGTTCGGTGGTGAAGGTCTACGGCGACGCGCCGGCGTGCTCCCGCCGGATGGAGGGGTCCGGGTTCGTCTACGACCCGGAGTACGTGATGACCAACGCCCACGTGGTCGCGGGCACCGAGGCGGTGACCGTGGAGGTCGGAGGCAGCCGGTACGAGGCGGGCGTGGTCCTGTTCGACCCGGACCTGGACGTCGCCGTGCTGCACGTTCCGGGTCTGGACCTGCCGGCGATGAGCTTCGCCGCCGCGCCGGCCGAACGGGGCGCCGACGCGGTCGTGCTCGGCTACCCGCTGGACGGCCCGTTCGACGCTCAGGAGGCACGCGTGCGCGAGCTGCGGGAGATCTCCGGACCGGACATCTACGGGTCCCGGCAAGTCACCCGGGAGGTGTACAGCATCCGGGCGCTGGTCCGCAGCGGCAACTCCGGAGGGCCGCTGGTCGCGCCGACCGGCGAGGTCCTCGGAGTGATCTTCGCGGCCGCCGCGGACGACCCGACCACCGGCTTCGCCCTCAGTGCGCGGCAGGTCCGGGATGCCGCCGAGGCGGGGGCCGGTCGGACCCGCCTGACCGGGACCGGCTCCTGCGCCTGAACGGTCCGAGGGTGGCCGCCAGCAGCGGCATGCCCACCGCGACGAGCAGGCCTCCGGCTGCCAGCGCCCACCCGACCATCGGCTCCTCCCCGCCCGGTTCGGGGGCGGCGCCGGACGGCTCCCGTCCGCGGCGGAGGTGCGGCCGCGGGAAGACGGGCAGGCCGGTCGGCGCCCTGGCCTCCTGTCCGGGTGCCAGACCCAGCGCGGCCACCCCGTGGCGGGCGCGGGTGTCCAGCGGGTTCCCGGAGACCCGCGACAGCTCGGCGGTCAGCGCCTCCACCGGGTCGACCAGCCCGAACCCGTAGAGCCGGTCGCGGCCCGGCTCGCCCAGGTCGTCGGCGGTGGTGACCAGCCGGTACACCACCTCGCCGGCCGGCGCCTCGGGCCACCGGGCGCGCACCAGGGCGGCGGCGGCGGTGACCAGCGCGGCCGCGAAGCTGGTGCCCTGCACCTGGCGGTACCCGTCGCCCGGCGCAGCCGCGACGAGGATGGCCGGCGCCGAGAGCACCGTCTCGCGGCCGGAGACCGACCGTTCCCAGTGCGTGGGCCCGTCCACCGACCAGGTCAGCCCGGCCACGGCGACGACGCCCGGCTCCCGCGCCGGGTACCAGACCTGTACCTCCTCCTCCCCCTCCTTGAGGTTGCCCGTGCACGCCACCACGACCACGTCGTGGGCCATCGCCATGTCGATCGCCGCCTGGAGGGTGGGGCTGCGGCCGGCGCCGCCCAACGACAGGTTGATGACGTCCGCGCCCTGCCGCACCGCCCACACCACGCCTTCGGCCACCGTGGAGGCGCTGCGGTAGCGGTTGTCCTCATCCAGTACCCGTACCGGCAGGATGGTGGCGTCCGGAGCGAGACCGCTGCGGGAGCCGGCGATCAGCGAGGCGACGGCGGTGCCGTGTCCGACCGGGTCGGTCCGGCCGTCCGTGGAGCCGTCCACGAAGTCCGCTCCCGGCAGGACCCGGCCCGCCAGCTCGTCGTGGGAGGCGTCCACCCCGGAGTCCAGCACCGCGACGGTGATGCCGGAACCGGTGGAGTACGACCAGGCCTGTTCGGGGTCGAGCCACTCCCGCGGGCCGATCGCCGCGGCCACGTCCTCCGCCGCGGGCTGGGCGACCGTGGCCGTCCCCGCGGACCGGGTGGCACTTACGGATCCCGCCGGTCCGGCGGACCCCACGGACGCCGCGGCCCCGGCCGACCCTGTCGACCCCGCGGGCCCGGTCGTGGTCCCCGTCGCGCCGGTGGCCGCCGCGGGCGCCAGCGGCGCCGCCACCACGGCGACGGCCGCGGCGGCACGGCTCCGGGCGGGCACGGGCACGGACCGATTCTCCCAGACATCGACGCCCGACGTGGCGGTCTTCCCGCTCCCGGTGCCCGGGCGGCACGGCAGCGTCCACGCGAGGGTGGCGGCGCGTCACCTACCGCACCGGCTGGTCCACCGGCACCGTATGGTCCACCGGTGCCCCGCGGTCAGCCGGCACCGTGGTCAGCCGGCACCGCGCGTTCCGCCGGCGCGGCGTGGTCCGCCGCTACGGCCGGCCCGCCGGCACGGTGTCACCGCCGGCGCCGAGTGCCGGGTCGGTGCCGGCGTCCTACCCGTCGTCCGGCCCGGTGTCGGGCGGCTGTGCGATCTGGACCAGCCTGCGACCGTGGCGTCGGGTCACCAGCCACCCGCGACCGGGCGGCAGCGCCTCCGGTGCGACCGGGCCGACCAACGGCCCCTCGGCCGGGTCGCCGGACATCACCAGGCCCGGGACCTGCAGCTCCCGCAGTCGCTGCAGCACCGGCTCGTACATGGCCCGGGCCGCCCCACCGCTGCGGCGGGCGATGACCAGGTGGAGCCCGACGTCCCGCGCCTGCGCCAGGTACGGCAGCAGCGCCGCCACCGGGTTGACACCCGCCGCCGCGACCAGGTCGTAGTCGTCGACCAGCACGAAGCACTCCGGACCGGTCCACCACGACCGGTCCCGTAGCTGCTCGGCGGTGACGTCCGGCCCGGGCAGGCGTCGCTGCAGGTACGCGGCGACGGACTCCAGGAGGCGGGCGGTCGGCTCCGGCGCGGTCCCGTACCCGATCCGGTGGTCGGTGGTGACCGCGTCCAGCAGGCTGCGACGGTAGTCCACCAGCACGATCCGGGCCTGCTCGGGTGCGAGGCGGCGGGTGATCGACGCAGCCAGGGTGCGCAGGACCGTCGACTTGCCGGACTCGGTCCCGCCGAAGACGAGCAGGTGCGCGTCGGCACCGAAGTCGAGCTCCACAGTTGACAGATCGGACTCGGCCACGCCGACCGGCAGGCGCAGCCCCGCGGCCAGGTCCGGTCCACACGGCCGGGGCGCGATCCGCTCGTACGGGATCCGCTCGGGCAGCAGCCGGACCGGGGGCGCGGCCGGGCCGTCCCACGCGTCCGCCACCTCGGCGACGAGGTCCACACCGGACACCCGCGGCAGGGCGGTGAGCAGGTGTAGCCCGTCGGTGGTCAGGCCGCGACCGGGCACGCCCTCGGGCACGGACGCGGCCGCCCGGTAGCCGGCCAGCGAGTCGGCCGGCTCGCCCAGGCGCAGCTCCAGCCGGCTGCCGAACAGGTCCCGGACGCCGGGGCGGAAGTCCAGCCAGCGGTTGGCGGTGGCGACCACGTGGATGCCGTACGACAGGCCGCGCGTGGCGATGTCCGCGACCGACTCGGCCAGGTCCTCGAACTCGCCCCGCAGGGCCTGCCAGCCGTCGACCACCAGGAAGACCTCGCCGTACGGGTCGGCGGGCCGGTCGCCGCCCGCCGGCTCCTGCGCCCGCTGCTCCCGCCGCGCCAGCAGGGCGGCGATCTCGCCGACGGTGCGCCGTACCAGCTCCGGCTCCGACCGGCCCGCCACGCCGCCCACGTGGGGCAGCCCGCGCAACCGGGCCAGGGACCCGCCGCCGAAGTCCAGGCAGTACGCCGTCACCTCGGCCGGGGTGTGGGTGAGCGCCAGCGCGCACAGCAGCGTCGCCACCGCGGTCGACTTGCCGCTGCGGGGTGCGCCCACCACCGCCACGTGTCCCGCGCCGCCGTCCAGGCGCAGCCACAGCGGCTCCCGGCGCTGGTGGAACGGCCGGTCCACCAGCGCCACCGGAACGGTGAGGGACCCGCGCCGGGCGGGGTCGGCGACGCCGAAGCCGCGGACCGGGTCCCGCCGCAGCGGCCCGAGCAGGTCTCCCAGGTCCGGCGGGTCGGACAGCGGCGGCAGCCACACCTGGTGCGCGGGCGGGCCGGCGCCGGCCATGCGGGAGACCAGCACCTCCAGCAGGGTCGGCGGGGCCTCGTCGGGTGTGTCCGGCACGGGTGCGGTCACCGGCCGGGTGCCGTACGGCAGGACGGTCGCGCCGAAGCCGCCGGCGGTGGCACCCCGGCCGGCGGTGGCGGAACCCGGGCCGCCGGTGGCCACACCGGTGCCGCCGCCCGCCGGCGGGTCCGCGACGCGGTCGGGCCGTGCCGGTGGGACCGGCACGGGTACCGACGCCGGCGCCGCCCGGAACCGGACCGGCGTCCCGGCGCCGGAGGCGAGGTACCCGTGCCCGGGCTCCCGCGGCAGCTCGAAGGCGTCCGGAGTCCCGAGCACCGCCCGGGACTCCAGCGCCGAGAAGGTACGCAGGCCGATCCGGTAGGACAGGTGGGTCTCCAGCCCCCGTAGCCGGCCCTCGTCCAGCCGTTGGGAGGCCAGCAGCAGGTGCACCCCGAGCGAGCGGCCGACGCGTCCGATCTGGAGGAACAGGTCGATGAAGTCGGGCTCGGCCGCGAGCAGCTCGGAGAACTCGTCGCAGACGACCAGCAGCACCGGCAACGGCGGCAGCCGCGCTCCGGCCGCGCGCGCCCGCTCGTACGCGTCCCGGTTGGGGAGGTTGCCGGCGTCCCGCAGCAGCTCCTGGCGGCGCACCAGCTCGCCGTTGAGCGCGTCGCCCATGCGTTCCACCAGCGGCAGCTGGTCGGCGAGGTTCGTGATGACCGCGGCGGTGTGGGGCAGCCGCTCGAGGGTGGCGAACGTCGCCCCGCCCTTGTAGTCGATGAGCACGAAGTTGAGGTGCTCGCTGGAGTGGGTGGCGGCCAGCCCCAGCACGATGGTGCGCAGCAGCTCCGACTTGCCCGAGCCGGTCGCACCCACCAGCAGGCCGTGCGGCCCGATCCCGCCGGCGGCGGACTCCTTGAGGTCGAGCACCACGGGGTTGCCGTCCGGACCGGTGCCGATCGGCACCCGCAGCTGCTCGGCCGGTGGCCGCGCCGCCCAGGCGACGGCCGGGTCGAACCGTTCCGGCCGGTCCAGACCCAGCAGCGCGGCCAGGCTCGCCCCGCCCTCGGCCGCGTCGCCGTCGGCCATCGGCGCCGGTTCGCCCTGCGGCGGCGCGACCACGGTGGGCGCGACGAACTCGTCGGTCTCGCCACGCGCGTACGCCGCCTCGAGCGCGGACGCGGCG
>VSBZ01000088.1:0-15250 GCA_047459215.1 Micromonosporaceae bacterium | reverse complement strand
ATATGGACCTGAGCACGAGCAACATGAAGTCCGTCAACCCCAACGAGACCTGGATCAAGCAATGGGATACCAACTTGATTCCAAATCACGCCGCTCGTTTCGGTCCGGACGACAGAGTCGATGCGTTCCTTCGCGTCACTGGCGAGGTTTCCAACAGCAAAGAAATCGCTTGGGGTCCGACACTCACGAGCGATCCGATTGTTGCAGAAAAGGGAGATAAGCTGGTCAGCACCAACTGGTGGTACAATGCCGATTTGCGGGATGCCATCTTCGGACAGATCACGCTCACCAACCTGGATACCGGGAAGAAATACGTCTTCTCCGCCACGGCCGATAACTTTGATTGGAATAACCGTTCCAGCATCTTGCCGGATGTGGAAATACCGGAGTCGGGACGATACACCATCTCGTACCGTGTTGGCGCCCGCGACGACAGCGGAGATGGGCGGATCACGTTCGTTGACCTGCATATCGGCAACATTTCTCTCGTGTCCGAACTGAGGAGCACCGACCACGAGTATACCTTCGACAAAAAGCAGTTCCTTGCCGGGGCCACCGACCCGGAGTACGAATCGAGGCCCCGGTCGGGGCCTCGTCCTGGGCGCGTGCAGCGTCCGCTCAGCCCCGCGCGGGGGCCATCATCACCTCAGAGCGGAACGCGGTCACGGGCTCAGCGTATCACCGTCGCCGCCGGCCGGCGGATGAGCGGCCCAGCGGCTGGTCACCGACGGCCCGGTACGGCCGGTGGCGGCTAGAGGTTCATCAGCTCCATCGCGCGGTACACCACGAACGCGGGCCAGACGATCGCCTTGAGGACGCCGAGCACCCCGTGCCAGAAGCCGTCCGCGTGCCCGACGAAGTAGACCGCCGCCCCGATGACGGTCAGGAGATACAAGCCGCTCGATGTGTGGCGGGTGTGGTAGACGTCGACCGTCCGCTTTCCCCCGGCCATGTCCCCTCCGTCCGCTGGGCGGAATGTCCGCGTCCATGGTAGGCGCAAGGGCTCGGACGGCCCCACGCTGAACCGGCGCCGCGGTCGCCGTTACGGCCCGGCGAGCATCGCGGGTGAGCGGACGGCTGGGAGGTGGGTGAGCGTACGGCGGCGAGGCGGCGACCCGTACGGCAGGCGAGCCGGGCACCGGTCCGGTTCGATCCGCCGCGGCGACCGCAGCCACCGGCCTATGGTGTCCGGTATGCGCCAGATGCCGTCCTCCGAGATGGTGACCCTGATCTCGTTCCTGGCCGTTCTGCTGATCTTCTTCAGCATCGACGTACGGGCGCGGGAGGCGGAGGCCACGGATCCGTGGCACGTGCACTTCTTCGGGTGGACCGCGCGCATCGGCGGCGGCGCCACGGCCGTGGCGCTGGCACTGGGGTGGGTGGACCTGTACCTGCCGGACGAGGGCAGCCCGATCCACGTGGCCTTTGTGGCCGTACCCGGATCCGTGGGGGTGCTGTGCGCAATCGTGCTGGGGGTGGAGATGCTCTGGCAGCGGCGCTAGCCGCGGCGCCACGCTACACCCACCTCGACGGTGACCGCGCCGGGCAGGTGCATCGATGCGATGTACCGCGCCGTGGTCGACCTCCACCCGTACTTCCCGGCTTGAGACGCCCGTACCTCCCGGCTTGAGACCTCCGAGCGGCGGATCCTGTCGTCGCACGGAGCGCTGTCCCTGCCTCTCTGGTCGAGTGACGTGACGCAGAGGCTGTTGCGGCGCGCCCTGCGTGCTCGGGCGTGACGCGGGGCCGGTGCGCCGCACCCGCCGCCGGCGGCGCCGGTACGGCACGATGGGCGCGTGAGCACCGCCGCGCCCCGCCGGCCGGCCACCACCCTGGAAGCGGTGCTGGAGCGGCTGACCTACGTCAACGAGGAGACCGGGTACACGGTGGCCCGGGTCTCCACCGGGCACGGGGGCGCCGAGCTGGTCACGGTGGTCGGCCACCTGCACGGCGCCCAGCCGGGCGAGTCGCTCAGGCTGGTCGGCCGGTGGTCGTCGCACCCGAAGTACGGCCGGCAGTTCGAGGTCGAGTCGTTCACCACCGTGCTGCCCGCGACCATCCAGGGCATCCGCCGCTACCTCGGCTCCGGGCTGATCAAGGGCATCGGGCCGGTGTTCGCCGAACGGATCGTGGACCACTTCGGCCTGGCCACCCTGGAGGTCATCGAGAAGGAGCCGCACCGGCTGGTCGAGGTGCCGGGGGTCGGCCCGAAGCGCACCGCCCGGATCACGCAGGCGTGGGCGGAGCAGCAGGCCATCAAGGAGGTGATGCTGTTCCTGCAGGAGGTCGGCGTCTCCACCTCGCTCGCGGTGCGCATCTACAAGGCGTACGGCGACTCGGCCGTCTCCGTGGTGCGCGACGAGCCGTACCGGCTGGCCGCCGACGTGTGGGGCATCGGCTTCAAGACCGCCGACTCGATCGCGAAGGCCGTGGGCATCCCGCACGACAGCCCGCAGCGGGTGCGCGCCGGGCTGCAGTTCACCCTGTCGGAGGCGGCCGACTCCGGGCACTGCTTCCTGCCGGCCGACCGGCTGGTGGCCGACGCCGCCGCCATCCTCGACGTGCCGCCCGACCTGGTCCGGCGGTGCCTGGACGAGCTGGTCGCCACCGAGGGGGTGGTCCGCGAGCCGGTGCCGGGTGCCGACGGCGACGTGGTGCCGGCGGTCTACCTGGTGCCGTTCCACCGCGCCGAGACCTCACTGGCCGGCGGCATCCGCCGGCTGCTGCGGGCGCGGGCCGACCGGCTGGCCGCCTTCGCCGACGTCGACTGGGACCGGGCGTTCCGGTGGCTGCGCGAGCGCACCGGCGTGGCGCTCGCACCCGAGCAGCAGGAGGCGGTCAAGCTCGCGCTCACCTCCCGGGTCACCGTCCTGACCGGCGGACCCGGCTGCGGCAAGAGCTTCACGGTACGGGCGATCGTCGCGCTCGCCACGGCGAAGCGGGCGACGGTCCAGCTGGTCGCGCCGACCGGCCGGGCCGCCAAGCGGCTGGCCGAGCTGACCGGCCACCCGGCCGCCACCGTGCACCGGCTGCTGCAGCTGCGACCGGGCGGGGACGCCGCGTTCGACCAGGACAAGCCGCTGGACGCCGACCTGGTCGTGGTGGACGAGGCGTCCATGCTGGACCTGCTGCTGGCCAACAAGCTGGTCAAGGCCGTGCCGCCCGGCGCGCACCTGCTGTTCGTCGGGGACGTGGACCAGCTGCCGTCGGTGGGCGCCGGCGAGGTGCTGCGCGACCTGCTGGCCGCCGACGTCGTGCCGCGGGTCCGGCTGACCCGGGTGTTCCGGCAGGCGCAGCAGTCCGGGGTGGTGACCAACGCCCACCGGATCAACGCCGGCAAGCCGCCGGTCACCACCGGGCTGGCCGACTTTTTCCTGTTCCCCTGCGAGGACGCGGAACGGGCAGCGGAGTTGACCGTGGACGTGGCGTGCGAGCGGATCCCGAGGCGGTTCGGCCTGGACCCGCGCCGGGACGTGCAGGTGCTCACCCCCATGCACCGCGGACCGGCCGGCGCCGGCGCGCTCAACGCGCTGCTGCAGCGCCGCCTCACGCCGGGCGGGGACGGGGTGCCGGAACGGCGCAGCGGGTCGCGGGTGTTCCGCGTCGGCGACAAGGTGATCCAGCTGCGCAACAACTACGACAAGGGCACCGCCGGGGTGTTCAACGGCACCGTCGGGGTGGTCACGGCCATGTCGCTGGAGAACCACTCCCTCACCGTCCGCACCGACGAGGACGAGCTGATCGAGTACGACTTTGACGAGCTGGACGAGCTCGCCCACGCGTACGCGATCACGGTGCACCGCTCGCAGGGGTCGGAGTACCCGGCGGTGGTGATCCCGCTGACCACCAGCGCGTGGATGATGCTGCAGCGCAACCTGCTCTACACCGCGGTCACCCGCGCCCGCAGGCTCGTGGTGCTGGTGGGGTCCCGCCGCGCCCTGGCCGTGGCGGTGCGCACGGTCGGCGCCGGCCGCCGCTACACGGCCCTGGCCCACCGCCTCGCGGGCACCGCCGCGTGAGGTGTCCCGGCGGTGGGATGACCGCGGTGGTGGAGCGTGTCGGCAGTCCGCGACCACCCACCGGACCTTCGCCGGTGGGTGGTCCCCGGTCCCGCTGTACCGGTGGGGCCTCGGCTGGCTGTTCGGGCACCGGTTCGGGCTGCCGGAGGAGCTGCAGGCGCCCCGGCGCGGCTCGCCCCTCGGCTACGGCAGGGCCGCGTACGCCTCCTCGATCCGCGTGGTGAGCGGCGCCGGGAAGGTGTCGAACGGCTCCGCGTCGATGCGGCGCCTCGCGCCGGTGCCACGGTGGCGCCAGGTGCCGACCGCCCGCCCTCCCGCGATGACCGTGGGGCGGAACATGCCGTTGCCGCCGGGGACGATCCGCCCCGCGTACTCGGCCGGGACGGTGGCGGTGCGGTCGGCGTACCCGAGGATGAGCTCGTCGAAGCCGGGCAGCAGCAGCACCTCCTCGGCTTCCGTGCGGTGGGCGGCGAGCAGGTCGGGCGTCCCGGGGTCCAGGAGGTGCTCCACGCCGTCCACCTCGATCGTGGCCAGGCGGGGCCGGGCGACCGCGATGCCGACCCGGGCCTCGGTGGCGGTCAGGCCGGTCCAGCGCAGGAAGTCCTTGAGCGTGGCCGGTCCGTGGCTGCGGAAGTAGCGTTCGGCCAGCTCGCCGAGCGCCTCCTCGCGCTCGGGCAGACGCGGGTGCGGGATCCACTCGTCGATGCGGACGATCAGCTGCTCGCCGTCCTTCACCGGGCCGAGACACAGCGTCCCGCTCTGGGCGAGGTGCCCCAGCAGGTGGTACCCGCGCTGCCCGGTGGTGTCCACTCCCCCGTCCTGCCAGACCGCCATGAGCTCGTCGCGGCTCAACCGTCCGCCGCCGGCGAGCGCGTCGACGGCGAGCGCCCGGGCGCGCTCGATCGTCGCCTCGTCGAGCCCCAGGTTCGCCCGGCGGGTCGCGGCCTTCGCCAGCGCCCGCGGCGTGAGCAGCCGCAGCAGCCAGACCAGGTCCTCGGCCGGCACCAGGTGGAGGGTCCCCCGCATCGGCCAGGACCTGACGATCTCGCCCGCGTCGAGGGCCGCGACGACCGCGGCCCGGTCGCGGGCGGCCGTGCGCAACGCGACCGAGGTGAGCACGCCCGGGAAGTCCTGGGCCTGCATCGCCGTCAGCCAGCGCACCGCCCCGGCCGGGGTGTCGAACCGTGGCCCGGCGAGCCGCTGCGCCACGATCCGCAACAGGCCGATCTCGGTGGTCCCGCCACCACCGGTCCGGCTGCCGGGTCGGCGTGCCATACCCACCCCCTGCTCGCGGTGCACTCCCGTGGCGGCGTGCGCCGCGGTCGACGCGTCCCCCCGCCGCCGTGCACGGTCGTCGCCCATTGTGGCGGGCGCCACCGACACCGCCGCCGGCCCGACGACACCGTTGCCGGTCCGACGTCCCGTCGCCCACTACGCTGGCGATCATGACTGAGGACACGCCCCGCGTGGTCGTGGTCGGCCTGGGCGGCACGATCGCGATGACCGGCACCCCGACCGGGGGCGCGGTGCCGGCGCTGTCGCCCTCCGAGCTGCTGGCGGCCGTTCCGGGTCTGGAGGGGTTCGACGTCGACGTCGTGGACCTGCGGCGGGTTCCGGGCGCCTCGGTCCGGTTCGCGGACCTGACCGCCGTGCGGCAGGTCATCGCCTCCCGCCTGGCGTCCGGTGCCGACGGGATCGTGGTCACCCAGGGCACCGACACCATCGAGGAGACGTCGTACCTGCTCGACCTCACCTACGCCGGCAGCGCCCCGGTGGTGGTCACCGGCGCCATGCGCAACGCCAGCCTGGCCGGTGCCGACGGACCGGCCAACCTGCTGGCGGCCGTGCGCACCGCCGCCGACCCGCGGGCGCGGGACCAGGGTGTGCTGGTCGTGTTCGCCGACGAGATCCACGCCGCCCGCAGGGTGCGGAAGTCCCACAGCACCAGCCCGGGCGCGTTCCGGTCGCCCGACGGCGGTCCGCTCGGGTACGTGGTGGAGGGCCGGCCGGTGCTGCTGGGCCGCCTGACCCACCGTACGGTCGTGCCGGTGCCCGACGACGCGCCGACTCCGCGGGTGGGCCTGGTGGTGGTCACCCTCGACGACGACGGCGAGCTGCTGCGCGCGGCGGCGGAGCGGTACGACGGGCTGGTCGTGGCCGGGTTCGGGGTGGGACACGTGCCGGAGCACCTCGTGTCCGTGGTGTCGGACGTGGCCGCCCGGATCCCGGTGGTGCTCGCCTCCCGTACCGGTGCCGGGTCGGTCCTGGCGGGCATGTACGCCTTCCCCGGGTCGGAGGCCGACCTGCTCTCCCGGGGGCTGTTGCGGGCCGGCTTCCTCGACGCGCTGAAGGCCAGGATCCTGCTGCGCACCCTGCTGCAGGTCACCACCGACCGGGAGACGATCGCGGCCGCGTTCGCGGCCGCCGGCGGCTACGCGGATCCGGCGGCCTGGCCGTGGCCGACCGGTGGGTGACGGCGCGGCTCGCGCGGGTCCGCACCCCGCCTGCCTCGCGATGCCGGGCGGCACCGGGCGCCGCGGTGGGTTGGCGTGACGTTGGTGGGGTGGGAGCCTTGGCTCCCACCCCACCAACGGGTCAGGACGTGAACCGGTAGGCGCGGATGATGGTCTGCTCCACGGTGTTGCCGTCCGCGTCGGTGCCGGAGGCCCGCAGCGACACGAACCCGTCACCGGCCGGGTGGTGCAGCACGACCAACCGACCGGCCCGCACCGGCACCGCCTGCCAGGTCTGACCGTCGTCGTAGGACACCTCAACGGTCAGATCCACCAGCGGCCCGGCACCACCCTGGCTTGTCACCTGCAGCGGCACCGGGAACGCCCGCCCCGCCGGCGCCGTGTTGTGCTCGTCCAGCTTCGGCGTGAACCGCACCACCGACACCGGCAACGGCACCTCGGTGGTGTCGTCCACGTGCCCGGACCGGAACGTCCACGCCAGGCTCGCACGGGTCGACAACGGGAACCGCTCGTCGCGCACCGCCTCGACCTCCACCCGGTACGCCGCCTCCGCCGGGGGCACGTCCACCTCGGCGAACAGATCCGGTGCCTCGAGGATGAGCTCACCGTCACGGAACACCGAGATGCTCGCCTCCGGGATCAGCGAGGCCACGTCCCGGTCCACGGCGTCGTTGAACAGCCGCGGGGCGAGCGTCAGCCGGTCACCGACCCGGAACGCCGTCGGGAAGGTGACGGGATCCGGTTGGGGCAACCCGGGGCCGAACACGCCCCGGTTCCAGGTCTCGTGGTAGGTCCCCGGCGCCTGGTACACCGTGACCGGACCGTCCGTGATGCTGAGGGTCTCCGGGAACGGCTCCTCGGGGTCGTCGCTCGGTAGCTCCTCGAACAGGGTCTTCTGCCACCGCACCCCGCCGTCGGTGTTGTGGTACTCGACGCGGGTGTAGGGCAGCTCGGTCTGGAACCCCACCGCCACCCCGCCGAGGACCTCCGGATGCATGCCGGTGCTGAACTTCACCCCGACGGCACCGGGGACGTGTACCGCGTGCTCGGCCACGACCCTGGCCAGGTCCCGCCGCTTCACGTCCCGGTGGAAACCGGTCATCATGCGTCCGGGCTCGAAGAAGGCGAGGTCGTAGCTGTACGGCGAGTCGGAGAAGAACCGCTCCGGGTCGAACCGCGCCCAGCTCCCGACCATCGACGAGAAGAACCCGGGCATCGTCTCGTCCGGTCCGACCTGTCCGCTGAAGACGTTGTCGAAGTTGTCGGTGATGAGGGTGAAGCTCGCCCCGCCGACGTCGGTGGTCACGTCGGCGTTGACCGTACCGAGCACGAGCGTGGCGTCGTCGTCCGGCACGGTGATCGAGATCGGACCCGCGAGCCGGGCGTCGACCTCCACGGTCAGGTCGGAGTCCACCACCAGCCGAGGCTGCGCCATCAGGCTGATCTCGGGCACCCCGCCGGCACCGTTTACGAAGCTCATCAGCGTGTACTGACCGGCCGGGACCCGCACCGTAACCGTCGGCGGCCCGAACACGTCCACGAAGCCGAACTCGTCGGTCCGGACCAGGCTGGTGATGGAGGTGGTCGGCTGGCCGGCCCGGTCGGTGTGCACGAGGGTCACGTCGTAGCTCTCGACCTCCCGCTCCACCGCGAACGGCGTGGTCACCCGCACGTCTGTCCCGGTGGCCGTCAGGTGACCGCCGAAGAACCCGTCGACGTCACCCACGGACGTGTCGGCCGTGATGCTCACCTGGGCGGTGCCACCGGCCGGGACCGTCACACTGGTGTCGCTGACGGTGAAGAACCCGTCGGGTGCCGGCCCGCCGTCCGGCCCGATCGTGGACAGCTCCAGTGCCAGCGTGACGTCGGTCGGGCCGTCGTTGTGGTAGGTGACCGTCGCGGTCTGCGGCTCGTCGTCGTCGTGCGGCCACACGGCCTGGTCGAAGCTGACGCTGGGCGGGTCGGCGAGGACCGTCTGATCGATCGCCCGGGCCACGTCCAGCCGGCCGGCGCCCTGCGCGTACGGGCTCAGCGCCGGGTGCGGCGCGGCCGAGCCCATCAGCGCAGCCTTCACCCGCGCCGGGGACCAGTCCGGGTGCTGCTGGCGCAGGATCGCCGCCGCACCGGCCACGTGTGGGGTGGCCATGGACGTGCCGGACAGCGTCGTATACGGCTCACCGGGCTCGCCCAGGGAGCCGGTGGAGCTGTTCGCCGCCACGATCGCCACGCCGGGCGCGGTCAGGTCCGGCTTGAGCGCCCCGTCGATGCGCGGCCCGCGGCTGGAGAAGTCCGCCAGCTCGTCGGACTTGTCCACGGCTCCCACCGTGAGGGCCGAGTCGGCGCTGCCCGGAGAGTTGATCGACCGGTCCGCGAAGTCGTTGCCGGCGGCGATGACGAACAGCACGCCGAACTCGGCGGTCAGGTTCTCCACCGCCTGCTCGATCGGGTCCACCTCCTCGGTGTCGAACCCACCGAGGCTCATGTTCACCACGTCCGCGCCCTGCTCGGCCGCCCACTGCATCCCCGCCAGGATCCACGACTCGGCGCAACCGAACTCCACGCACACCTTGCCGTCGAGCAGCTGCGCGCCGGGCGCCACGCCGCGGAACTGGCCACCGGAGGCGGCACCGCTGCCGGCCACGATCGACGCCACGTGCGTGCCGTGCCCGACGAGGTCGCCGTCCTCCTCGACCCCTTCGGTGAAGTTCTCCGATGCCACGACGCGGTCGGCCAGGTCCGGGTGGGTGGCGTCGATGCCGGTGTCCAGCACCGCCACGGTGGTCCCGGAACCGTCCAACCCGACCGCCCAGGCCTGCGGGGCACCGACCTGCGGCACGCTCCGGTCCAGCGACGGCTGCCGCAGCCCGTCCAGCCACACCTTCGACACGCCCGCCGCGGCGATCCCGGCCGACCGGTCGACCAGATCGTTCCAGAACTCGCCCAGGACGGACCTGTCCACACGTACGGCGGAGCCACCGACCGCCGGGAGGTCCCGCACCACCTCGACGCCGTCGACGGCGGCCAGCGGTGTGGCGGCGGCGCGCGCACCACCGTCCACCACGATCAACGGCAGGTCCGGCCGGTTGTGGTAGCCGAACTTGACCAGCAACGACACGTTGAACAGCCGCCGGTCGAGCTGACCGGACCGCAGCAGCGGCAGCGCGTCGCTGGGGATGACGTACAGGTCGTCGCCTATCCGTTGGCTGACGTACGTGACGTGCTCGCGATCCGGCCGATGGTGAACCGCCGCCCGGCCCGGACCGACCAGCGACACCCGGTCGCCGGTGATCAGGGTGACGGTGCCCGCCGTGGACGCGGCGGACCCGAGCGCAACGGCCGGCTGCGTGCCGCCGGCCGGGCCGGCGCCTGCGGGCGTGGCCAGGCCGAGTGAGGCGACCAGCACGGCTGCCGGCAGGCCGGCCTTGAGATATCGATGGACACGCACGGTTTCCTCCCCGTGGTCAGTGGTGATGGGGGCCTCTGAGAGGAAGACGTCCGGGACGTGGCGGTTGTTGCACCCCCCGTTCCAGCCCGTCCGGCTGAAGGAGTTCCAGCCCGTCGGCTGAGTGGTCGACTAATATGGAGACCTAAGTATGTATACGCAGTATGCCCCTGTCAACACCGTCCTCACTGGAAGGAGCGCCCCCTGGTCAGGGCGGCGGCGCGTCAACGGAGACGCTCCGTCCGCACCGTCAGCGCCGGCACGCGATCGCAGGGTGACAAGGTGACTTGACATCCCGGCGGATGTCAAGCAAACTTGTCACATCACGGACGCTTGACACCCCTGCGGAGGCGACGGCATGAAGAACACCGTCCGACAGCTCCGCGAGTCCCGCGGTCTGTCCCAGCGCAGGCTGGCCGAGCTGCTGGGTGTCTCGCGGCAGACCATCAATTCCATCGAAACCGGCCGTTACGACCCGTCGCTGCCGCTGGCCATCGCCATCGCGCGCTTCTTCGGGTCCACCGTTGAGGAGATCTTCCATGTCGACTGAGTCATCCGCGCGCCAGCGCGTCGCCGTACCGCTCAGCCTGGCCCTCGGGATCGCGGTCCTGATGTCGGGCGGACTGCTGTTGCGGGAGTACGGGCCCGGGAACATGGGCAACGGCTTCCTGGCCGGCGGACTGATCGCGATCGCCGTCGCCGGCCTGTCGTGGTGGCGATCGACGACCAGGCCACACACGGCGACCACGTTCGAGCGGGCCTTCACCCTCACCGGGGACGAGCGCGACGACGCCGTCCTGACCCGCGCCCTCGCCCACCTGGGCGTGTGTACCCTGCCCCTCACCGGGGTCGCGGCGGCGGCGATCGCGGTGGGCGCCCCGGTGCACGTGGTCCTGGCACTGCTCATGTTCGGCCAGCTCGCCGTCGTCACCGTCGCCTTCGTGGTGATCAACCGCCGCAACTGACGGGCGTCACGTAGGGGCGGCCGGACGGGTCCGGCCGCCCCTACGTGACGCACCTCCCGGCCGGTACCGGGTGGGAGTCAGTCGTTGACCGGATGCCATCGCCTGGCCGCTCTGGTGGCCACGATCCCGCACCACACCACCATCACGAAGGCGAGAAGCAGCAGCACTCCCGCGCCCGCACCCACGGTCGGCCAGGGAAGGGGAGGCGAGGTGGTGCGTAACCTGACGAACAGGAACGCGAGCCACACCGCCAGGCCAGCCCCGACGATGGTCGAGAGCACGAGCGCGGTGCCGATGTTCCACACCGCCACGCTGACGTAGAACCGCGTAGCACCCGAGATCGCGCCGATGGGACCCAGATTGCGGGCCTGCAGGGCGAACACGTCCAGTGCGCCGAGAATGGTGGCGAACAACAGCAGCAGGAGCCCAGCCGAGAGGAACGGGACCAGCCACAGGACCGCCCGGCGGTAGGCCGCCTCGCCGCCGATCGCGTACTGCCCCGAGGCGTGGACGTCCACGATGCCGAGCGTGGTGAAAGCGGCCCTGGCCACCTCAGCCACGTCCTGGTCGCCGTCCTCATCGACGACGAGCAGGCCGGCGACCGCTCCGCCCGGGGGAACCTGCGTGGACAGGTGCGGCTCGCCAGAGACCAGAATGGTGCCGTACCCCCGGATGAGGGCCGTCCCGAGCTGGTTGGCTGAACTCAGGACGGCGTCCCACTCCCGTGGACCGGAGGGACACTGCCTGACCTCACCCAGCTGCGCGATCGCCGCGCAATCGCCCACCAGGACAGCGGTCTCCGCGTCCAGGACCACCTGCAGCCGGTGTGACCTTCCGATCTGGGCCGCCAACTCGTCGTACTGCTCACGCAGGTCGCCGAGGCCGAGACTCTCCGGGACGCGTACGGTGATGATGCCGGTCCCGACCGACTGGCGAGCGCGCGACTGATCTGCCGCGGCCGCGGGAGCGTCCACGGTGACCGCCAGGAGAGACACAAGGCACAGACCGATCATGGCGGCACCGCCTGCCCGCGCCAACGCCCGCCATCGGTGCTGCAGCCAGCGGCCGCCTATCAACGCCGGTACGTTGTCCGACCGGGTCGCCAGCCAGGCGATGAGCCGCCCGGTGGGCCCGGCGAGGTAGGCGATCACCGGAGGCGCCGTGGCCAGCGCCGCAGCCGTACAGAGCAGGAACGCCTGGCCGACGTAGCTCTCGATCTCGACCCCGCCCTGTCGGTGGGCGGTGGTCGCCGTCCAGACGGCTCCGGTCAGCGCCAGGGCGAAAACCACCCACGGCCACCTCCGCGGTCGGTGGTCCACCGACCTGGGCGACGCCTGACGGCTCGTGCCCCGTCGCCACGCCGACGCCACCACCAACAGGAGGATGCCCAGTACGGTCGTGCTGGCGACGACGGGCAGCCACGCCAGCACGGGGACGATGTCCCGTGCCCACACGCGATGGTCGACCACGGGCAGCGTCACGTCGACAAGTCCGGGAACGGCGGCGACCGCCGCGCCAATGAGGGCCCCGACCGCTACCGGTGGCGCCGCCTCGCCAGCAAGAAACACCGCCCTCGGTAGGCGCGGCGCGCCGAGCGCGTCCAGCAGTGCGAGCCTCCGGTCGCGCTGCTCGGTGCCGAGGCGCGCCGCCACCGCCACCAGCACCCCGGCCGGGAGAACCACCAGCCACAGCACGAGCTGGTACAGATCCGAGGGTCCGTAGTCGAACAGGAACCCGGTCAACGCCGGGTGGTCGTCGGTGACCGGGCGGCCGAATCCGCTGATCTCGAGGGCGCGGTCGGAGCCGGTGACGACCCGGTCATCCGCCGGACGCAGGTAGACCAGCCACTCGTTGGCGTCCACCAGCCCGGCGAGCCCGATCTCACCGCCGAACCGCCCGTACCGGCGCGCTATGCCGCCGGTCGGGTCGGCGTCGAGCAGCGCGGGCGAGACGAACGCCTCACCGGGCTCGGGCCACCGCGTCAGTCCAGGTGGCGGGGGCGCCGTGGCATCTACCGGCACCACGTAGACGAGCAGGAACTGCCGGACGTCGAAGAAATCCAAGGAATCGAGCCAGAACGCCACCGTGTGCGCCCCATCGGTCGACGCGGGTACCGGCTCACGCGCCTCAAGTCGCGACTGCCGCTGGGCGGACACCGCGCCCAGCATGAGGAGCATCGCGACGGAGATGACGATCATGGCACTTGCCAGGACCAGCCCCAGGCGCCGGACGGCGCCGGAGGGCCCGCTCCGCTTTCCGGCACGGTGGCCGACACGGGCCACGATCATCGCCGTCCGGCTCATGACACGATCCGCGCCAGCTTGCCGCCGTCGAGCTCGAACTGGGCCTCGGCACGTGCGGCTATCCGGGGGTTGTGCGTCACCACGACCGCCCCGCAGCCGTACCGCTCGGGGAGGGCAAAGAACACGTCGGCCACATGCTCCGCGGCCGCCCGGTCGAGCGACCCGGTTGGTTCATCGGCCAGGATCACGACCGGATCGTTGATCAGCGCCCTGGCGATGGCCACCCGCTGCCGTTCACCACCCGACAGCGCCGACGTGGGCGTGGCCGCCACCCGGTCGACGCCGAGCTCGGTGAGCAGCTCCCTCGCACGCCGGTGGGCGGAGGAGGTGGCGCTGCCGGCGAGCTGCGCCGGCAGCGCCACGTTCTCCAACGGGGTCAGCTCGGGCATGAGTTCGCCGAACTGGTAGACGATGCCGATGCCAGACAGCCGGATCCTCGCCTGCGCGGCCGGTCGCGCTCCGGTGATCTCCCGTCCCCGGACGTACACGTGCCCGCGTGCGGGCTTCAGCAGCCCCGCCAGGCACATCAACAGCGTCGTCTTGCCGGACCCGCTCGGACCGGTGACCGCCACGGACATTCCTCTCGGGACGGACAGGTCCACACCGTCCAGGATCGTGCGGTCGCCGATCCCGTACCACAGGTCTTGTGCGGACAGGACTTCCTCGCCGACACGATCGTCATCCATGGCGTCCCTCATGTCCCCCCAGCGACCCGTCCGCATCTTACCTGAAGATGTAGTCGCTGCACGGGTCCGGGCGGAAGTTGATGTTGGTGCAGGCACGGAACTTGTTCACCAAGTTGCTGGAGCTCAAGCCCGTCTCTCCGGAAGTGCCGCAGCCCTTCTCCCAGTCCAGCCGGCGGTACTGGCCATCCTGACGGTAGTAGTCGGTGTGAACGGTGTTCCCGTCGCACTCCGTATCCGAGAGCCTCACCCCTTGCCAGTTGCTGATGTCTCTGGCGCACGATCCGTAGGTGTTGCAGACGCCAGCCAACGGTTGGATTACGTCCGCGTTGGGTTCCGCACCAAGTGTGGGCGCTGCCCACAACGAAGTTGTCTAGAGTACACCGCCGGCGACGATGCCGAGGAACTCACCAACCTTCCTTTTAGGCATGCCGATGCCTCCTTCCATCCGGAGTGATTGCTGCATTCTCGAGCTTTCTAAACTGAGTGTAGATATTGAGATGTCTGGATATTCGGATAGCCTAAACTCAGACACAACGGAACGTAGGGCGTAAGAACGTTGAGGTGCCACCGTCATCGGAAATCGCGGGAGGTGGTGCGGGCCGGGACCGGCAGCGGGTCGATCCGGTCGGCGCGCAGGTTGGTGACCCCCTCGGCCCGCTCCAGCACACCACGCACCACGACGGCCGGGCTGGTGCGGGCGACCTTGCGGTAGCGCCGCCACAGCCCGGGCGAGCAGACCACGTTGAGCATGCCGGTCTCGTCCTCCAGGTTCATGAACGTGATCCCGCCCGCGGTCGCCGGTCGCTGCCGGTGGGTGACGACGCCGCCGACCCGGATCCGCCGCCCGGGCTCCACCTCCCCCAGCCGGCCGATCGGCACCGCACCGAGCCGGTCGAGCTGGTCCCGGACCAGCTGCGCCGGATGGCTGTCAGGCGACAGTCCGGTGGCCCACACGTCGGCGACCAGCCGGTCCACCTCGTCCATGCCGGGCAGCGTCGGGGCCGGGGTGAGGTGGCCGGGCAGCCGGTCGGGACGCTCGGCCGCGGCCGCCCCGGCCGCCCACAGCGCCTCCCGCCGGCTCAGCCCGAAACAGGCGAACGCGTCCGCGGTGGCCAGCGCCTCCATCTGCGCGGTGGTCAGCGGGTGGCCGGCGGCCGCCATCCGGCGGGCGAGGTCGGCCATGTCCGCGTACGGCCCGCCCCGGTCGCGCTCGGCCTCGATCGCCTCGGCGAGCGTCCGGCCGAGGGTGCGCACACTGGACAGCCCCAGCCGGACCACCGGCCCGCCGGTCCCCCAGCCCGCCGGGTCGGCACCCGGGCCGTTGCGGGGGCCGCCGGGCTCGACCGGCGGGTCCACCGTGG
>VSBZ01000087.1:0-15338 GCA_047459215.1 Micromonosporaceae bacterium | reverse complement strand
GCCGGGGGCGGTGCGGGAAGGTCCTGGCGGCTCCTGGGAAAGGCGTGGCGGAGGTGGCGGGAAAGAGCCGCTGCTCCCATGGAACGGGCCGCCGATTTTCGATAAGTTGATTTACCGCGGCAGCCTTTCACTGAGCGTCGCGGAGATCGGTGATCTTCCGCGGCGTTTGCACGAGTGGCGCATCGAATCCACCGACACCGACATTTCCGACCCAATGCACACCGAGCACGACGACCCCTTCGACATCGCCTTGCTCACCGACCACGCGGCACCGCCCACCGCCGCGACCGCCGCCCGCCCGGCCGGCGACGGGGTGAGCGGGGCGCGCAGCTGCAGCCCGCGCGCGGCCGCCAGCAGCTCGACCGCCAGGATGCTGGCGAGGTTGTCCAGGACGGTCCGCAGCTTCACCGTCGCCGACCACCCCATGGAGACGTGGTCCTCCTGCATGCCGGAGGTCGGCAGCGAGTCCACACTGGCCGGTGCCGCCAGCCGGCGGTTGTCGGCGACGAGCCCGGCGGCCGTGTACTGAGCGATCATGAGTCCGGAGTTCACCCCCGGGTCGGGGGTCAGGAACGCCGGCAGGCCGCGGGAGCGGGTCACATCGAGCAGCCGGTCGATGCGCCGTTCGGCGATGGCCCCCACCTCCGCGGCGGCGATCGCGAGAAAGTCGGCGGCGAACCCGAGCGGGGCACCGTGGAAGTTGCCGGTGGACTCCACCCGACCGTCGGGCAGCACCACCGGGTTGTCCACCACGCTGGCCAGCTCCCGCTCCGCCACCTGGGCCGCGAACGCGAGCGTGTCGCGGGCCGCGCCCGCGACCTGCGGTGCGCAGCGCATCGAGTACGCGTCCTGGACGGCGTGCTCGAAGTCGTCCCGGTGGGAGTCCATGATCGCCGAGTTCCGCAGCAGGCGGGCGAGGTTCGCCGCGGACGCCGCCTGGCCCGGGTGGGGACGGATGGCGTGCAGCTCCGGCGCGAACGGCCGGTCCGTGCCCAGCATCGCCTCGATCGACAGCGCCGCGGTCACGTCAGCCATCGTGAACAGGTGCCGGGCGTCCTCGATCGCCAGCAGCAGCATGCCGAGCATGCCGTCGGTGCCGTTGACCAGCGCCAGCCCTTCCTTGGCGGCCAGCGTGACCGGGGTCAGCCCGGCGTCCGCGAGCGCCTGCGCCGCCGGCGCCCGCCCACCGTCCTCACCGACCACCCACCCCTCGCCGGTGAGCACCAGCGCGCAGTGGGCCAGGGGCGCCAGGTCACCGGAGGCGCCGAGCGAACCGTGCACCGGCACCCACGGCACGATGCCGTGGTTGAGCAGGTCGACCAGGCCCTGCGCGATCGCCGGGCGTACCCCCGAGTACCCCTTGGCGAGCGACCGCACCCGCAGCAGCATCATCGCCCGGACCACCTCGGCGGGCATCGGGCCGCCGGTGCCCGCCGCGTGCGAGCGCAGCAGTGCGTGCTGCAGCTCGGTGCGCCGTTGCGGGGCGATGAACGTGGTCGCCAGGGCCCCGAACCCGGTCGAGACACCGTAGACGGGGCGCCGGTCCCGGTTGATCGCGTCGACGATCGCGCGGCTGCGCTCCATCGCCGCCACCGCCTCCGGGGCGAGGCTGACCCGGGCACCGGCGCGGGCGACCGCGACCACGTCGGCCGGACGCAGGCCGTCCGGCCCGACGGTCACGGCCGGCACGCCGGGCGCTTCCCGCCCGGTGGTACCGGCGCTCACTGCCACACCCCGTTGTGCATGACCCGGTGGACCAGCGGCACCCCGGGGCGGTAGGCCAGGTACACGTGGGACGGCGCGTCGAGCACCACCAGGTCCGCGCGCCCGCCCGGCCGGACCGCACCGACGTCGTCGCGCCGCAGCGCCCGCGCGCCGCCCGCGGTGGCGGCCCAGACCGCCTCCTGCGGCGTCAGACCCATCTCCCGCACCGCCAGCGCGATGCACAGCGGCATGGAGGTGGTGTACGAGGAGCCGGGGTTGCAGTCGGTGGCCAGCGCCACCGTGACGCCCGCGTCGACCAGCCGGCGAGCGTCCGGGTACGGGGAGCGGGTGGAGAACTCGGCTCCCGGCAGCAGGGTCGCCACGGTCGAGGAACCGGCGAGCGCGTCCACGTCGTCGTCGGTCAGGTAGGTGCAGTGGTCGGCGCTGGCCGCCCCGAGCTCCACCGCCAGGCGGACTCCCGGTCCCGGCGCGAGCTGGTTGGCGTGCACGCGCGCCCCCAGCCCCTGCGCCATCCCGGCGGTGAGCACCGCGCGGCTCTGGTCGGCGTCGAACGCCCCCTGGTCGCAGAACACGTCGATCCAGCTGGCGTAGGGGGCGGCGGCCTCGAGCATCCGGCCGCACACCAGCGCCACGTAGTCGTCGGGCCGGCCGGCGTACTCGGCCGGCACCACGTGGGCACCCAGGAACGTGGTCTCCGGGGTCACCTCGAACGCGACCCGCAGCGACCTGGCCTCGTCGTCGACGGTCAACCCGTACCCGCTCTTGACCTCGATCGTCGTGGTGCCCTGGCGCAGCGCCTCCGCCCGCAGCCGCGCCGCGGTGGCCAGCAGCTCCTCGTCGGAGGCGCGGCGGGTGGCCGCCACCGTGTCGTGGATGCCGCTGCCGGTGTACGGCCGGCCGGCCACCCGGGCGGCGAACTCCGCCGCCCGGTCCCCGGCGAACACCAGGTGGGAGTGGCTGTCCACGAACCCGGGCAGCACCGCCCGGCCCTCCAGGTCGGTGCGCTCGTCGGCGTCGGGCGCCCGGTCCGACGGGCCCACCCACACCACCCGCGTGTCCTCGACCACGACCGCGGCCCGGTTGACCACGCCCAGCGGGCCGTCGCCCAGGGTCGGGTCGTTGGTCACCAGCTCGCCGATGTTGTCGACCAGGATGCTGCTCATCCCCTCGCCCTACCCCTTTCGGTGCCGGTTCACCGCGGCGTGACCGCCTCGATCGCGGCGCGCAGCGCCGCCGGCACGTCCACCCGGACGTGCCGGCCGTCCCGCACGACCACCGTGCCACCGACGACGACCTGCCGGACGTCGGTGGCGGTGGCGGTGAAGACCACGGCGGCCGGGTCGGTGCCGGCGGTACGGACGCTGTCGGTCGCCACGGTCACGAGGTCGGCGCGGTACCCGGCGGCGATCACCCCGGCATCGTCCCATCCCAGGGCCCGGTGGCCGGCGCTGGTGGCCGCCTCCAGCAGCTCGGCGGCGCGGAAGTGCCCGCGGCGCTCCTCGCGCAGCCGGGTGTGCAGCTCCACGCCCCGCGCCTCCTCGAACATGTCCACCACCGCGTGGCTGTCGGTGCCCAGGCACAGCGGTGCCCCCGCGTCCGCCAGCGCGCGCGCCGGCCCGATGCCGTCGCCGAGGTCCCGCTCGGTGGTCGGGCACAGGCAGACTCCGGTGCCGGAGTTCCCCAGGAGGGTCCGGTCCGGATCGGACACGTGGGTGGCGTGCACCACCGTGGTACGCGGGCCGAGCACCCCGAGGTCGGCCAGCAGCTCCGTGGGGGTGCGGCGGTGCACCGCCAGGCACGCCTCGTTCTCCGCGCGCTGCTCCGACAGGTGCAGGTGCAGGGGCGCCCGCCGCTCGGACGCCCAGGCGACCACGGTCGGGATCTGGTCGGCCGGTACCGCCCGCACCGAGTGCACCGCCGCCCCCACCCGCCACCGGTCCCGATCCGGCGCCAACCGGTCGACCCGGGCCACCCAGCCGGCGGCGTCGCCGTCGCCGAACCGGCGCTGCGCCCCGGCCAGGGGTGCGCCGTCCACCCCGGCGGCCAGGTAGCAGGTGTCCAGCAGGGTCAGCCGGACGCCCGCCTGGGCGGCCGCCTCGACCAGGGCCTCGCCCATCGCGTTCGGGTCGGCGTACGGCGTGCCGTCCGGCCCGTGGTGCAGGTAGTGGAACTCGCCCACACAGGTGACGCCGGCCAGCGCCATCTCGGCGTACACCGCGGTGGCCAGCGCCAGGTAGGTGTCGGGGTCGAGCCGGGCGGCCACCTCGTACATCCGGTCCCGCCAGGTCCAGAACGTCCCGAGCCCCTCGTGGGTGCGCCCGCGCAGCGCCCGGTGGAAGGCGTGGGAGTGGGCGTTGGCGAACCCGGGCAGGGTCAGGCCGGGCAGCCGGACGGCCCCCGCCGGCGCGGGCACCCCGGGGGTCACCGCGGTGACGCGACCGGCCTCGATCTCGATGAGGACCTCCGGCTGCGGCCGGCCGTCGACCCAGGCAAGCTCCGCGTGGTAGGTGGTCATGGGGCGCCCGACTCCCGCCCCGGCGCGGGGGTGCACCACCGTCGCCGGTCGACTACCACCCGTGGAGGGTACAACAGGGCTTCCCCGGCCGGCCGGTCCGGTGGACCGGCCGGCCCGCGCGGCCGCGCCCGCGGTCGCGACGGCCTCGACGGATGTCCACTTGCCACCGAGCCGCGGTCCGGGGGCCGCGGCGTGGTCCCCGGCACCTAGCATGGGCGGCCATGGATGTGGTGGTCACCTATGCGCTGGCGCTGCCGACGATCTTCCTGGCGGCCTTCCTCGCCGCGGCCATGGAGAACGTCCGCGAACGCGCGCGCACCCGCAAGTGGGTGATGCGCAACCTGCGGGTCCTGGCCGCGACGGAACAGACGGGCTCGCCGGACCTCCTCCGGGCCGCCCTGCGCCGGTGGCTGGCGGCGGAGTCGCCGGACGAGGTGCCCGAGGAGACCTGGCGCCAGGCGTGGTTCACCGGTGTCTGGAGCCTGCCGGACTCACGCCGCTGGTGCGCAGCGAGGCGGCCACCTTCGTGCCGGCGGAGGTGTTCGCGTCGCTGCAGCGGCTGGATGCGGACCTTTCGCTCATCAGGTCGATGGAGAGCTACATGAGCGACCTGTTCCTGCCGGACGTGGCTCCGTTGTGGTACGAGCGCCGCGTGCCGCTCGAGGGCAGCGACCGTCGCCGGGTGGAGCACTTCGCGTACCTCGTCGACGAGGTGGCGTCGCAGGTCGTCCGGACCAGGGACCACACGTTCGAGGACTTCCGCCGGGCGCTCCGCGCGGCCTGACCCCCGGCCGGCCGACCGGCCGTCGGCCGGGTGAGGGGCCGCCGGCCGGCTCAGCCGGCCAGCTCGGCCAGCACGTCGGCCAGGGCGGCCACCCCGGCGGCGCAGTCCTCGTCGGTCGCCGCCTCCCCGGGCGCGTGCGACACCCCGGTCGGGTTGCGGACGAACAGCATCGCGGCCGGCACGTGCGCGGCCAGCACCCCGGCGTCGTGGCCGGCGGCGGTCGGCAGCACCGGCGCGCCCAGCAGCCCCGACAGCCGGTCCCGCAGGCCGGCGTCGAACTCCACCGGCGGCGTCACCGACTCCGCCGTCATGGTCACCGTCGTGCCGTCCCGGCCGGCACGCTCGCGCACCCGCACCCGTACCGCCTCCACCAGCGCCTCCAGCGCGGCGCGGTCCGGGGCGCGGGCGTCCAGCCAGGCCACCACCGAGGCCGGTACGGCGTTGGTGGCGTTGGGGGTGACCTCGATCCGCCCGACCGTGGCGTGGCAGCCGCGCAGCCTTGCCTCCTTGTTGGCCGCCAGCACCGCGTAGGCGGCGGTGAGCATCGGGTCGCGCCGGTCCGACATGCGGGTGGTGCCCGCGTGGTTGCCCTCGCCGGTGATGTCCATCCGCCACCGCCCGTGCGGCCAGATGGCGCTGGCGACCCCGACCGGCGCGTCCAGCTCGACCAGCCGGCGACCCTGCTCGATGTGGAGCTCCACGAACGCGCCGATCCGGGCCAGGCGCTCCGGGTCCGGGCCGATCCCCTCCGGCGCGACCCCGGCCGCGGCCATCGCGCCGGCGAGCGACACCCCGTCGCGGTCGCGCAGGGTGCGGACGTGGTCGGGGTCGATGGCGCCGGTCAGCAGGCGGGACCCCAGGCACGCCACGCCGAACCGGGATCCCTCCTCCTCGGTGAACACCGCGACCGCGACCGGCCGGCGCGGGCGCACCCCGCGCTCGCGCAGCACGTCCACCGCCAGGAGGGCGGAGACGACCCCCAGCGGACCGTCGTACGCCCCGCCGTGCGGCACCGAGTCCAGGTGGCTGCCGGTGACCACGGCGTCGGGCGCCCGCGGGTCGCCCCACCAGGCGAAGAGGTTGCCGTTGCGGTCGGTCTCGAGGACCAGGTCGCGCGCGGCGGCCTGCTCGGCGAACCACCGTCGGCAGGCGAGGTCCGCCTCCGACCAGCTGTACCGGACCCAGCCGCCGGCCGGGTCACGGCCCACCGGCAGCAGCGTCTCCCACAGCCGCCGGAACCGCTCAGGCGTCGCCATCCGACTCCCGCATCGGCACCCGCAGCCGGTGTTCCTGCGCGACCGTGGCCGCCAGCTCGTACCCGGCGTCGACGTGCCGCAGCACCGCGGTCGCCGGGTCGTTGGTGAGCACCCGCTCGATCTTCTGCGCCGCCAGCGGCGTCCCGTCGGCCACGCACACCTGGCCGGCGTGGATCGACCGTCCGATGCCGACGCCGCCACCGTGGTGGATGGAGACCCACGAGGCGCCCGAGGCGGTGTTGACCAGCGCGTTGAGCAGCGGCCAGTCGGCGATGGCGTCGCTGCCGTCGGCCATGCCCTCGGTCTCCCGGTACGGGGAGGCGACCGACCCGCCGTCGAGGTGGTCCCGGCCGATGACGATCGGCGCCTTCAGCTCACCTGCGGCCACCAGCTCGTTGAACCGCAGCCCGGCGCGGTCCCGTTCGCCGTACCCCAACCAGCAGATGCGCGCCGGTAGCCCTTGGAACGCGACCTTCTCGCCGGCCATCCGGATCCAGCGGGCCAGGGGCTCGTTGTCACCGAACAGCTCCAGGATGGCCCGGTCGGTGACGGCGATGTCGGCCGGGTCGCCGGACAGCGCCACCCACCGGAACGGCCCCTTTCCCTGGCAGAACAGCGGCCGGATGTACGCCGGCACGAATCCCGGGAACGCGAAGGCGCGCTCGAAGCCGCCCAGCTTCGCCTCGCTCCGGATGGAGTTGCCGTAGTCGAACACCTCCGCGCCGCCGTCGAGAAACCCGACCATCGCCTCGACGTGACGCGCCATGCTCGCCCGCGCCCGCTCGGTGTACTCCTCCGGCTTGGCGGCCGCGTAGTCCGGCGCGTCCGCGGGATCCACGCCCTCCGGCACGTACGACAGCGGGTCGTGGGCGCTGGTCTGGTCGGTGACGATGTCGATCTCCACACCGCGGCGCAGCAGCTCGGGGAAGACGGTGGCGGCGTTGCCCACCACCCCCACCGACCAGGCGCGACGCTCGTGCTTCGCGGCGACCGCCTCGGCCACCGCCGAGTCCAGGTCGTCGGCGATGGTGTCCAGGTAGCGGGTCTGGACCCGGCGGCGCAGCCGGGCGGCGTCGACGTCCACGATCAGGCAGGCGCCGCCGTTCATGGTCACCGCCAGCGGCTGCGCCCCGCCCATCCCGCCGCACCCGGCGGTCAGGGTCAGGGTGCCCGCCAGCGACCCGCCGAAGCGCTTGGTGGCCACGGCGGCGAACGTCTCGTACGTGCCCTGCAGGATGCCCTGGGTGCCGATGTAGATCCACGACCCCGCGGTCATCTGCCCGTACATCGTCAGGCCCAGCGCCTCCAGCCGGCGGAACTCCGGCCAGGTCGCCCATTCTCCGACCAGGTTGGAGTTGGCGATGAGCACGCGGGGCGCCCACTCGTGGGTGCGCAGCACGCCGACCGGCCGTCCGGAGACCACCAGCATGGTCTCGTCGTCCCCGAGGGTGGTGAGCGTCCGCACCAGGGCGTGGTACGACGGCCAGTCCCGCGCGGCCTTGCCGGTGCCGCCGTAGACCACCAGGTCCTCCGGCCGCTCGGCGACGTCGGGGTCCAGGTTGTTCTGCAGCATCCGCAGTGCGGCCTCCTGCGGCCACCCCCGAGCGGTCAGGGTGGTGCCGCGCGGTGCGCGGATCGGCCCGGACATGTTCCGTCCTCCCGTGTCGACGCGGTGCAACCGTGACACCGACCCTACGGTACGCACCGGCCCGTACGCTGTGGATGGCTCACGGACCGGCCCTCCGACGTCGGGCCGGTGCACCGGCGCGGTGACGTCCGGTGCGGCCGCCGGGCCGGAGGGCGGTGCGCTCGGCTCCGGGGTGGTCGGGGCGGTGCGCCGATGGCCGCCGGGCCGGTGCGCGGCGGACCGGCACCTGGTGGGCACCTGGTAGACAGGGGCCATGCGGGTCGCCAGCATCCACACCTATCCGGTCAAGAGCTGCCACCGTGTGGACACCGACCGGGCGGTGGTGCAGCCGTGGGGTCTGGCGGGGGACCGGCGGTTCATGGTGGTCGACGCCGAGGGAGTGGCCGTCACCCAGCGCGAGGCACCCGCGCTGACCGGGGTGATGCCGTCGCCGCGTCCGGACGGCGGGGTGAGGCTGCGCGCCCGCGACCTGCCGGACCTGGAGGTGCCGCCGCCGCTCGCGCCCCCGGTGCCGGTGCGCATCTGGGGCGGCACGGTCGAGGCCATGCCGGCCGGCGACGAGGCCGACGCCTGGTTCACCAAGTTCCTGGGCCGGCCGGTGCGCCTGGTGTGGCTCGACGACCCGACCCGGCGGCGGGTCAACCCCGCCTACGGGTCACCGTTCGACCGGGTGTCGTTCGCCGACGCCCACCCGCTGCTGGTGACCAACGCCGCCTCGCTGGACCGCCTCAACGAGTGGCTGCGGGAGGCCGACAGCCCGGAGGGGCCGCTGCCGATGGACCGGTTCCGGCCCAGCGTCGTGGTGTCCGGTGCGCCGCCGTGGGCCGAGGACGGCTGGGTGGGACAGCGGCTGCGGGTCGGCACGGTCACGTTCCGGGTGGCCAAGCCGTGCGGCCGGTGCGTGGTCACCACCACCGACCAGGAGACCGGCGCGCGGGGTACGGAGCCGCTGCGCACCCTGGCACGGCGCCGCGCCGTCGACGGCCGGCTGGTCTTCGGCGTGCTGCTCAACCCCGACCCGCCGTACGGCGAGATCGCGGTCGGCGACCCGGTGACGGTGCTCCCTGCGGTGTGAGGCCCTCACCGGTCCGGCACCACGACCCGGCGCAGCTGTGCCGGTGGCGGCTCTCCCGCGGTGCCGACGTCCCGGTCGCCGGCACCCGGTCAGCCGCCGGCGGCGCACCGCCTGCCTACAGGCGCCGGAAACCGACGATGCACGTGTCGTCGTCCGGGTTGGCGGGAGGCAGCTGCTCCAGCAGGCCGGCCAGGGAATGCAGGTTGTGCCGGGCGGACAGCCGGTTGAGGGTCGCGACGACCCTCCGGCGCCCGTCCCCGGCGCGCTGGCCGCGGTACTCGATCAGCCCGTCGGTGTAGAAGAGGATCAGGTCTCCCGGTTCGATGGCGGTGTTGGCGGTCTCGTAGTCGCTGTCCGGGTCGACACCCAGCAGCAGCCCGGCCGGGCGGTGCAGCTCGGTGGTGACGCCTCCCCGGGTGCGCAGGGGTGCCGGGTGCCCGGCCTGGGCCCACCGCATGACGCCCGACCCCGGGTCGAAGCGTCCCACCACGGCGCTGGCGAAGCCGGTCGTCTCCTCCATCTCGTAGGTGAGCCGGTTGAGGTGCCGCAACAGCTCGGCGGGCTCGCTGGTGGCGGTGGCCGTCAGGGTCGCCAGCGCGTGGCGCTGCCGCGCCATCGCCGCCGCCGTCCGGAGGCCGTGGCCGGCGACGTCCCCGACCGCGATCACCACGGTGCCGTCGGCCGCGACGCCCGCGTGGTACCAGTCCCCGCCGATCCGGTTGGCCTGGTCGGCGGGCAGGTACCGGACCGCCGCCTGCAGCCCCGGCAGGTCCACCGGCTCCGCCGGGATGGGCAGGATGATCTCCTGGAGCTCGGCCGCGAGCCGGCTCTCCGCCGCCAGGGTCGCCTTGTGTTCGGACAGCTCGCGTTCGACGTTGGCGAGGTGGGTGCCGCCGGCGACCCGGGCGGTGACATCCTGCAGGATCAGCACGACCTTCAACAGCTGCCCGAAGACCCCGGTGACCGGCTCGGCCACCAGGCGGAGGTGGGTGACCCGGCCGGCGACGCGGGCGCGCAGGATGACGTCGACCGACCTGCCCGCCAGCACGCGCCGGCGCGCCTCGCGGAGGACGGGCCGGTCGGACGGCACCGTCAGGTCCCACAACTCCTCCGCGCTCAAGGGACCGTCGGCGGGGTCGCGGCCGAGGAGGCGGTAGCACCCGTCCGACCAGTGCGTGGCGCCCGTCACCAGGTCGTACTCGCAGACGCCGAGGTTGGCCAGCCGCTCGACCAGGGTGGTGCGCTCCTCGGTCGCCTCCACGCCGTCGACGCGGTGCCAGCTGTACAGCAGACCCTCGCCGACCGGCCGGACGGTGGCGGTGAACCACATCGGCGGCAGGTCCGGGGCGGGACGGGAGACCGCGACCGGACCGATCGTCCGGACCTCGCCGTCCAGGTAGGCGGACCGGAGCGCCTCCCACACCTCGCCCCGGATCGCGCGGGGGTGCGTCTCACGCAACCGCCCTCCGACCAGCTGGCGGCCCCGCCTGCCGTACGAGTCGACGGTGCCGGGGGCGGCGGCGACGATCTGGAAGTCGCACACCTCGCCGGCACCGTCCCGCACCGGCAGCAGCAGGAGATGGTTGCCGGCCATGGCGTCGAGGACCTGCGCCACCGGGACGAGCGCCGGCGGCGTCTGCGGGGCGTGGTCCGCGGCTTGCAGCTGACGGCGGTCGCGGTGGGTCATCGCGCCGGCCTCCTCACCGCCCCTCGCTGGCCGGAGCGCGCGGCAGGTGCCGCGCCGGCTTACAGAGTTTCCCACCGTAGCCCGGGCGAACCGGGATCGTGAAGCGCCGGCCCGTCAGCGGTGACCGCTGGGGTGACCGGCTCGCACGTGGCGGACGAGGCGGACCTTGCGTGCGGGAGAGGGGACTCGAACCCCTACGCCCTTTCGGGCACCAGGACCTAAACCTGGCGCGGCTGCCAGTTACGCCACTCCCGCCGGGGATTCGGGTAGACACCGCAGTCTAGCCCGGGTGCGGCGGTGCCCGACGCCGCCCGGTGCGCGCGGGGCCCGGTGCGCACCGGGCCGGGGTGGGGTGCGGTCAGCCCAGACCCAGCTCCCGGCGCAGCCGGGCGACGTGCCCGGTGGCCTTCACGTGGTAGAGCGCGGTGACGATCCGCCCCTGCTCGTCGATGACGAAGGTGGACCGGATCACGCCGGTGACCGTCCGGCCGTACGTCTTCTTCTCGCCCCACGCGCCGTAGGCGGCCAGCACCTTCGCCTCGGGGTCGGAGAGCAGCGGGAACGTCAGCCCGTCCCGGGCGCGGAACCGCGCCAGCTTCTCCGGCGGATCCGGGGAGATGCCGACCACCTCGTACCCTGCCGCCTGCAACGACGGCAGGGAGTCACGGAAGTCGCAGGCCTGCCGGGTGCACCCGGGGGTCATCGCGGCGGGGTAGGCGTACAGCACCACCTTGCGCCCCCGCAGGTCCGCCAGGGACAGGGTGCCGCCGGAGTCGGTCGGCAGGGTGAAGTCCGGGGCGGGGTCACCCGGTGACAGGCGGACCTGCGCCGGGCCGGCGGCTGCGGTGTCGGCCATGGCGCCACCCTACCGTCCCGCGCGGCGACCTCCGGGTGGTGTCGCCACCACCCCCGTGGGTCGGGGTGTCCTGGCTGCGGCGCGCGGCCCGGGGGTACGGTCAGGTCCGGAAGCGACCGGTGGGCGGGGCGCGGGCCACGCCGGCTCCGCGCCGGGACGCCACCGGGACGCCCTGAGCCTGCGAGGGAGGCGGATGCGGATGGCCGCGGGATCGGTACGGGTGCGCGGTCTGCGGTACGCCTACCCGGACGGGCGCCAGGCGCTGCGGGGCGTGGACCTCGACGTGGCCCCCGGCGAGCGGGTGGCGGTGCTCGGCCCGAACGGCGCCGGGAAGACCACGCTGGTGCTGCACCTCAACGGCATCCTCACCGCGCAGGCGGGCGAGGTCGCCATCGGCGGGCTGGTGGTCGACCCGTCCGACCGCGCGGGCCTGGCCGAGATCCGCCGCCGGGTCGGCGTGGTCTTCCAGGACCCCGACGACCAGCTGTTCATGCCGACCGTCCGGGAGGACGTCGCGTTCGGCCCGGCCAACCTCGGGCTGCGCGGCGAGCGCCTCCGGGAGCGGGTGGAGGGTGCGCTGGCCGCCGTCGGCATGAGCGACCGCCTCGACCGGGTGCCGCACCACCTCTCGTACGGGGAGAAGCGGCGGGTCGCGCTCGCCGGGGTGCTCGCGATGGACCCGCAGGTGCTGGTGCTGGACGAGCCGTCGTCCAACCTGGATCCCGCCGCCCGCCGGGAGCTGGCGGAGATCCTGTCGTCCCTGCCGGTGACGCTGCTGATGGTCACCCACGACCTGCCGTACGCCTGGCAGCTGTGCCCCCGCGCGGTGATCATGGACGAGGGCCGGATCGTCGCCGACGGCCCGACCGGCGACCTGCTGGCCGACGCGGAGCTCCTCGCCCGTCACCGGCTGGAGCTTCCGTACGGCTTCTCGGTCGACGGCCCGGCTCAGCCGGCCGCCGCGGCGTCCTGACCGGTCGCGTTCAGCCTGCGCAGGGCGACGGCGCCGCCGGCGAGGGTCCCGACGCCGGCGGCGAGCACGGTGGTGACCGCCAGCCGCGCCCACACCGCGTCGAAGGGGACCGGCGCCACCGCGCGTGCCAGCACCGGGGCGTCGCCGAGCCCGCCGAACAGCGCCAGGCAGGTGCCGGCGAGCACCAGCAGGAACAGGGCGCCGTCCTCGGTGCGCCGCCCCGGCCGTGCGGCCCGGGCGAGCAGCCAGGTGCCGACCGCGACCGCCGTCACCGCCGACAGGGTCAGCCAGACCCGGCCGGTCAGCAGCCAGCCCAGCACCTCGCCGGGGCCGCCGGCACCGGCGTCGACCTCCCGCGCGACCGCGTACGTCAGGGCGACGCCGCCACCGACGAGCGCGGCCGCGCCCAGGCCGGCCCGGCCGGCCCGGGTGTGGCCGGCCAGCCCGAGCGCGGCCAGCGCGACGGTGACCGCGCCGGCCGCCGCGTACCACGGCCACGGGGACGGCGCCGGCAGCCGCTCCACGACGCCGCTGACGGAGGCGGTCACCCGCCCCCGCGACAGCGGCACCGTCCACGCGCGTACCCGCGGCGAGCCGGTGCCGACGGGCTGCGCCCTGTCCCAGGTCGTCCGCGGGTCGTACCAGCGGGCGACCGTGCCGCCGGCCACCCGGCGCCACAGCGGTGGCGCGTGCGGGTCCGCGGGCACCGGCCCGGCGGTCGTGCCGGTGGGGGGCGGCCCGGGCGAGGCGGAGGAACGGGCGTTCTCGTAGACGCCGTCGGGCCGGATCTCCAGGTACGGTTCGCCGGCGTACCCGAGGACGCGGACCGGCTGGTCCCCGACGGCGGTCAGCTCCAGGGCGGTGCCGGCCTCGATCAGGCGCACCCGCACCCCGGGCAGCGGCGGGTGGATGCCGGTGATCTCGGTGCGGTAGTTGGTGCCGGCCGGGGAGTCGGCGCCGTGGGCCCAGGCCGTGGACGCCGGTGCGACCGCGCACACGGCCGCCGCGACGACGGCGACGACCACGCGCCGGCGACCGGCCGGGGTCACGAGCCTTGGCGGGCCTGGGCCACGGCGGCCTGTATCGCCTGGGCGGTGGCGGGGACGTCCTCGCCGTTGACCCGCACGGTCGGCGTACCGGTGACGCCCTCCCGGGCGGCGTGGGCGGTCACCTGCTCGGTCCAGCCCCGGTAGGTCCCCTCGCGGACGCACTCGGCGAAGCCGGGGTCGGTGATCCCGGCGTCGGCGCCCACCTCGATCAGCTCGTCGTCGCTGAGCCCCGGTCCGCCGGACGGTGGCTGCGCGGCCAGCAGCGCGCGCACGTACGCCGGATGGGCCCCGGCGTCGGCGGCGCACCCGACCGCGCCGGCGGCCCGGGTCGAGTACCGGGTCGTGGACGCCCGGTCCAGGAAGGCCACCGGGTGCTGGACGCGGGTGATGGTGCCGTCGGCCACCATCCGGTCCAGCAGCTCCCCGGCCTCCTCCTCGAACGTGGCGCAGTGGGGGCAGTGCAGGTCGAGCCAGATCTCGACGGTGACCGGACCGGTGCCGTCGACCACGCCGTTGCCGTCGGCCGTGGCCGACGCCGGCGTGGCGACGTCGTCGGAGCGTTGAGCGGAGTAGATGGCCCAGCCGACGATCCCGGCGGCCAGCAGCGCCACCACGGCGAGGACGGAGATCCACCCGACCGGGCGGGGTCGGGCGGTGACGGCCTTCCGCCCGGTCCGCGTGGGCGGGCGGCGTGGGGGCTGGCCACCGGTGGAGCCGGACCGCCGTGCCGAGGTCTCGGGCCGGCCGGCGGCGCCGGGCTGCGGCCCGCCGGTGCCGGGCCGGGCTGCGGCCGGCCGGGACTTTCTGCGCTTGCTCATGGCTCCTCCCGGGTGCTCACGACCGCACCCGCCGCTGGGAGGCGAGGCGCGCATCGAGCGAGAACCTAGTGATCGGATACATCACCAAAAATACGGCTATGACCAGGAGCCCGAGGTCCCGGGCGATCTCGGACAGGTACGCGGGGTCCACTCCCTCGGCCAGGTCGCCGCCACCTCCGAAGCAGCCGCAGTCGATCCGCAGCCCCCGGGCCCACGCCGACGCGATCCCGGTGACGAACGCGGCCAGCAGGAGCGCCGACGTCGTCGCGGCCACCCGGGTGGCCACCCCGGCCAGCAGCAGCACCGCGAGGACCAGTTCCACCAGCGGCAGGGCGGCGCCGATCGCCACCGACACGTCGTACGGCGTCAACCGGTACGCGTGGACCGCCCGCCCGGAGGCGGCCAGGTCGCCGACCTTGGCCACGCCGGCGGCCAGCCACACGCCGCCCAGCAGCAGCCGGCCGGCCGTACCCGCCCACGGCCTCACGGCCCGCCACCGCGCCGCGGCACCTTCCCACCCGGTCACACCGGATTAGTCGGCGCCCGGTACCGGCGGGTTCCTCCTCGGGCACCGCCTGCCGCGGCGGCCTCAGGGCCACGCCGGGCGTCTCACGTCGCGCCGGCAGCGCCTCCAGGCACCGCTGGCGGGGCGGCCGCAAGCCACGCCGGTCGTCGCGCCTCACGCCACGCTGGCGGCGGCCAGCGCCTCGATCAGGTCCATGCGCGCCCGCGCCACCCGGGACCGGATCGTGCCCACCGGACACCCCTCCACCCGCGCGGCCTCCGCGTACGACAGCCCCGCCACCTGGGTGAGCAGGAACGCGGTCCGCCGCTCCGGTGAGAGCCGCCGCAACAGGTCCCCGGCGGAGAGCACGCCCGCCGGGTCCGGCTCGATCACGTCATCGGTGTCGGCGAGGCCGGTCAGCCGGCCCGACAGCCGCCGCTGCCGGCC
>VSBZ01000086.1:0-15476 GCA_047459215.1 Micromonosporaceae bacterium | reverse complement strand
GGGCCACGCCGACCGCCCCGGCCACCCCCACGGCGATCACCGCCACCACCCCGGCCAGCACCCGTCGCCACACCACCTCCGGGCCGGCCAGCGGTGTCCCGGCCACCGCGGGCAGGACGACCGGGCCGTCGGCGGCGACCCGGTGGACCGCCAGGGCGGTGCCGGTGGCGTACGCCTGGTCCGAGGTCGCCACCACGAGCCGCACCGTGTGGCCGGCCTCGATCCGGCGGGTCACCGCCGGCAGCCGGACCGTCACCGGCGTGGCCCGGGTCAGGTCGGCGCTCAGCCCGGACAGCCGGACCGGCGCCACCAGGCCCGAGGGCAGGGTGGCCACCCCGTCCGGGTCCACGTCGTAGAGCTTGACGAACAGCACCGCCTCCCCGGTCGGGGACGCCACCCGCAGCCGTACCGTCGGCGCGCCCACGACCTCCACCGGCGCGGCCAGCGGTGCGGACTCGAACCGGGCGTGCTGTCCGGGCAGGTCGGTGACCACGCCGTTGACGAACGAGGCCAGCCCCTCGGCCGACGGCAGCGAGGAGAGTGCGGCCGGCTGCCCGCCCGGCGGGTGGACCACCACCTGCGGTGCGCCCGCGACCTCGACCGCCAGCCGGCGCTCGCCGCCCAGTCCCGGGTACGCGTCCGCGGCGAACCCGGTCGTGGTGACGCCCCGGTCCACGGTGCTGAAGCCGGAGATCCGCGACCAGGTGAACTCCCGCGGCGGCCGCGGGGCGGAGCCGGCGACGTAGTGGTCCAGCCATCCGGCGGTCAGGTCGCGCAACCGCTCCCGTTCGGACGCCGGTCCCGGCCCGCCGTCGTGGCCGCCGGTGAACCACGCCACCCGTACCGGGGTACCGGTGGCGGCGATCCCGGCCGCGTTGGCGTCCGCATGCGACAGCGGGAACAGGCTGTCGGCCGTTCCCTGGATGAGCAGGGTCGGCGCGCGGACGCGGTCGAGCACGCCGGCGGGGCTGGACTCCCGCAGCCGGGCCACGGTGGCCGGGTCGCCGCGGCCGGACTCGGCCACCCGCCGGTACGCCTCGCACAGGTCGGCGGCGAACCGGCCGCACGCCACCGCGGGCGTCCGGTCGGCACGTGTCCCGTCGACGGGTGCCTGGTCGGCGGACGTCCCGTCGCCGGGCGGGGGTCCGGTAGGCGCCCGGCCCGGCGCGGGCGCGTCGGCACCCGCCGGCCCGGCCAGCGCGCCCGGCCCGGCCGTCGCGGCGCCGAAGAACAGCGCCGCCCAGGCCCGCTTGAACACGCCGTCGGTGGCGGTGCCTCCGCTGGATTCGGGCAGGAACGCATCGGCCAGGTCGTGCCAGGTGGTCATGGCCACGACGGCGTCCACCCGGTGGTCGTACGCGGCGAGCAGCAGCGCCAGCGCTCCGCCGTACGAGCCGCCCATCACCCCCACGCGCGGGTCACCGGGGCGGTCGGTGCGGATCTCCGGCCGCCGGGCCAGCCGGTCCAGCAGCAGGCGCGCGTCCCGCACCTCGTAGTCGGGGTGGTTGAGGTGGATCCGCCCGCCGCTCGCGCCGAACCCGCGGGCGGTCCAGGTGAGGACCGCGTACCCGCGTCGGGCCAGCTCGGCGGCGTCCGCCGCGACCGCGTCCTCGGTGCCGCCGTACCCGTGGGCGAGCAGCACCGCCGGCCCCGGCTCCCCGGCGGACGCGCCGTCCGGCAGGTAGAGGGTGGTGTCCAGCTCGACCCGTGTTCCGTCATCCTCGGGACCGACCGGTACCACCTCCGCCACGGTCGTGTAGCCGGGCCGGTCGGGCCAGGCCACCCAGGCCGAAACGCCCGCCAGCACGACGGCCGCCACGACGGCGACCAGCCACCACCGCCGCCGGGGCGGGCGGGTCAACGGCGACATGCCTGTCACGCTACGTCGTTCCCGCCACCACTACCGTCGATCCGCGACCGTGCGCCGGGTCGGCTTCCGGTGACCCGCACCCGAGCGCCCGCGGACAGGCCACACCGGACTTCGTCGTGCCGGCACACGTGCGGCGGCACCGATCCGGTACCGGCAGCTGGTGAGCCAACGGGCGGGGGCGAACGGCTCACAGCCCTGCGCCCGCTGTCGGCTGGCGGACAGCAGTCGAGCGGGCGTCCACCCACAATCTCCCCGGAGAAGAGCGACCGTGCGCAACACCATCACGGCCCTGGCGGCCGCCTTCGTCCTCGCGGTCGCCGGTTGCGGCGGGGACACCACGGGGGAGGAGTCCGTGGCCTCCGCGCCGACCGCGTCTCCCACGCCGAAGACCGCTCCGGTCGAGGACTGGGCGGCGCTGCTCAGGCCCCACGTGCGCGAGTGGGGCGACCTGCTCAAGCAGAAGGTGGAGATCTGCCTCGACTCCGACACGGTGGACATGTGCGACGACGTCTACCGGAGCCTCGAGGAGAAGGCCGAGGACATCGCCCGGGTTCTGACCGACGCCCGTCTCAAGGAGGGCACGCCGACGTACCTCGGGGAGCCGCCGGACGAGATCGCGAGCCTGGTGCGGGAGACGGTCGACGCGGCCCGTCAGGTCCAGCAGGCGTGGGACACCTACGAGCAGGTCGACTGCAGTGACTCGACCGCCGGCGACTGCTTCGCGGCGACCTACGCCTTGGAGGGCTTCGTCGAACTGCTGACCGGGGCGCTCGACGGCTGGACGCCCTACCTGTAGCCCGTCCTGTCGAGGCGGGGGCCGGTGGCAGCCGCTGCCGTCGGCCCCCTATCCGCGTTCACCCGGTAGGGGACAAATCCCACTCACGTGCGAAAAGTGCACGATTTAAAGTCGGCCACCCCTCTAGCGGTAGTTGACTCGCTATGCGCATCATGGGGGCAGGAACGATGGGAGCGCGGGGTGCACGGCGATGCTCGTTGAGCTGTTGTTGATCTTTTTGGCTGTCGTGCTCGTCGGTGCGGCCGCGGGAGAGGTGTTGGCGGTGGTCAAGCACCTGCGTGCAACGGAGCGGATGGAGGACGCCGTCAACCGGCTCGTGAACGTCGTCGCCAACCCCGACCAGGCGTGGTACTGGACCGACGAGTGGCAGCGCGGCGAGCGGGAAGCCGACGAAGCGATCGCCGAGGGCCGGCTCGTCGGCACCATGACGACGGAGGAGTTCCTGGCCTGGGTCGACCGGGTGCACGCAGAGGCGAAGGCCAGGGCCGCCGCCTGATCGTCGCGGTGACTTTTGTCCGATCAGCCTAGCCGCCGCTCATCTGATCAGCTCTTTCCGGACACCGAGCTTATTAACACCCTAGCGTACGCTTTTTCCTCGTGGCACCCACGTTCGACGCCGGGGTTCCAGCGGGACCTCGAACGGCTGACCGAGAAGCAGGTCGAGCGGTTCAAGGCAGCCGTGCGACAGCTTGCCGAGGACCTGGACGCCAACCGGCCGCTGCGGCCCGGCCTGCGCGTCAAGAGGGTGCAGGGCACCGCCGGTGTGTATGAGATGACCTGGGCGCCGGACGGTCGTGCCACCTTCGAGTTTGGCCCCGAGAAGATCCGCGGCAAGCGTCACGTGATCTGGCGGCGGGTCGGCACCCACGGGATCTTCAAGCGGCCCTAGCCGATGCTGACCCGAGGAGGAGCGCCCGGTCAGCGTACGAGCGCCGGCGAGCTGAGCCGGTCAATCAGCTTGTCCACCCGGGCCCGCTCGGCTTCGTAGTCCCGCCGGAGCGTTCGCAGATCGGTGTGCCCGCCGTAGTGACCGGCGAGCGCGTCGAGCAGCGGCGTGGCCACGTTATCCGGCAGGCGGAGCCACGGGTCGACCCGGTCCGGCGGAGTCTGGTCCGGGTCGACGTCGACCCACTCCAGCTTGGTCGGGACCGCGATCCGGGTGATGCGTCCGTCGGTGGCGTGACCGAGGTAGATCGAGACGCCGCTGACGAGGAGGTCGGGCTGCACGAAGGCGCGGTATCCGTAACGGGTTTCGATCACGGGGCTGAGCGTAACGGCCGGGTGGGACTCGACTACGTGACCGCGTCGACGCTCTGCTCCTGCTTCTGCTTCTCCTCCCGCGCCTTCCGGCGCTCGCGCACTCGCTCCACCTTCTTCCGGGACTGGTACACCTCGGCAAGCACCTCGTCCATGAGGTCGAGGATGTCGGCAGCCTCGTCGGGGTCCACCTCGTAGACGAAGTCCCCGTGCGCCATCTCGTTCCCGAAGTGGCGCACCTCGTGCGCCGCCTCCTTCGTGTCCTCCCGGATCAGCCCGCGTTTGGCCATCTCCTCGATCTTGGCTTTTATCTTGCCCTCGGTGATCCCCCTCTCCTTGGCGGTCGCCTCGATCACGGCCCGTGCCAGAGCGCCGGCGGCCCGGTGCGCTTTGAGCGCGTTGACGTAGTGCGCCTCGGCTGCGGCCTCAGCGATGTGAGCCGGCACGTCGGGGAAGGAGGGGCGGGGCGGTATCTCCTTCGGCCAGTAGTCGAGGAGCGTCCCAGCGTTGGTCACCAACGCGCCCACGACGGCGCCGCATTCGTCGTTGAGGCACATCAGCGCAGCGGTGTACGGCGCCACCCTGGCTCCGGCCGCGTTCTTCCCGAGCCTGGACGTCCCCGGCAGTTTGTCCTGCCAGACATGCTGGAACACGGACCTGCTCTTGCACTGAGGGCAGTGGAGCGACGGCATGGCGGCAAGTCTATGCTCGCGCGGCCGATCGGGATCGTCCACGCAGGGCGAACCTGGAACGGGCGGTTGGCCTGTAGGCCCGGGGCGAGTTCGGCCGTCTCCGTGGCTCTCAGACCGTTTCCCAGCTCAGAGGCGGTGTCGAAGCCGGGTGATGGTCCGGTTCGTACCAGGTTGGTCGCCGGCTGGCGAGGCCGGGCTCGTGTCACAGCCCCCGGTGTAGGGTGATCGTCTTCAGGGAAGCCAGGGCTGCGGTAGCAGCGCCGTCGTTGGTGAGCTGAGGGCGGCGACCATCCTGACCCGTCCCGCCGGTCAGAGCGCGTAGCTCGCGATCAGCTGGCCGAGCCAGCGGATGTCGACTTTGCCCCTGAACTCGAACCGCACCCGGCCCAGGCCGCTGAACCAGAGCTCCAGCTCCGAGTCGAGGTCGAACGTGCCGGCCGTCTCGACCGAGAACGCCTGGACCTTCGCGTACGGCAGGGACGTGAAGTCCTTCTTGCGGCCGGTGAGGCCCTGCGAGTTGATGGCGATCACCCGCTTGTTGGTGAACACCACCATGTCGCGCACCGTCTTGAAGGAGGCCAGCACCTGCTCGTCCTGGATGAGCAGCGGCGCGACCGCGTCCGCCCCCTCCTGCGTCGGGACGGGGCTCAGCTTGAAGACGGAGGCGTTCTTGAAGTCGATCACCGGCTCATCATAGGTCGGCCGGGTACTGCGACCGGAAGGTCGTCGACCGGCGTCTCACGCCGACGCGGCGGCGCGCTTCATGCCCTCCGCCCTCGACTCTGCCTACGGCCGTCGACGGCGCCACCGCGGCCGGCACCGCATGTCGACCGTCACGTCGTCGCCGGGCCGGTTCATGCGAGCGCTCCTCTCCGGGCCAGCGGTCGGGCCATCGCGTCGCTCGCGTGCCCGTCGAGCGGTCTGCCGAACGCACGCACGCTCTGTTGTAGACGGATGGGCGGGGGCGACGGCGTCCTGCATCCGGGCGCCGGTTGAGGCGAGCACGATGTGGTAGTCCCGGCCGCTCGTGGCGCGGGCGGTCTTGAGGAGCGCCGCCAGCTCGTCGGGCCGGCGGTTGTGTCCTGGCGGCTGACCCCTGGCCGGCGGAGGCGCTCTCGTAGGAGCTCCTTCAGGTGGGCCCTCGGTCGTCGCGTAGCCGTAGAGGCTGCCGAGGGTGGCCGGCTGGCGGGCGGCGGCGGCCGGGGGCAGGGAGGCGGACCTCGCCGAGCTACCGGCTGTACAGGTCGACCGTCTCCGGGTCGACGGCGGGGCGGCCGGCCCGACCCCCGCGCGTGCCACGGCGCGTGCCCGGTCGCGCGGATGCGGACCGGGGCCGGCGCGCACGCGCGCCGCCCAATCGTGGAGTTCGCGCCGCTCAATCGTGGAGTTGCGGTGGTGATACGTGTGGCACCTCGCTCATGTCCGGCACCGCAAGTCCAAGATCAGCGCATATGGGGACGTATCGGCGCGTATGGTCGGGGTGATGGCCGGACGGTTCCTGGTCGACGACGTCTCCCCGGTGGTGTCCTGCGGGCGGTTCCCGGCCAAGGCGGTGGTGGGCGAACGGGTGCCCGTCCGCGCCACCGCGTTCGGGGAGGGCATCCTCGCGCTCGGGTGCCGGGTCGTGTGGCGCGGACCGGACGGCGCCGAGCGGCCGCCGGTGCGGATGCGCCCCGGCGAGGAGGGCACCGACACCTGGCACGCCGAGATCCGGCCCGACGCGATCGGCGAGTGGACCTTCGGCATCGAGACGTTCCGCGACCCGTACCTGCAGTGGCGGGAAGCGGTGCGCACGAAGGTCGACGCCGGCGAGCCGGCCGCCGCCCTCGCCAACGACCTCGCCGAGGGCGCGCAGGTCCTGGACCGCGCGGCCGGCACCGTCCCGGAGTCCGCCCGCGACCGGGTACGGTCGGCCGCCGCCGCCCTGCGCGACGACACCCGCCCGCTGCCGGCCCGGATCGCCCCCGCGTTCGACCTGGCCGACCTGCTGTGGGAGCACCCGGTGCGGGAGCTGGTCGACCACACCGGCCCGTACCGCCTGTGGGTGGACCGGCAGCGTGCCCTGTTCTCCGCCTGGTACGAGTTCTTCCCGCGCTCCGAGGGCGCCGAGGTCGACCCGCAGGGCCGGCCGCTGCGGCACGGCACGTTCGCCACCGCCGCGCAGCGCCTGCCCGGCGTGGCGGCCATGGGCTTCGACGTGGTGTACCTGCCGCCCATCCACCCGATCGGCCGCACCGCGCGCAAGGGGCGCGACAACGCACCGGTCGCCGAGCCGGGCGACGTGGGGTCGCCGTGGGCGATCGGCGCGGCCGAGGGCGGCCACGACGCGGTCCACCCGGAGCTCGGCACCCTGGAGGACTTCCGGCGGTTCGTCGCCCGGGCGGGCGAGCTCGGGCTGGAGGTCGCCATGGACCTGGCGTTGCAGTGCTCGCCCGACCATCCCTGGGTGCGCGAGCATCCCGAATGGTTCACCATCCGGCCCGACGGCAGCATCGCCTACGCGGAGAACCCGCCCAAGAAGTACGAGGACATCTACCCGCTGAACTTCGACGCCGACCCCGAGGGCATCCGCGCGGAGATCCTGCGGGTGGTGCTGTTCTGGGTCCACCAGGGGGTGCGGATCTTCCGCGTCGACAACCCGCACACCAAGCCGACCGAGCTGTGGCACTGGCTGATCGAGGAGGTCCACCGGGTCGACCCGCGGGTGCTGTTCCTGTCCGAGGCGTTCACCCGCCCCGCGGTCGTGCACGGCCTGGCCAAGGTCGGCTTCAGCCAGTCGTACACCTACTTCACCTGGCGCGAGACCGCCGACGAGCTGCGGCGCTACTGCCAGGAGCTGGTGGAGTCCGCCCACTACCTGCGGCCCAACTTCTGGACCAACACCCCCGACATCCTGCCCGCCCACCTGGTCGAGGGCGGACCGCCCATGTTCAAGATCCGGGCGGTGCTCGCCAGCCTGCTGTCGCCGTCGTGGGGCGTCTACGCCGGCTACGAGCTGTACGAGCGGACGCCCCGACCGGGCTCGGGGGAGTACGCGCAGAACGAGAAGTACCAGCTGCGGCCCAGGGACTGGGAGGGCGCGCAGGCGGCCGGAGCCTCGCTGGCCCCGTTCCTGGCCAGGCTCAACGCCATCCGGCGGGCGCATCCCGCCCTGCACCGGCTGCGCAACCTGCGGTTCCACGAGTCGGACAACGACGCCATCCTGTGCTGGTCGAAGCGGGACGAGGACACCGGGGACGTGGTGCTGGTGGCCTGCTCGTTCGACCCCTTCCACGAGCAGTGGGCCAACCTCACCCTCGACCCGACGGCGCTCGGCCTCGGGCCGGACGACCGGTTCCGGGTCACCGACCAGCTCAGCGGCGAGACGTACCACTGGACCCGGCGCGCCGTGGTCCGGCTCGACCCCCGCCACCCCGCCCACGTGCTCACCGTGCATCCGGAGGCCTGAGTCCCCGGGGGGAACCGCCGGAGCTCCGCGGGAGGACCGCCCGGTTCCCGGGCACGAGGTTTGAGCCCGCCCCGCCCGGGCAAGGCGGACTCATGTGGAGGTGGCGCACACGCACGGCCCGGCCGAGGGCAGCCACCTCGTCCCCGGCGGCGTGGTGGAGCACCCGGTCGCGGAGGACTTCCTGCCCGCCCGCGTCCTGCCCACCGACCCCGAGTGGTGGCGGCGCGCGGTCTTCTACGAGGTGCTGGTCCGGGCGTTCTACGACCAGAACGCCGACGGTTCCGGGGACCTGCGGGGCCTGATCGAGCGCCTGGACTACCTCCAGTGGCTCGGGGTCGACTGCCTGTGGCTGCCACCGTTCTACGACTCGCCGCTGCGTGACGGCGGCTACGACATCCGCGACTTCTACAAGGTGCTGCCGGACTTCGGCACCGTCGACGACTTCGTCGCCCTGCTCGACGCGGCCCACCAGCGCGGCATCCGGGTGGTCACCGACCTGGTCATGAACCACACCTCCGACCAGCACCCGTGGTTCCAGGCCTCCCGGACCGACCCCGACGGCCCGTACGGCGACTACTACGTCTGGAGCGACACCGACCAGCGCTACCAGGACGCCCGGATCATCTTCGTCGACACCGAGGAGTCGAACTGGACCTTCGACCCGGTGCGCCGGCAGTTCTACTGGCACCGGTTCTTCTCCCACCAGCCCGACCTCAACTACGACAACCCGGCGGTGCAGGAGGAGATGCTGGGGGTGATCCGGTTCTGGCTGGACCTCGGCATCGACGGGTTCCGGCTCGACGCGGTGCCGTACCTGTTCGAGCGCGAGGGCACCAACTGCGAGAACCTGCCGGAGACCCACCAGTTCCTCAAGCGCTGCCGCAAGCTGGTCGACGAGGAGTACCCGGGCCGGGTGCTGCTGGCCGAGGCCAACCAGTGGCCGGAGGACGTGGTCCAGTACTTCGGCGACCCGGCGGTCGGCGGCGACGAGTGCCACATGGCGTTCCACTTCCCGCTCATGCCGCGCATCTTCATGGCGGTACGCCGGGAGTCGCGCATCCCGATCTCGGAGATCCTGGCGATCACCCCGCCGATCCCCGAGGGCTGCCAGTGGGGGATCTTCCTGCGCAACCACGACGAGCTGACCCTGGAGATGGTCACCGACGAGGAGCGCGACTACCTGTACGCCGAGTACGCCAAGGACCCCAGGATGCGGGCCAACGTCGGCATCCGGCGAAGGCTCGCCGCCCTGCTGGAGAACGACCGGGACCAGTTCGAGCTGTTCACCGCCCTGCTGCTGTCGCTGCCCGGGTCGCCGGTGCTCTACTACGGCGACGAGATCGGCATGGGGGACAACATCTGGCTCGGCGACCGGGACGGGGTGCGTACCCCCATGCAGTGGACGCCGGACCGCAACGCCGGCTTCTCCCGGGCCACGCCCGGACGGGTCTACCTGCCGGTCAACCAGGACGCGGTCTTCGGCTACCAGGCGGTGAACGTGGAGGCGCAGCGGGACAGCTCCGCCGCGCTGCTCAACTGGACGCGCACCATGCTGGCGGTCCGCCGCCGCCACGACGCGTTCGCGCTCGGGTCGTTCCGCGACCTCGGCGGCTCCAACCCGTCGGTGTTCGCGTTCCTGCGCGAGCACGACGACGACGTGGTGCTGTGCGTGAACAACCTGTCCCGGTTCCCGCAGGCGGTGGAGCTGGAGCTGGCCGACTGGTCCGGCTACACCCCGGTGGAGCTGACCGGCCGGGTGCCGTTCCCGCGCATCGGCGAGCACCCGTACCTGCTGACCCTGCCCGGGCACAGCTTCTACTGGTTCCGGCTGGCCCGGCCGGAGGTGACACCCACCGCCACCGGCGGCGAGGCACACCACTCCGGCGGCCACCCCATGCACGGGGAGACGCCATGATCCTGCCGTTCGCCGACTGGCTGCCGCAGCAGCGGTGGTTCGCCGGCCGCCACCGCACCATCGCCGCGGCCGAGCCGGTCCGGGTGGTACCGCTGCGGGCCGACCTCGACCACGTCATGCTCCAGGTCCGCTACACCGACGGCACGACCGAGCTCTACCAGGTCGTCGTCGGCTGGGACCACGAGGCGACCGACGAGTTCGCCACCGTGGCCACCATCGGCGCCGAGGGCAGCCGCACCGCCTACGACGCCCTGTTCGACGAGCGGGCGGCCCGGTACCTGCTGAGCCTCATCGCCGCCGGGGAGGAGGTCGGGCCGCTGCGGTTCGTGCCGGAGCCCGGCGCCGAGCTGCCCGTCGACCTGCCGGCCCGGGTGGTCGACGCGGAGCAGACCAACACCAGCGTGGTGTTCGAGCGCGCCGCCATCCTCAAGCTGTTCCGCCAGGTCGTCCCCGGCCTCAACCCGGACCTGGAGCTCAACCGGGAGCTCGGACGGGCCGGCTGCCCGCACGTGGCGAGGCTGCTGGGCGCGGTCGACGCCACCGACGAGGCGGGCCAGCCGCAGTCGCTGGCCATGGTCAGCGAGTACGCCGACAACGCCGCCGAGGGGTGGGGGATGGCGCTGGCCAGCGCCCGGGACCTGTTCGCCGAGCTGGACCTGCGCGCCGACGAGGTGGGCGGCGACTTCGCCGCCGAGTCCCACCGGCTCGGCGAGGCGGTGGCGGTGGTCCACCGCATGCTCGCCGACGCGCTCGGCACCTCGGTGTCCCGGCCACCGGTGGCGGAGATGCGCTCGCGGCTGGCGGCCGCCACACAGGCGGCTCCGGAGCTGGCGTCGGCCGCCGAGGAGGCCGCCGCGGTGTTCGACGCGGCCGGTGCCCAGCCCGTCGAGATCCAGCGCGTCCACGGCGACCTGCACCTGGGCCAGGCGCTGCGCACCCCGGACCGGTGGATCATCATCGACTTCGAGGGCGAGCCGGGCGTGCCGATGGCCGAGCGGCGACGCCCCGACTCACCGCTGCGGGACGTCGCCGGCATGCTGCGCTCCTACGAGTACGCCGCCTACCAGCTGCTGGTCGGCGAGGAGCCGGACGAGCAGCTGCTGTACCGGGCGCGGGAGTGGATCGACCGCAACCAGGCCGCGTTCTGCGACGGGTACGCCGCCGCGGCCGGGTTCGACCCGCGCGAGCAGTCGGCGGTGCTGTCCGCGTACGAGCTGGACAAGGCGCTGTACGAGGTGGCGTACGAGACCCGGCACCGCCCGGCCTGGCGGTGGATCCCGCTGCGGTCGGTGGCACGGCTGCTGGAGCGTCCCGCCGGGCTGCGAGCGGCGTGACCATGGACCACCTCATCGCCGGCGAGGTGCACGACCCCCACGCGGTGCTCGGCGCGCACCCGGGCCCGGACGCCACGGTCGTGCGGACCCTGCGTCGGGGCGCCCGGGACGTCGCGGTCCTGGTCGACGGCGCCCGGCACCCGGCCCACCGGGTGCACGCCGAGGGGGTCTTCGAGGCGGTGGTGCCCGGGCACGTCCTGGACTACCGGGTGGAGGTGGACGGCGCCCGCGTCGACGACCCGTACCGCTACCCGCCCACCCTCGGCGACCTGGACCTGCACCTGATCTCCGAGGGTCGCCACGAGCGGCTGTGGACCGCGCTGGGCGCACAGGTCCGCGACGGCGGCACCGGGTTCGCGGTGTGGGCGCCCAACGCCCGAGGAGTGCGGGTGGTCGGCGACTTCACCGGCTGGGGGCCGCACGACGGCTGGCCGATGCGGTCGCTGGGACACAGCGGGGTGTGGGAGATTTTCGTGCCCGGGGTCGGGCCGGGCCAGCGGTACAAGTACCGGATCCTCGGCCGCGACGGGGTCTGGCGGGAGAAGGCCGACCCGATGGCCCGGCGCACCGAGCCGCCGCCGGCCACCGCCTCGGTGGTGCACCGCTCGACCTACCGGTGGCGGGACGGTGACTGGCTGGCGCGGCGCGCCACCGCCCACCCGTACCGGGAGCCGATGTCGATCTACGAGGTGCACCTCGGCTCGTGGCGACCCGGCCTGTCCTACCGCGAGGCGGGCGAGCAGCTAGCCGCGTACGCGGTGGAGATGGGCTTCACCCACGTGGAGCTGCTGCCGGTGATGGAGCACCCGTTCGGCGGGTCGTGGGGCTACCAGGTCACCGGTTACTACGCCCCGACTGCCCGGTTCGGCGACCCGGACGACTTCCGGGCCATGGTCGACCGCCTGCACGCCGCCGGCGTGGGGGTCATCGTCGACTGGGTGCCGGCGCACTTCCCGGCCGACGAGTGGGCGCTGGGCCGCTTCGACGGCACGGCGCTGTACGAGCACGAGGACCCGCGCCAGGGCGTGCACCCGGACTGGGGCACGCTGGTGTTCAACTACGGCCGGACGGAGGTGCGCAACTTCCTGGTCGCCAACGCGCTCTACTGGTTCGAGGAGTTCCATGTGGACGGACTGCGGGTCGACGCGGTCGCGTCCATGCTCTACCTGGACTACTCCCGGCCGGAGGGCCAGTGGGTGCCCAACCCGTTCGGCGGCCGGGAGAACCTGGACGCGGTGCGGTTCCTGCAGGAGCTGAACGCCACGGTCTACCGGGAGCACCCCGGCGTGGTGATGGTCGCGGAGGAGTCCACCGCCTGGCCGGGCGTGACGCACCCCACCCACGCCGGCGGGCTCGGCTTCGGGTTCAAGTGGAACATGGGCTGGATGCACGACACCCTCGCGTACCTCGCCCGCGACCCGGTGCACCGGCAGTGGCACCACAACCAGCTCACCTTCTCCACCGTGTACGCGTGGAGCGAGAACTACGTGCTGCCGATCAGCCACGACGAGGTGGTGCACGGCAAGGGCTCGCTGCTGGGCAAGATGCCCGGCGACGAGTGGCAGAAGCTGGCCACGGTCCGCGCGCTGCTGGCGTACATGTGGGCGCACCCGGGCAAGCAACTGCTGTTCATGGGCTGCGAGCTGGCCGACCCGTGGGAGTGGAGCCAGCAGCGGGGAGTCGACTGGGGACTGTTGCGCGACCCGCGGCGAGCGGCCGTGCAGCGGCTCGTGCGCGACCTCAACCTGGTGTACCGGGACGACCCGGCGCTGTGGTCGCGGGACACGACGCCGGAGGGCTTCTCGTGGATCGTGGCCGACGACGCCGGCCACAACACGATCGCCTTCGAGCGCACCGGGTCGGACGGCTCGGTGCTGGTGTGCGTGGTGAACTTCGCGGGCGTGCCGCACGAGGGCTACCGGCTGGGCCTGCCGCGTGAGGGTGTGTGGCGGGAGGTGCTGAACACCGACGCGGAGGTGTACGGCGGGTCGGGCGTGGGCAACCTCGGCGCGGTCACCGCCGGACCGGAGCCGGCGCACGGCCGGCCGGCGTCGGCGGTACTGCGGATCCCCCCGCTGGGGGCGCTGTGGCTGCGGCCGGCCTGAGCCGCGCCGTCACCGACCGGGCCCAGCGGCGACGAGCGGGCGGGCCGTCGCCGTCGCGGGCCGAGCGGTCGCCCTCACCGGCACGGCCGGGCGGCGCCGTCACCGGTCGACGAGCCGACGCAGGAGCGCGGGGTCGAGGTTGCCACCGGAGATCACCGCCGCGGTACGGCCGGCCGGCAGCTCGTCGCGGTGGTGCAGGAACGCGGCGGTGGCGACCGCGCCGCTGGGCTCGGCCACCAGCCGGGCGTCGCGCAGCAGGCGCCGGGTGGCGTCGAGGATCTCCTCCTCGCTGACCGTGACCACGCGGTCGAGGTGGGCGCGCAGGTGCGCCAGGGTCAGCTCCGACAGCGCGGTCCGCAGCCCGTCGGCGACGGTCCGGTAGGTCTGCTCGGCCGGCCACGGTCGCAGCGCGCCGGCGGCCAGGGAGTCCCGCGCGTCCGCGGCGAGCTCGGGCTCCACCCCGACCACCTTGGCGCGCGGCGCGAGCGCGGTGACGGCGACCGCGACGCCGGAGGCGAGCCCGCCCCCACCCACTGGTACGAGCACCGTGTCCACATCGGGCAGATCCGCCACGATCTCCAGGCCGACCGTGCCCTGCCCGGCGATGACGTCGCGGTGGTCGTACGGCGGCACGACGGTGGCGCCCCGCTCGTCGGCGATCCGCCGCGCCCGTGCCTCCCGCTCCCCGGCCGGCACCGCCACCACCTCGGCGCCCAGCTCGCGGATCGCCGCGACCTTGTGGGGGGCGGCCGCCTCGGGCACGACCACCGTGCAGGGCACGCCGGCGTCCCGGGCGGCGTACGCGCACGCCAGGCCGTGGTTGCCCGACGAGTGGGTCACCACCCCGGCGGCGCGGCGGCCCGCCGGCAGCCGTGCCAGCGCGTACGTCGCCCCGCGCAGCTTGAACGCGCCGGTCGGCTGCAGGTTCTCCGGCTTGAGCCACAGCTCCGGCCACGGGGACGGCAGCAGCGGGGTGCGCACCACCCGCCCCCGCAGCCGCCGCGCCGCCGCCCGGACCGCGCTCAGGTCCACCAGCTCCACGCCGGCCATCCTGGCAGACCGCCGCCCGGCCGGGCCGGCCCAGGATCGGTGCTATTCCGTGCGGAGCTCGGTCACGTCGGTGCTGGCACGCAGGAACAGCAGCCCGATGCCGACCGTGACCACGACGGCGGCCAGGGCCACCGCGCCGACCTGGGCCAGCTCCGCGAACGGGATCCCGACCGGGCGGACGACGTCCACCTCGATCGTGCGCACGAACGGCGAGCCCTCCCCGCACCGCGACTCGTCGTCGACCGTGCAGAAGCTGGCCGCGCCGGCCGCCCGGACCTCCGATGCGTACCCCCGCGCCATCGCCAGCCCGACCGTGAGCGCGAGCAGGATCGCCGGCACCGCCGGGGCGAGCATCTGCCACCCGACGGCGCGGGCGAGCGTCCGCCGGGGCATCCCGGTGGCCACCAGTGCCGCGTACGCGCGACGCCGGGAGACCAGCCCTTCGGCCAGGTAGACCAGCAGGCCCAGCCCGGCGACGATCAGTCCGACGGTCACCGCCGCATCCACCAGGTCCAGTGAGCTGAAGTAGAACGACGTGTCCTCCGGGACGTGCTCCCATCCGGCCGCCCGGGCGATCGCGCTCCACGCCTCCTCCCGGGCGCTGAACTCGGCGGTGAACCACGCCCGGATTCCGACCGCGCCGGCGCCCACCACCACGGCCACGAGCATGGCGGCGAACACCCGGCTGCCGGCCCACGGGTCGGCCGTCAGCCTGCGGGCGGCGAGCAGCGCGGCGGGTCCGCGGGCGAGCCGGTGCAGCACCCGACCGGTGGCGTGCGAGATCCAGGCGGTCCCGAGGATCACCCCGACGGTCGCCAGCGCAGCGCCGCCGACCAGCAACACCGGCGGCACCCACACGGGCATCGTCCGGCCGGACCACGCGTACGCCCGGGCCACCGACGGAGCCGCGGCGATGGCGGCGACCCCGAGCACGATCAGGGCCCCCGGCCACGGCCGCGGGGGCCGGGTCCGGTGCCGGCGCGCGACCCCGAACGGTGTGAACGCCACC
>VSBZ01000231.1:0-2519 GCA_047459215.1 Micromonosporaceae bacterium | reverse complement strand
CACCCACTCCGAGCAGGGGGAGTCCTCGCCGGCGTTCCTCGGTGACGGGTCGCTGCTGTTCACCTCCACGCGGCCCGGCCCGCAGGGCGACCCGCCGGACGTGCCGGCGCTGTGGCTGCTGCCGCCGCGCGGCGAGGCCGTCCGCGTCGCGACCAGCCCCGGCGGGCTGTCCGGCCCGGTCGGCGCCCGCGCCGCCACCGCCTACGTGGTGGCGACGCCACGGCTGCGCGACGCCGACGCCGAGGAGGACGAGCGGTGGCGCCGCGACCGCGACCAGGCCAAGGTGACCGCGATCCTCCACGACGGGTTCCCCATCCGGTACTGGGACCACGAGCTGGGACCCGACTTCCCGCGCCTGCTCACCGCCCGTACCGACGACGACGCGCCCCCGCGCGACCTGGCGCCGGACGCCGGCGCGGCACTGGTGGAGGCGTCCTACGCGCTCACGCCGGACGGGGCGACCGTCGTCACCACCTGGACGGTGCGGAGGCCGCGGGGGCGTACCCGCACCGGCCTGGTGGCCATCGACGTCGCGACGGGCGAGCGGCGCACGCTGGTGCAGGACGAGGAGGCCAACTACAGCGGGCCGGTCGTCTCGCCCGACGGCGCGCGCGTGGCGGCCGTCCGCCGCATCACCGGCGACGTCACCACCCCCACCAGGTGGGTGGTGTACGTGCAGGAGCTCACCGGCGGGCCGGGCCGGCCGTTCGACCTGACCGAGGAGCTGACCGCGACCGAGCTCGCGTGGTCGCCGGACTCGTCGACGCTGTACGTGGCGGGGGACCGGCGCGGCCGCGGGGCCGTCGTCGCGCTCGACGTGGCCACCGGCGGGCACCGGCGGGTCGCCTCGGACGCGGTCTACAGCAGCCTGTCGGTCAGCCCCGACGGCGCCGCCATCTACGCGCTGCGTTCGACGATCGACTGCCCGCCGCAGCCGGTGCGGCTGGACGCCCACGCCACCGACGGGGCGCCGACCCGCCTGCCGTCCCCGGCACCCGCGCCGGATCCGCCGGGCGAGCTGGTGGAGGTCGAGGCCGCCGCGCCGGACGGTGCGCCCGTGCACGGCTGGCTGGTGCTGCCCGCCGGCGGTGACGGGCCGGCCCCGCTGCAGCTGTGGATCCACGGCGGTCCGTTCGCCTCGTGGAACGCCTGGTCCTGGCGGTGGTGTCCGTGGGTGCCGGCCGCCCGCGGCTGGGCGGTGCTCCTGCCCGACCCGGCGCTGTCCACCGGGTACGGCCAGGCCTGGATCGAGCGTGCCTGGCCGCACCGGGCGGCGCTGGTGTGGCGGGACATCGAGGCGCTGCTGGATGCCGTGGTGGCCCGCCACGACGTCGACGCGGGTCGTGTCGCCTGCCTCGGAGGGTCGTTCGGTGGGTACATGGCGAACTGGATCGCCGGCCACACCGGCCGGTTCCGGGCGATCGTCACCCACGCCGGGCTCTGGGCCCTCGACCAGCAGCACGCGACCACCGACCTCGCCGAGTGGAAGACGCGCCTGATGGGGACGCCGGCCGAGCACCCGGACTGGTACGCGGAGAACTCGCCGCACCACTTCGCCGACGCCATCACGACGCCGATGCTCGTCATCCACGGCAACCGGGACTACCGGGTCCCGTACACCGAGGGCCTGCGCCTGTTCTGGGACCTGGTCAGCCGCCACGGCGGCGACCCGGCGACGCTCCCGCACCGGTTCCTGCAGTTCACCGGCGAGAACCACTGGATACTGTCACCGGCCAATGCGCGGATCTGGTACGAGTGCGTGCTGGCCTTCCTGGACTGGCACGTCCTGGGCGGCACGTGGCGGCCGCCTCGGCTGGCCTGAGGCGCGAGCGGCCGACGGTCGCCGGTCCGGCGCATGCCGATCGCGGACACGTCCGCCGGCGACCGCCTCGTCACGTCAGCTGGCGACCGCCTAGGCCGTGTTTCATAAGTGCCGTGCCAGGCGACGGAGCCAGATGTTGATCACCCCGATGGTGACGGTGGCTTCGAAGCGTACGGCGAGCTTGTCGTAGCGAGTGGCCAGGCCGCGGTGCTGTTTGAGCAGGTTGATGCCGCATTCGACGGCGTGACGCTGGCGGTAGCCGTACCTGTCGAAGGCCGGTGGCCGGCCGCCGCGTGAGCCGCGGTTGCGGCGGTGAGTAGCCTGGTCTGCCTTGACCGGGATGACGCAACGGATGCCGCGTTGGCGTAGGTGAGCCCGGTTGGCGCTGCTGCTGTACGCCTTGTCGGCCAGCACCCGATCCGGGCGCGTGCGGGGCCGACCCGCACCGGCCCGAGGTACCCGGATGCCAGCGAGCACGGTGGCAAACTGCGGGCTGTCGCCGCGTTGCCCGCCTTGCGATTCTGTTCGCAGGCCAGGTGCAGCTTGGTGGTCAGCCCACCCCGTGAACGACCCAGCGCGTGATCGTCCGGTTCGGGTTGACCTGCCCCGCCGGGTGGCTCGACCTGCGCATCGCTGTGCCGCCTGGCTCCAGCGGCGTGCTGGTGCGCCCGCACGATGGTAGAGTCCACGCTCACGT
>VSBZ01000004.1:0-74946 GCA_047459215.1 Micromonosporaceae bacterium | reverse complement strand
GCACCGGACCGAGCAGGGTCAGGAGGTGAGCCCAGTGGCGTCCGACAAGGGTGGCAGCCTCATCGACCAGCTCCCCACCGAACAGCTGACCCATGAGCTGCAGGAGCTGGCCAAGGCGGCCGGGCACCGGGTACTCCAGCAGGCGACCGGGCGGCTCGGCGGCGTCGCGAAGAAGCTGGCGGGCACCGCCGGCGAGACGGGCAAGGCGGCCGTCGAGGAGGCGCTCAAGGGAGGCGGCAAGGCGGGGATCCTCAAGGGCGTCGCCGGAAAGGTGGCCAAGGGCGCCGCAGGAAAGGTCGCCCAGGCCGGCAAGGCGGTGCCCGGCAAGATCAAGGAGGCGGTCACGGGCGGTGGTGGCGGCGGCGGCCAGGCCGGCAAGACCAAGGTCACGAACATCGTCGAGACGATCGACGTCGGCGTGCCGCGACGGGTGGCGTACGACCAGTGGACCCGCTTCACCGAGTTCCCCGACTTCATGAAGAAGGTCGAGAAGGTCGAGCAGGAGTCCGACACCGAGCTGTCCTGGCGGGCGCAGATCTTCCTCTCCCACCGGGACTGGAAGTCGACCATCATCGACCAGGTGCCCGACGAGCGGATCGTGTGGAAGTCGGAGGGTGCCAAGGGGTACGTGGACGGCGCGGTCACCTTCCACGAGCTCACCCCCGACCTGACCCGCATCCTCGTGGTGCTCCAGTACTACCCCCAGGGCTTCGTCGAGAAGGTCGCCAACCTGTGGCGTGCCCAGGGACGGCGGGTACGGCTGGAGCTCAAGCACTTCCGGCGGCACGTGATGACCGAGACCCTGCTGCATCCCGAGGAGGTGAAGGGCTGGCGCGGGGAGATCCACGACAGCGAGGTCACCAAGGGACCGCAGGAAGAGGAGGGCCCTGAAGAGGGCGCCGAGGCGAAGGCCGGACAGGGTGAACCCGCCGAGGGTGAACAGAAGGGCGAACCCGCCGAGGGCGAGAAGGCCAAGGACGAACAGGAGCAGGGACAACCCGGCGAAGGCGAGGAGGCCGAGGCCGGGGAGACGCAGGGAGAGACCGAGCAGACCGGAGAAGCCGAGGGCGAGGCGGCACCGGGCGAACCCGGCCAGGGCGAGCAGCGCTAGGACGGCGCCGGTCGGTCGGCGTCGTCCCGCCGGCGCCGCAGCGCGGTGGACCACAGGTGGCCTCGACGGGCGGGGCGCGGAGACCGGAGGACGAGCGCGAATCACACGGGGGGCGGTACCGGCATGACAGTAGTGACAAACGGAGCAAGCTACGTGGAACGGCCGCGTGCCAGCGGCCTGGCGGAGGTGGTCGACCTCATCCTCGACAAGGGACTCGTCGTCGACGCGTTCGTACGGGTGTCGTTGCTCGGCCTGGAGCTGCTCACAGTGGACGCCCGGGTCGTGGTCGCCAGCGTGGACACCTACCTGCGGTTCGCCGAGGCCGCCGACCGGGTGGTGCTCGGCCGCGCCTCCCAGGTGGGCGTGCCCGACCTGCTCGGCGGCGCGGTCCAGGGCGGCGCCAAGAGCAAGGTCAAGGGTGCGGCCGAGGGCGCCAAGGAGGCCCTGGGGCTCGGCGGCGACGGGCAGCAACGTGAGGCGGAACGCGAGCCGCAGGGCGCCGGTGGTGGCCGATGACGGTCCCGCCGACCACCGCGACCCCGCCACCGGCCGCCGCCCCGACCGGTTCGGTACGGCAGGCGGGCTGGCACGTCCACGGGGTGGTGCCGGCGGACGCCCGCCCACCCGGGGAGGGCGTACGGCTGGTGCGGCACGGCGACGTGGCCGCGCTCGTGACCGAGGTACCGCCCACCGGCTGGCGGACCGGGCGACGCCTGCTGGCGCACGCCGAGGTGCTGGACCGTACCGCCGCCACCACCGCCGTCCTACCGGTGCGGTTCGGCACCGTGGCGACGTCGCTGCCACAGGTCGTGGAGCGGGTGCTCGCGCCCCACCACGACACGCTGGCGGCGGCGCTGGCACGGCTGACCGGGCGCGCCCAGTTCGTGCTGCGCGCCGGCTACCTCCCCGACGCCGCGGTACGGGCGGTGCTCGCCGACGACCCGCGCCTGGCGCGATGGCGCGGCGGTCGTCACCGTGCCGGCCGGCACGGTAACGACCGCGCCGCCCGCCTGCGGTACGGGGAGCTGGTCGCCGGTGCGGTGGCACGGCGTCGGGAACGCGACGTGGCGACCATCGTGCAGGAGCTCGGCCGGTACGCGGAGGCCGTCCACGTCCGGCCGTACCAGTCCCTGGACCCCGACGGCATCGGCGACGTGGCGCTCCTGGTCGACCTGGCCCGACGCGCCGACGTCGAGTCCGCCGCCGAACGGCTCGGGCAGCGGTGGCGGGACGTGGCCCGGCTGCGGCTGCTCGGGCCCATGGCCGCCTACCACTTCGCCGGCGAGGTGGTCGCCACCGGCGACGCCGTCACCGTACCTCGGGGGTCCGGATGGGACTGATCACCGGCCTGCTGACGCTCCCGCTCGCCCCCGTCCGGATGACGGTGTGGCTGGGCGAGCAGGTCCGCGCGTACGCGCAGCAGCAGTACGCCGGCCGGGAAACCCTCGCCGGCCGCCTGGCCGAGATCGAGGCCGCGCGCGCTGCCGGCGACCTCACGCCGGAGCGCACCGACGAGCTGGAGCAGCGGGTCCTCGACGACCTGCTGGGGACGGAAGGCCCGTGGACGGGCTCGGACGACAGTGAGGTGTGGATTGGCCGACAACCGTAGCGACCAGCGCCCCGAACAGGGCGGCGACCAGGGCGGCGACGGGCGCCGCGACGGCCGGATCAGCTCCCAGGAGGCGGCCCGACGCGCCATGGACTTCCTGGAGGAGATCGCCGGTACGCCTCCGGAGATGGTCACCGCCGTCGTCCCCGCCGACGACGACGGGTGGCACGTCAGCGTGGAGATGCTGGAGCTGGCCCGCATCCCCGACTCCTCGGACATCCTGGGCTGCTACGAGGTCACGCTCGACCCGGCCGGCGAGCCGGTCTCCTACCGGCGGACCCGACGCTACGTGCGTACCCAGACCGGTGAGGAGTGAGATGACCTGGGACCCGGCCTACCGGCACCCCGGTCCGGCCACGGCCTCACTGACGCGGCCCGAACCGGCCAACCTCGCCGACGTGCTGGAACGGGTGCTGGACAAGGGCATCATCATCGCCGGCGACATCCGCGTCGACCTGGTCGACGTCGAGCTGCTGACGATCCGGATCCGGCTGCTGGTCGCCTCCGTGGACCGCGCCCGGGAGATGGGCATCGACTGGTGGCGGCACGACCCGATGCTGTCCAGCCGGGCCGCCCAGCGCGAGCGCGCGGGACGTCAGGAGGAGCTCGACCGGCAGGAGGTCATCGAGCACCGGGACGGCCCCGACCGGGAGCCCGCCCCCGCGGAGACATCCGGCGGGCGGGAGGAGCCCGCCCCGGCGTCCGGTGCGCGGGCGGAACAGGGCGCCGAGGCCGACGGGCACCGTCCGGACGGCCGACGACCGGCGGAGGGCGCCGATGGGTGACCGGCTCGCCACGTGGGTGTACGCCGTGGTCGCCGCGGGCCGCGCCGCACCGGCGGTCACCGGGGTCGCCGACGAGCCGCTACGCCTGGTGGAGTCCGGACGGCTCGCCGCCGTGGTCGGGTCGGTGGACCTGCCGGCCGGCGACGACGCGCTGCAGCGCCAGCTGCGCGACGCCGGCTGGCTGGAGCACGCCGCCCGCCGCCACCACGAGGTGGTGGCCGCCTGCGCGGCCGCCGGTGCGACCGTGCCGCTGCGGCTGGCGACCGTCTACCGTGACGACTCGCGCGTACGCGAGATGCTCCGCCACCATGCGGCCACTCTGCAGACGTGCCTGGAGGCGGTCGCGGGGCGCGAGGAGTGGGGGGTGCAGGCGTACCTGCTGCGGCCCGAACCGACCGCCGCCGCGTCGCCGCCGCCCGCTCCCGCGCGGCGGGTGCCCGCGGCGGCGGCTCCGGCGGTCGCACCCGGACAACCGTCGTCGGACCCCGCGCCCGAACCGGCCGCCGCCGCGCCCGGGCCCGGCACCGCGTACCTGTGGCGCCGCCGCGCCGAGCACGCCGCCCGGCGGGCGGCCCGCAACGCGGTGGCGGCCGCGGTCGAGCACATCCACGCCGAACTGTCGCGGCTGGCCGCCGCCGCCCGCCACCAGACACCGGCCGGCGGCGGCTACGCGTCGCAGCCGGCCCCGGCGCTCAACGCGTCCTATCTGGTCGACGCGGACGTCGCGGACCGCTTCCGGGCCGAGGTGCGCCGCCTCGACCTCGCCCACGACAACCTGGCCCTGCGCCTGACCGGACCGTGGCCGGCGTACTCGTTCGTCGACGTGGAGCCCGAGGGGGACGCGTGACCCGACAGGTGGCGACGCCGTCGGTGATCTACACCTCGCACCGGGCGGCGGTGGCGCACCCCGACGACCGGGTGCCGCTGGTGGACCTGCTGGACCGGGTGCTCGCCCGCGGCGTCGTGGTGTGCGGGGAGCTCACGCTGTCGATCGCCGAGGTGGACCTCGTGCACATCTCCCTGCGCGCGCTGCTGTCGTCGGTGCGGCCGGACCTGTTCGCGCCGGCACCCGCCGGCGGGGACGACGGGGACGCCTGGTGAGCGGACCGGTGAACGCCGGGCCCGGCGGCCTGCGGCTGGCCCTCGACGACGGCGACCACGGCAAGGGCCTGGCCGCGCTCGTGCTCACCGTCGTGGAACTGCTGCGTCAGCTGGTCGAACGGCAGGCGATCCGCCGCCTGGAGCACGGTGACCTCGCCCCCGAGCAGGTGGAGCGGGTCGGGGCCACCCTGCTGGCGCTGGAGGAGCAGATGGCGGCGTTGCGCGAGCACTTCGGGCTGACCGAGGACGACCTCAACCTGGACCTGGGTCCGCTGGGGCCGCTGCTGCCCCGGGACTGACCCGGGCCGGCTGGGCGGGAGGCGGCGGCGTGCGCAGACTGGACAGGTGCGCGACGTGACCGCGGGGACGCGCCTCAACGGCCGGTACGTGCTGCTGGAGCCCATCGGTTCCGGCGGCATGTCGCGGGTCTGGCGGGCCCGGGACGAGCTGCTGGACCGCGCTGTGGCGGTCAAGTTCCTCGGGGGTGCGCCGGCCGCCGACCCGCCGGCGGCGGAGGACGCCCGGCGCGAGGTCCGGGCGGCCGCCCGGCTCACCCATCCGAACGTGGCGCACGTGTACGACTACGGCCGGGCCCACCGGCCGGGCGCGCCACCCGTGCCGTACCTGGTGATGGAGCTGGTCGAGGGCGAGAACCTGGCACGGAGGCTGGCCGCCGGGCCGCTGCCGTGGCCGGAGGCGGTGCGCGTCGGCGCCCAGGTCGCCGCCGCCCTCTGCGCCGCCCACCGGGCCGGCCTGGTCCACCTGGACGTCAAGCCCGGCAACGTCATGCTCACCGCCGACGGCGCCAAGGTCCTGGACTTCGGCATCGCCGCGCTGGCGGGCGCGGTCACGGACGGGCGGTTCTCCGGCACGCCCACGTACACCGCACCCGAGCGCCTCCACGGGTCACCCGCGCACCCGGCCAACGACGTCTACTCGCTCGGCGTGCTGCTCTACGAGCTGCTGGCCGGCGTCCCGCCGGCGCGGATGGACGACTGGGAGCAGGCCGCGGCCGCGCACCGCAGCGGGCGCCTGCCACGGGTCCCACCCGTCCCCGGCCTGCCGGCCGTCGTCGGCGACCTCGTCGCCGCCTGCCTGTCCCCCGATCCCGGGCGGCGACCATCGGCGGAGCGGCTGGCCGCGGAGCTCGCCGCCGCACTGGACCGGCGGCCGACGTTCCCGGCGACCGCCATCCCGACCGCCGCACTCCCAGCAGCCACCGTCCCGGCGGGCGCACCCGCAGCAGCCACCGTCCCGGCGGGCCCCCTCCCCGCGGCCGTCCCCACCCGGTACGCCGTCGGGTCTGCCCGGCTCCCACCACCGCCGACCCGCGTGGACCACGCCGCACCCCCTGCCGCCACCGGTGCCGGCAGGGGCCGGCTGCTCGTGGCCGGCGTGGGGGCGGCGGCCGTGGTGCTCGCCCTGCTCGCCGTGGTGGTCGCCAGCGCCCTGCCTGACCCCGCGGACACCGGCCCGGTCGTCGCGCCCACGGCCCCGGCCGCCACCGCCCCACCGGCGGCCACGCCAAGACCGGTCGCTCCCCCGGCCCCGCCCCCGCGGCCGCGGGACCGGGCCCTGGAGGACCTGCGGAACCTGCTCGACGGTCGCCTGCCGGGCGCCGTCTCCCCCGACGCGGCCGAGGACCTGCGCGACCGGCTGGCCGACGTGGTCGAGGAGCTGGCGGAGCGGAAGGAGTCGCCGCAGCGCGCCGCGCACGTCCGGGACCGGCTCGACGACCTGCTGGAGGAGATCGACCAGCTGGAGGACGACGGGGAGCTGCCGCCGGGGTGGGCCGACCGGTTGCGGGCGTCGGTGCGGGAGGCGATGGCGCAGGTCGCCGGCTGACCGGGACGGGGGCGGCTCGTGGGACCGGTGCGGGAGACCGCCGCGCGCACGCCCGCGCGGCGCGACCGCCACGTCGACCTGCTGCGGGCGGTGGCGATCTGCGCCGTGGTGCTCGGCCACTGGCTGCTGATAGCCGTCCAACCCGCCGGCGGGACGATCCGCGGGTTCAGCGCCCTGGCGGTGCTCACCTGGGCGCAGCCGGTGACGTGGCTGTTCCAGGTCATGCCGGTGTTCTTCATGGTCGGCGGGTTCGCCAACGCGGCCTCGCTGCGCTCCCGCCTGCGGCGGCCGGACCGGACGGCCGCCACCGTGGACTGGCTGCTGGACCGCGGCGCCCGGCTGGCGTACCCGACGGCCGTGCTGCTGGCGGTGGTGGCGGCGGCCGCCGTGGTAGCCGGCCTCGCCGGCGTCGACCGCGATCAGATCGGCACGGCCACGTGGCTGGCCACCCTGCCGCTGTGGTTCCTCGTCGCCTACCTGGCGGCGGTGCTCCTCACCCCGGTCATGTACGCCGCGCACCGCCGCGCCGGGCTGGCCGTACCGGTGCTGCTGCTCCTTCCGGTCGCCGTCGGGGACGTGCTGCGGCTGCGGTACGGCCAGGAGTCGTACGCGTACGGCAACCTCCTGTTCGCCTGGCTCGCCCTCCACCAGGTGGGGTTCAGCTGGCAGGACGGCCGGCTCCCGGCCCGGCCGCGGGTGGCCGTGCCGCTGCTGGCCGGCGGCCTGGCGGCGCTCGTGCTGCTCACCGTCGCCGGCCCGTACCCGGTCAGCATGGTCACCGTCCCCGGTGCGCCGGTGCAGAACTCCTCCCCACCCACGCTGGCGCTGCTGTCGCTCGCGGTCGCGCAGCTCGGCCTGGCCCTGCTGCTGCGCGACCGCAGCCAGCGGTGGCTGGAGCGCAGCCGGGTGTGGATGGCCGTGGTCGCCGTCAACTCGGTGGTGTTGACGCTGTTCCTGTGGCACCTGGTCGCCGCCGTGCTCGTCATCGTGGTGCTGTACCTGGCCGGCTGGCTGTCCGCCGCCCCCGTCGGGTCGGCCGCCTGGCTGGCCGGGCGCGTCCCGTGGGTGGCCGCGTGCGCCGTCGCGTTGACGGCGCTCGTGCTGCCTGCCGGTCGGGTCGAGGCCCGGCCGCCACGGTCGCGGGCTACCTGGCCGTCGTGGTCGGGCTGCTGTGGCTGGCCGTCGCCGGCCAGGGGTACCACGGCCTGACCGGCGTGCCGCCCGGCGCGGTGGGGCTGGTGCTGGCCGGCACGGGGGCGATCGGGACGGTGCGCGCCTACCGTTCCCGGTCGGGGCGCGCCCACCGGTCGCCGGCCAGGTAGACCAGGGCGGCGGTGGCGGCCACCGCGGCCGCGGCGGCCACGGCCATGAACAGGCTGGGAGACCACCCCGGCTGCTGCTCCGGCACGGTGGCCACCGCGCCGGCCAGGACCGCCGAGGCGGCCAGCACACCGGCGGTGCGCACGACGTACCGGCGCAGAACCGCCGCCGGCACGAGCGCGTCGGTGCGCAGCGTGGCGGCGAGCGCGGCGGCCGTGTGGTGCACGTACAGCAGGGCCGCGCACCCGGCCACTACCGGCAGGCCCAGGGGCTCCCCGAGCCAGACCGCCAGCGCCAGCAGCACCACCGCGAGGGTCTCCAGCGACCCCACCCACCACGAGCCCGGGAACCCGGCCGCGAGCGCGGCCAGCGCGACCACGGCCATCGCCCCGGTGGCCGGCTGGAGCTGGGACGGGAGCACCGGCACGAGGGCACCCACCCCGCTCACCCACACCACGACTCGTAGCGCCAGCGGCGCCGGCCGCACCCGTCGCGCCCACGCCCACAGGCGGGTCGCGTAGTAGGCGAACCGCTCGACCAGCGGGGCCTCGCGCCAGCTCATCGCCGCACCCCCCGAGCGGTGGTGACCAGCCGGTACATGTGCCGCAGCACCGCATCGAGGCTGCCCGCGCCGCGCCACTTCTCCACCGGCACACCCACCTCCCGCAACCGGCCGATGGTGTTCTCCCGCTCCAGCAGCCACACCTGCTCGGCGGCACGCGCCCACTCGGTCCGGTGCTGCCGGCCGAGCTCGTCCGGCAGCGTGTCGACCGCCACCAGCGTGCGGCCGGCGCGGGCCAGCATCGCCAGCAGCAGCGCGCTGTCGGTGTCCAGTAGCGGCGTGAGCACCACCAGCAGCGCGTTCGTCGGGCGCAGCTGGCGGGAGAACAGCTCGTAGCCCGGAGACAGCCCGGTGGGCGCCAGGTTCACGTCGACCAGCCACTCCAGGGCGGCCAGGAAGTGCCGCCGGCCGGTGCCGGCCGGCAACCGGCGCAGCCGCGGGCCGAACTCCACGAGCGACACCCGGTCCCCCTGGTGGGTGTAGTGCTCGCCGATCGCGGCCGCGGCCCGGACGGTGGCGTCCAGCACGGACGCGGTACCGCCGATCCCGCCGGAGCTGCCGGCCTCGTGGCGGACGTCGAGCACCAGCAGGACGTCGGCCTCGCGTTCGGACAGGGTGGAGTTGACGTACAACTCGCCGGTGCGGTGGCTGACCCGCCAGTTGATCCGCCGGAGCTTGTCTCCCATCTGGAACGGCCGCACGTCGGCCAGCTCGCCGCCGTCGCCGGGGCGGCGGGAGCGGTGGATCCCGGACACGCCGCTGGCCCTGGGCAGCGGCTCGCCGGAGTCGAAGTGCTCCGACACCGGGTACACGGACTGACGCTGGGCCTGGAGGGCCACCCGGTCGGTGCGCAGCAGCCCGTCGCAGGCGTACAGCCGGACGTCGGCCGGACCGATCCGCTGGTCGCCCCACCGCAGGGCGGTGCCGCGCACGAGCACCCGGCCCGCCTGCGAGGGCCCCACCACGGCGGCGTACCGGCCGCTCCCGTGGTCCAGCCGGATCCAGCGGGAGGTGCGCATGGCGACCACGCACAGCAGGGTGACCGGCTCGTCGTTGCGCACCAGCACCCTGGCCTGCACGGGACCGCCCTCCACGGTGATGGACCGGTCCAGCTGCAGCGTCGGCTTCGGCGCCCCGACCGGGCGCCGCGCCAGCGAGACGGCGGTGCCCAGCACGAACGGGACGGCCAGGATCACCAGCTCCCGCCGGCCGAGCACCGTCGCCAGCAGCAGCGTGAGCGCGACCAGCGCACCGGCGCGGTGCAAGGCCCGCGTCGGCCGCCAGCCACCGTCGTCCGGCGTGGTCACCGGCGCCCGCCGAGCCGGTACACCGGGTCCTCCGCCCGCTCCGCCGGGGCCTGCTCGGGAGCCTGGCCGCCGTACGCGGGCAGCTGCGCCGACGGTGGGGCCGGGGTCTGCTCGCACACCTCGGCTACCACGTCGGCCGGTTCCACCCGGCGCAGCCACACCTCGGGGCGCAGGCTCAGCCGGTGGGCCAGCGCCGCGGGCGCGACCGCCTTGACGTCCTCCGGGGTGACGTAGGTCCGGCCGTTCATGGCGGCCCGGGCGCGGGAGGTCAGCAGCAGGGCGAGCGACCCACGCGGCGACGCCCCCACCTGCACGTGCGGGTGGCTGCGGGTGGCGGCGGTGAGGTCCACCATGTACCGGGCCACGGAGTCCTCCACGGCGACGTTCTCCAGCGCCAGCTGCGCCCGCAGGAGGGTGGTGGCGTCGATCACCGGGTCCAGCGTCACCTCCTCCCGCCGGCGGGCCATCCGCCGCCGCAGGACGGCGAGCTCCTCGTCCCGGTCCGGGTAGCCGAACGAGACCCGCAGCAGGAACCGGTCCAGCTGCGCCTCCGGTAGCGGGTAGGTGCCCTCGTACTCGATCGGGTTGGCGGTGGCGAGCACGTGGAACGGGCGCTCCAGCGGGAACGTGCGACCCTCCACGGTCACCTGGCGCTCCTGCATCGCCTCCAGCAGCGCCGCCTGCGTCTTCGGCGGCGTGCGGTTGATCTCGTCGGCCAGCAGCAGGTTGGTGAACAAAGGACCCGGTCGGAACGTGAAGTCCGCCTGCTTCTGGTCGTAGAAGAACGCCCCGGTCACGTCGGCGGGCAGCAGGTCGGGGGTGAACTGCAGCCGGGTGAAGGTCAGCCCGAGACTCTGAGCGAGGCAGCGGGCCGCGAGCGTCTTGGCCAGCCCCGGGTAGTCCTCCAGCAGCACATGGCCGCCGGACAGGATGGCGGCCAGCACCAGCTCCAACGCCTCCCGCTTGCCCACGATCACCGTCTCCACCTGGTCCAGCACCGCCCGGCAGTGCCGGCCCACCTCGGCCAACGGCAGGGGCTCGAGCTCGGACATGTCAGATCTCCTTCATCCTGGTCACGAACCGGTCCAACTCGTCGGGCGTGGGCGTGCGGGACAGCGGTCCGGTGAGGAAGCCGTACAGGTCGTGGCCGAGGATCTCCCGGGCCCGCTCAGGCTGCCGGTCCAGCCGCACCCCGTGGCGCTGGCGCAGCCGCTCTCCGGCCACGACCGCCAGGCGGTCGCGCGCCACCTTGGTGAACGCCTCCACGTCCCCCGCGGTCAGGGCAAACCGTCGCTCCCACCGGTCGGCCTGGGGGAAGCCGGGGGCCCGCAGCTCGGCGACGTCCGGGTCGGCCGGCGCCGGCCGCTCCGGCGGTGCGTGGGCGGTGGACAGCAACCAGGGCAGCAGGATCGCCGCGGTGCCCACCGCCAGCAGCTGGGGGTACGCCGGCTGGTACCCCTGGGCGCCCGCGACCGCCCAGACGAGGAAGCTGACCGGCGCGGCGATGAGCAGCGCCTTGACCGTCGCCCGCAGCAACCACTGGCCGAAGGTGACGCTCACGCCCGGGGCGCGCACCAGTGCCGTCAACGCGCCACTGATCCGGCGGCGGAGCGACCGCCGCGGTCGACCGGCCCCGGCGTCCCACCCGTCCGGTTGCCCGGGGCGTACCAGGTCCGCCACGACGGCGCGGGTGCGGTCGACGGGCCTCATCGGCCGCCCCCCGCGTCCACCGGCAGGCGCAGCTGCGCGTCCAGGTCACGCAGCGCCTCCCGGGCGATCCCGACCAGCTCCGGTCCGACCTGTGCCGGCGCGAACCGCGCCAGCCGGTAGGCGTCGGCGAGCCGCTCCAACGCCGCCCGGCTGACCCGGTGCCGCGCCAGCAGACGACCCACCAGGTCACCCGGGGTGTCGGCGATCTCTCGGGCGGTCCCCGCCGCCGCGGCGATCCGCTCCAACCGCAACCAGCAGGCGATGACCGCCCGCCTCGGGTCCCCACCCGCGTCCAGGTCGGCCAGCCCCGCACGGACCGCACCACGCACCTGCTCGGCCTCGAACTCCTCGTCGGGCTGGGAGGCGCGCCGCTCCAGCTCCCGACGCCGCACCCGGGCGGTGAGCAGGTTGTGGATCGTCCGGTAGATCTGGTATGCGACCAGCACCGCCGTGGTGAGGACCGCCGCCGCCACGAACGCGAGGAACAGCGCCTCGAACAGGTCGCTGCCCGGGACCTGTTCCTCGGAGGCGTCCAGGTCTGGGGGGATGCTGGGCAGGCCGCCGGATTGGCGCTCGCCGCCGGGCAGCGGGTCGTCGAGTCGCGCCGGCGGCACCGGCCTGCCCACGAACCCCGGTCCGGCGGCGGCGAGGCCGGCCACGCCCACCGCCAGCACCGCCACCACCACCGGCACCCACCGGGGCCGCCCAGCTCGCATGCCGCCTCCGCGCTGCGTCGACGCCGCCTCGTACCTGTCAGACACCCGAGCCCGGGGATCGGGTTGTCGCGGACGGCGGTCCACAGTCCACGCCCCGGTGAAACCCGTACGGAACGGGCCTCCGGGCGGTTGCGACCGACGATAACGCACCGCTGCCGTCCCACCACTGATCCACAACTTGTGGATAACTCTGTGGACGGACCTGTGACCGGCTGGGGAGGACTGGCGGATCGTACCGGTGGGTCAGGCCGGGATCTCGATACCCAACCGGGTGGCGTCCTCGACCGTGTCGACGTCGTCGCAGGTGGCGACGCCGTCACAGGAGACCGTCGTCACCTGGGCGGAGCGGGCCAGCAGGTACGGGCGCAGCCCCACGTCGCCGGTGGCCAGCATCGTCACCCCGGCCCAGTGGTTCCGGCCCAGCAGCACCGGCTCGCCGCGGCGGCCCTCGTAGGTGGCGCAGACCAGCGCGTCCCGGTGCGGCAGCTCCGCCACCCGCCGCACCGCCTCCGCGGTGATGCCGGGCATGTCCACCGGGATCACCACGACGGCCTCCGCGTCGGTCTCCTCCACCGACCGCAGGCCGGCCTTCAGGGACGAACCCACCCCGGTGCTCCACGCCCGGTTGACCACCACGGTCACCTTGGACAGGTCGGTCTCGGAGGTGATCCGCTCGGCCGCGGCGCCGAGCACCACCACGACCGGGGCGCAGCCGGCGTCGTGCAGCGTCCACGCGGCCCGCTCGACGAGCGGCACGTCGTGGTAGCGCAGCAGCGCCTTGGGCGTGCCGAGGCGCCGCCCGCTGCCTGCGGCGAGGACGAGTCCAGCGACGCCCAGCGTGCACCTCCACAACCGTGCCTGCCGGCAGCCTAGTAGCAACCGTCGCCACCCCGGTGGTGCGCCACCGGGGTGTCGCCGACCGTGTCGACCACGCGTCCCGTCTGTCCTGTCCGTCCCGTCTGGCCGGGCCTGACGCCGGTCCCCGGCCGGCCCGACCCGACCGACCCCGTCCGACCGACCCCGACCCGCCCGGTCGGCCCGTCCCGAGGTGGGCGCCCTGCGCCACGCCGCCGCGCGCCGGCCCGCCGGGGCGCGATCCCCCGCCGGGCCGCCTCAGGCGTCGGCGTAGCAGGTCACGACGGCGACGTCGAGGGGGAACCGGACCGGGCCGGGGCCGAACAACATCCGGCCGGCTTCGGTCGCCGCCTCGTGCACGGCCGCGACGACCGCGTCGGCCTCCTCGACCGGACAGTGGACCAGCACCTCGTCGTGCTGGAAGAACACCAGGTGGGCCGCGCGCCCGGCCAGCGCGGTGCGCAGCAGCGCCAGCAGCGTCAGCGCCCACTCGGCCGCCGTGGCCTGGATGACGAAGTTGCGTGTGAACCGTCCCCGGGAACGCGCGGCCGCGTCCGGGCGCGACGCCGGATCGGTCCACGACCGTTCGCCGGGCTCACCGGACTCCGGGTCCTGCCAGGTCGTCGTGGCCGGCGGGCAGGTACGGCCCAGCCACGACCGCACCAGCCCGCCCGACTCGCCCACCCGCGCCGCCTCCTCCACGAACCGCCACGCGGCCGGGTACCGCCGCCGCAGGACCGCGATGGCCGGCAGCGCCGACCCTCCGGTCTGGCCGTACATGGCGCCCAGCAGCGCCAGCTTGGCCCGCGCCCGGTCGCCGTCGAACGACTCCTCGGCGAGGGCGGCGTACAGGTCACCGGTACCGGCCGCGGCCGCCAGCCCGGGGTCGCCGGACACCGCGGCGAGCACCCGCGGCTCCAACTGGCCCGCGTCGGCGACGACCAGCCGCCACCCGTCGTCGGCGACCACCGCCCGCCGGATGACCTTCGGGATCTGCAGGGCCCCGCCGCCGCGGGTCGCCCACCGGCCGGAGACCACGCCGTACGGGACGTACTCGGGCCGGAACCGACCGTCGCGTACCCAGGTGTCGCACCACGACCAGCCGTGCGCGGTCCACAGGCGGTAGAGCTCCTTGTACCGCAGGACCAGCGGCACCGCCGGATGGTCCACCTCCCGTAGCGACCACGCCCGGGTGTCCCGCAGCGGGATCCCCACCCGGGCGAACGCCCGGCGCAGCTCGGCCGGTGACTCCGGGTGCAGGCCGGGGGCCTGCAGCGCCTCCGCGATCGCGACGGCGAGCTCGGCCAGGCGGCGGGGCGCGGCCCCGGCCGGGGGCCGCGGGCCCAGCAGCTCGGTGAGCACCCGGTCGTGCACGTCGGCACGCCACGGCAGGCCGTCGTGGCTCATCTCCGCGGCCGCCAGCGCGCCGGCGGACTCGGCCGCGACCAGCAGCCGGAACCGCTCCGGCGCGGCGGTGGCGGCGATCCGCTGGCACTGGTCGGCGTACGCGGTGACCAGGTCGGTCGCGGTACGGGCGGACACCTCCGGGACCACGTCGAACAGCCGCTGTTGCGGATCGCCGGGCGGGCGGGGCGGCGCCGGCGGCGGGTCCGGCGGCGCCGGCGCGCCCGCCCGGCGGGCCAGCACCGCCGCCAGCGACCTGGGCTCGCCCCACCTGCCGGCGGAGGCCAGCAGCAGCGCCTCGGTGAGCTCCAGGTCGTGGCACCGGCCGACACGGACGCCGTCGGCCAGCAACCTCGGGTAGACGGCGGCGGTGGACGTCCACAGCCAGCGGGGCGCGGCCGTCGCCTCGCGCTCGCGCACCGCCGCGGCCAGGTCGGGCACCCGCCGCGGGCCGCCGGCGGCAGGGGTGCCGCGCTCGTCGAGGTCGCACAGCCATCCGCCGCCGGCACCGTCGGGCACCACCGCGGTGAGCACGCGTCGATTCTGCCCACCGGCGGTGACGGGGGTGCGTCGCCGGACGCGGGAGCGATCGCCGGATACGCAGAAAAGCCGCATATGCCTCTGACATCATGCAGATGTCAGATAACGGTCGTACCGAACAGAGGCGGGTGACGTGCAGCAGCGTCGGACCTGGCCGGCTCCGCTGGCGGGCAGGCGGCCGACCGGGGCGACGTCCCCGGCCGACGGGCGACCGGACGGGGCCGACCCGCGCGCCGGCGGACGGCCGATCTGGGCGGGCTCGCCGGCGGGCGGAGGGCCGGCCGGGGACGATTCGCCGGCAGGCGGACCGCCGGCGGGAGCGGGCCTGCTCGCCGATGGTGCCGGAGGGCGCGGTTCCCGTGCCGGGTCCCGACGGGAAGGGAGCGCCGGGTGACCGGCCCGGCCGTTCGCGACCCGGCCGGGTCCGGGCCGGCTGCCGGTCCGGAGGGCCGTGGCACCGCCCTACGCAGCCGTCCCCGCCTCCGTCGCCGCGCCCGCCCCGGCACCGCTCGCCGTCCCGGCGACCTGCCGCACGGGACACCCCGGCACCGGGCGGGGGCACGGGCCTCCCGGGTGGCGCTGGCGGCGGTCCTCGCGCTGGCCGCGACCGGCCAGGTGCGGGTGTGGGCCACGGGTCGCGGGCTGTGGGGCGACGAGCTGGCGATCTCGATCAACCTGCAGGAGCGGGCGTTCACCGAGCTGGCGGGGCGACTGCTCTACTACCAGGTCGCGCCGGTGGGATGGCTGGCGACCGGCAAGGCGATCCTGCTGGGCCTGGGCGACGACGAGCGCCTGCTGCGGCTGCCCAGCCTGGTCGCGGGACTGCTGACGCTCGCCCTGGTGGCGGTGGTGGCCGGCCGGGCCGTCGGCAGGTGGGCCGCGGTCGCGGCGGTGGGGCTGGTCGGCGCGACCCCCGCGGTCCTCTACTACGCGGGCGAGCTCAAGCAGTACTCGGTGGAGACCGCGGCCGGGATGGCACTGGTGGTGACCGGCGCCGCGCTGGCGCGCCGCCACCGGCGGAGAGCGTGGTGGCCGGTGCCCGCCGCGGCGGCCGTCGCGGTCGCGGCGGTGCTGCTCAGCTACAGCGCCCTGGTGGTGCTGGCGGGCGTGGTCGTCGGGGCCGTGACCCACCTGGCGCTCCAGCGCCGCTGGCGGACCGCGCTCGCCGTCGCGGCGGCGATGGCCCCGGCCGGCCTGCTGGGCGCACGGCTGGCCTGGCACCGGCGCTCGCTTCCCCTGCATCCGGAGCAGGAGCGGTTCTTCCCCACCGGCTTCCCGGCACCCGGTGGCGGCCCGCGGGGAGTGCTGCGGTGGCTGCCGGAGATGTGGTCGGGCCTGGTCGCCAACCCGCTCGGCTGGAACCACCCGTGGTGGACCCTGCTGCTGGTCGCCGCCGGCCTGGTGGCGCTCACCACCGGCGGCCGCCGGCTGTGGGCCGCCATCCTCGGCGGCGTGCTGGCCGCGGCCACCGGCGCCGCCGCGCTCCACGGCCTGCCCATGGCCGACCGGGTCGCCCTGTACCTGGTACCGGTCATCCTGCTGCTGGCCGTCGCCGGGCTGGCCGGGCTCGCCCGCGCCTGCGCGCACCTGGCCCGGCGATGCCGGCTACGCCACGCGGCCGTCCCGACGGCCGCGGCGGTCGCCCTGGCGCTGACCGCGGCCGCCGGCCCACCGCTTGGCGACGGGCTGGCCGAGGTGACGCACCCACGGGTGCGGGACTTCGGGCGCGAGGCGCTGTGGACGGTCGCCCGGCGTCTCCAGCCGGGCGACGTGGTCGTGGCGTACCACTTCTCCCACAAGACGATCCGCTGGTACGGCCCGCGCACGGGGGTGACCGCCGCGGGCCTGCTCCGGTTGGTACCCGGAGAGTCGCCCGAGTGCCGGCCGGAGCGGCTGGAGGAGGTGCTGGCCGGGGCACGGCGGGTCTGGTACGTGTACGGCGCCCGGTGGTCGCGCCACCCCGGCGACTACCAGGTCCGGGTGGCCCGGGCGTTCATGGACCGCGGCCGGGTCGCCGCGATGCACGACTACGGCCGCGCGTCCGGTGGGTGGATCCTGGTCGACCTGCACGCCGGCCCCGTCCGCCGGCCCCTGCCGGCGGGGTCGGGCTACCAGCCGCCGCCGGTCCCGCCGGACCCCGCGCTCGACTGCCTCACCGTGGACTGAGCCTCAGCGGGTCGACCCCAGCACCTCGCGCAGCCACGGGCCGAGGACCGGCAGCACCTGCGGCGGCTGCATCGCCTGGGTGTGGTCGAGCCCGTCGAGCAGGCGCACCGTCCAGCCCGCCGCCCGCAGCCGCTCCCGGTGGCGCTGCAGGGGGCCGGCGATGTCCACGACCGCGTCGCCCCACCGCGGGCCGTAGACGATGCGGTCGGCCGACCCGGCGAAGCACAGTCGCGGGCAGGTCAGGCGGGTGAGCGCGGCGTCGTCGTCGAAGCTCTCCAGGGCCCGGTAGAGGGTGACGAACTGGCCGGTCTGCGCGGGGCTGAGGGTCATCTCGGCGCTGTCCCACTCGGTCTCCGCCTCCGCCGCCCGCCGGGGCCGGGTGCCGAGCGCCATCTCGTGGGTCGCGGTGGTGACGGTCAGCATCGCGCGGTACGGACCGTCCAGCGGCGGGAAGCCGCCCATGGCGAGCGCCGTCACCCGGTCGGTGCGCAGGGCGAGCTGCATGGCCGCCACGGCCAGCCACGAGTACCCGTAGCAGGCGAACCGGTCCACGCCCACCGCGTCGGCGACCGCGAGCAGGTCGGCCGCCACGGCGTCGGGCGTCAGCGTGTCCGGCCGGGGGTTGGCGAGCGCGTACGCCTCGTACGGGACCGCGACGACCCGGAACCCGTCCCGGAGCGCGTCGGTCAGGTTCCGGCCCAGCGCCGGGTCGACGCCCCACCGGCGCAGCTCCTCGGCACGGTCGCCGGTGACCGGCCTCGGGTCGACCAGCAGCATCACGGCGGGACCGGTGCCCGACACCTCCACCTCGATGGGCGGCCCGCCCGGCAGTTCGACCTCAACCACGAGTCCTCCTTTATCGCATAAACTATTTCGGGGGAAAGGTTGGCTTACGCGATAAGGAGTTGGTCGGTGCCGGTTTTCGCTGGCCGGGGCGATCCGGAGTGGACGCTCACGGCCCTGTGGCGGCGGGACGAGCCGGAGCGGTCGGACCGCCCGACGCCGGGCCGCCGACCGGCGCTCAGCCGTGACGCGGTCGTCGAGGCGGCCATCGAGGTCGCCGACCGCGACGGCCTGGAGGGACTGTCCATGAAGGCGGTGGGACAGCGGCTGGGTTGCACCGCCATGGCCCTCTACACGTACGTTCCCGGCAAGGACGAGCTGCTCGACCTCATGTACGACCGGGTGCACGCCGAGCTGCCCACCAGCTACCCGGTGACCGACGGATGGCGAGCGGCCGCCCGGGCCTGGGCGCGCGACGTCGGCGAGTTCTTCCTCCGCCATCCCTGGACCCTGCAGATCTCGTACGCGCGACCGGTGCTCGGTCCACACGAGCAGGCGATGCTGGAGACCCTGGTGGGGATCCTGCGGCACACCGGCCTGGACGCCCCGGAGGTCCGCCGTGCCGTCAGCGCCCTCCTGCACCTGGTCCGGGGCGCGGCCCAGACCAGGGTCGACGCGCGGGCCGCGGCCCGCGCCACCGGCGTCCCGTCGGCGCTGTGGTGGCGGGCGCGGGCACCCCAGCTGCACCGGGTGGCACCGGACTTCGCGCAGCGCTTCCCCCACAGCACCTGGCTGGCGCAGGCGGGCGACCGCGGCGACGGTGACCCGGAGGGCTTCGTCGTCGCCCAGGCCGACGAGGCCTACACCGCCGCGGTCGAGCTCCTGCTCGACGGGATCGAGGCGCGCCGGGCCGGCACCGGTGGCTAGCTCCCGGCCGCGGGCGGAGGCGGCTCGGGCGGCTCGTCGCGGCACAGCTCCCAGAACGCCACCGCGGCGGCGGCCCCGACGTTGAGCGAGTCGACCCCGCGGCGCATCGGTATGACCACCCGCAGGTCCGCCGCGGCCACCGCGGCGTCGGACAGGCCGCTGCCCTCGGAGCCGAACAGCAGCGCCGGCCGGGCACGGTACTCGGCGGGGACCCGCTGGATCGGCGTGGCGTCGGCGGCGGGGGTGAGCGCCAGCAGGTGGAAACCCGCCTCGCGGACCAACCGCAGGCCGTCCGGCCAGGTCGGCAGGCGGGCGTGCGGCACCTTGAAGACCTCCCCCATGCTGACCCGCACGGCCCGCCGGTACAGCGGGTCGGTGCACGAGGGCGACAGGAGCACACCGTCCATCCCCAGCCCGGCCGCGGCCCGGAAGATCACTCCGAGGTTGGTGTGGTTGTTGACGTCCTCGCACACCACCACCCGACGGGCGCCGGCGAGCACCTGCTCGGGCGGGGGCACGGGGCGGCGGTGGAAGGAGGCGAGCACGCCGCGGTGCACCCGGAAGCCGGTGATGAGCTGCAGCACCTCCTGGGAGGCGACGTAGACGGGAGCGCCGGGCAGGTCCGCGAGCTGGTCGGCCCGGGCGACGTCGAGCAGGTAGGACCGGGGCTGGTACCCGGCGTCCAGGGCGCGGCGCAGCACCAGCTCACCCTCGGCGATGAACAGGCCGTGCGGCGGCTCCCACCGGGTCCGCAGCTCGACGTCGGTCAGCGCGCGGTAGTCGGCGATCCGCTCGTCGCCCGGGTCGGTGATCAGCTCCGGCACACCGACGATTGTGCCGTCGTACCGGACCGCCGGAACGGGACCGTCGCAGGTGGCCGCCCCGCCCCGGACGCGGTCGCCACGCCGGCTACCGTCGCGCGGGACGCGGCGACGGGCCCGGTGGCGGTTGTCGCCCACCGACCGGCCCGGCCGGACGCGGCCGTCGCGGCGAGGCTCCGCCGGTCAGGGCCAGCGCGGCCGGCCGGCGCTCCAGGCGATCGCCAGTCCGGCGGCCAGCAGCGGCAGGGCGCCCAGCGGGGTGAGCATCGGCTCGTACCACGCGGCCGCGGCCAGCAACGGCCCGGCCACCACCAGCAGCAGGCCCTCGGCGCGACCGAGCGCCCGTGACCGCCATCCCGCGGTCCCGAGCAGCACGAAGGCGAGGCCGAGCAGGCCGCCGGCCACGGCCGCTGCCGGGTCGGTCCGGGCCAGGATCTCCCCGTACCACTCCGCCGCGTCCAGCTCGCGGCCGGAGACCGCCTCGCCCAGCACCGGTGCCACGACGCCGGTCGCGGTCCAGCGCGGCAGCGCGAGCACCGCGGCCGCGAGCCCGGCCAGCAGGCCGGCGGAGGCGAGCACCCGCCCCCGACCGCTCACCAGCGCGGCCAGTGCCACCACCGCCACCAGCACGAGCAGCTCGCCGGCGAGTCCCACCAGCAGCTGCGCCCGCTGGTACGCGTCGCCGGTCACCCGGGCCGCCCACGCCTGCGGGTCGCCGGCGGGGTCGGGCTCGGCGACCAGCGACAGCCACATGCGGCCCAGCGCGTACGCCGGCAGTGTCCACATCGCGTGGCGGGCGAGCGTCGACCCGGACGGCCGGACCACCACCACCGCCGACGGCGGCGCCGCGGCCGGCTGCGCGGTGGCCGCGACCGCCGGAGAGACCGGTTCGGCCCGGCTCGTGGTCTGGTCCATGCGCCACCCCCGCGTTCCCCGACATCGGACGGTTCCGACTTCTTCCACCAGATCGTGCCAGAGCCGGGCTGTCTACGCAGGGATTCGCGCACGGGCGCGGACCGGTCGACCCGGGCCGCCCGACCCGCTCGCCGACCGGTACGTGGTACCTCAGCTGCCGTCGGACGACGGTCCCCCGGGCAGCCGCCGCGAGGTGCCGATAGTCGACTCGGCCGCCTCCACGTCCTCCTTGACCGCCTGTGCGGCGCGCGACGCCTGTTCGGCCGCGGCGCGGGCCTCCTCGGCCACCGCCTCCACCGCCTCGTCCGGCTGGATCCGCTCGCGCGCCGTCGCGCCCGGCGCGGTGGCGAGGTTGCCCAGGGCACCGCCGATGCCCTCCAGCGCCCGGACGACCTCCACCGGGATCACCCACACCTTGTTGGACTCGCCGGCCGCGATCTGCGGCAACGCCTGCAGGTACTGGTAGGCGAGCACCTTCGGGTCCGGGTTGGCGACGTGGATCGCGTCGAACACGGTCCGGATCGCCTTGGCCTGGCCCTCGGCCTGCAGGATGCGGGCCTGCCGTTCACCGTCGGCACGCAGCACCGCCGCCTGCTTCTCACCCTCCGCGGTGAGGATCTGGGACTGCTTGACACCCTCGGCGTGGAGGATGGCCGCCCGCCGGTCCCGCTCGGCACGCATCTGCTTCTCCATCGCGTCCCGGATGCTCGACGGCGGCTCGATCGCCTTGATCTCCACCCGGGTGACCTTGATCCCCCACCGCCCGGTCACGTCGTCCAGGCCGCTCTGCAGCTTCTGGTTGATGAGCTCCCGGCTGGTCAGCGTCTGCTCCAGGTCCATCGACCCGACGACGTTCCGCAGCGTGGTGACCGTGAACTGCTCCACCGCCTGGATGAAGTTCGCGATCTGGTAGGTCGCGTCGTGGGCGTTGATGACCCGGAACCCGAACACCGTGTCGATCTGCACCAGCAGGTTGTCCGACGTGATCACCGGCTGTGGCGGGAAGCTGACCACCTGCTCGCGCATGTCGACCTTGGCGCGGACGCGGTCGACGAACGGGACGATGAAGTGCAGCCCGGCCTTCAACGTGGTGCGGTACTTCCCGAACCGCTCCACCACGTCCTCGCGGGCCTGCGGCACGATCCGCACCGACTTGGCGAGGCCGACGACCGCCAGCAGCGCGACCGTCACCGAGACGAGAAATATAACAGCGTCCATGATGCTTCCGCCTCCCGGAACCTGTCCGTCTCCCGGTTACCTGTCATGTCTGTCGGCGCGGTCAGCCGCGCTCCCCCGCGCGCTCACGCCGCCGGCCGCCCCCCGCCCGGGGAGATGTCGCCGAACTCGTCGCGCCACACCATCGCGGTGGCCCCCCGCACCTCCACGACCCGGATCCGCTCACCGGGCGCGATGACCTGAGCGGCGTCGAAGGAGCGGGCGCTCCACAGCTCACCCTCCACCTTCACCAGTCCGGAGGTCGCGGTCACCTGCTCCACGACCTCGCCCGCGGCGCCCTCCAGGGCCTCGACCCCGCTCGGTGTCGCGTCGGGGCCGCCGAGCATCCGGCGACGCACCAGCGGGCGCAGCAGCCACACGGACAGGGCGCTGACCCCGGCGAACACGATCGCCTGCACCAGGAGCGGGGCGCCGACCGCGGCCGCGACCGCGGCGGCGAACGCCCCTCCGGCGAGCATGACCAACACGAACGTGGCGGTGAAGACCTCGGCGACCACGAACGCGATGCCCAGCAGGATCCACAACAGCGCCGCTACCACACCACGATCGTGTCACGTTCGGCCGATCCGCGCGAACCGCCGAGCCGGCGTGCCCCGGTCTCGACCGCATCCGGGGCGGAATCCTCGCCGGGTCCCGGTCGGATTCCTCGCGCCCGCGACGCCCCCGTGACCGTGCCATCACACGTACCCTTACCGCATGACCCGCGTCATGGGCGAGCGCACGCGGCGGTCCGCCAGGTTCGTCGCGTGGGTGCGCGCCTGGCGGGCGGGCCTGATCCCGTACGACGACGTCGCCGACGAGATCGAGGCCACGGAGGACCACGTCGTCTGCGACGCCACGGACCCCGGGCACGAACGCCCGCTGCGGGAGGCCCTGGCGGGGCTGTCGGGCCTGCACCCCGACCAGGTGCGGCTGGTGCTGCCCGTCCCCGGCGACCCGCGCGGCCTGCCCGGACCGGGCACCCCGTTCACCGGCCGGGCGCTGGCGTGCGGGGAGGGCGTCATCGCCGGCGCCTGCGGCCTGGTACCGGAGGTCCGCACCCACGTCTCCGGCTCCGGTGACGCCTTCTTCAGCGTGGTGTGGTGGACGTACCCGCTGCCCCCGCAGCCACCCGGTGCGGAGCCGACCACGTCACCGGCAGAGGCGGAGGCGGAGCTGTCGGCCGCCCTCGCCGAGGCCACCACCCGACTGACCGCCCTGGACGTGGCCCAGTGGCGGCCCGAGCTGGCCGGCGCGCTGGCCGCCCTGCGCAACCACGACGGCGCCGACGAGCTGCCGCCGGTGTTCAACCCGCGCGCCCGGCGGCTGTACGCGCGGGCGAGCATGCTCGACCGCCTGCTCGCGCTGGCCGACGACACCAGCCCGGGCGGCGCGGTCACCTCGTACGAGGCGCGGCAGCGCGACGAGGCGCTGCGGCCGCTGCTGGCCGCCTGCCGACGCGCCATGGTGGCCGCCTGCAACGCGCCGGTCCCGTGACGCCCGTCCCCCGACCCACGGCCCGCGGTCACGCCTCGTCGGTCCGGCCGGTCGGTCCGGTCACACCTCGTCGATCAGGTCGGCCACCGACTCCACGACCCGGCTCGGCCGGTACGGGTAGCGCTCCGCGTCGGCGCGGGTGCTGATCCCGGTCAGGACGAGGATCGTCTCCAGCCCGGCCTCCAGGCCGCACAGGATGTCGGTGTCCATGCGGTCGCCCACCATTGCGGTGGACTCCGAGTGGGCGGCGATGGTGTTGAGCGCCGAGCGCATCATCATCGGGTTCGGCTTCCCGACGAAGTACGGCTCCACCCCGGTCGCCTTGGAGATCATCGCGGCGACCGACCCGGCCGCCGGCAGCGCGCCCTCGCTCGACGGGCCGGTGGCGTCGGGGTTGGTGCAGATGAAGCGGGCGCCCTTGTCGATGAGCCGCACCGCCCGGGTGATCGCCTCGAAGCTGTAGGTGCGGGTCTCGCCGAGCACCACGTAGTCGGGGTCGTCGTCGGTCAGCACGTAGCCGATCTCGTGCAGGGCAGTGGTGAGGCCCGCCTCGCCGATGACGTACGCGGTGCCGCCCGGCCGCTGGTCGTGGAGGAACTGGGCGGTCGCCAGGGCCGAGGTCCAGATCGCCTCGACGGGCACGTCGAACCCGGCCCGGGCCAGCCGCGCCCGCAGGTCCCGGGGTGTGTACCTGGAGTTGTTGGTGAGCACGAGGAACGGCTTGCCGGACGCGCGCAGCCGGGCGACGAACTCCGGCGCCCCCGGGATGGCGCGGCCCTCCCGGACCAGCACACCGTCCATGTCGGTCAGCCAGCTGGCCACCGGTCTCCGGTTGGTCACCCTCGGCTCCGGCGCGGGCTCGGGCAGCAGGTGTCCGGACAGGCGTCCCACACCGGCACGCGGCCCAGCTTCGCGCGCGCCGGGGCGGCGCCGGGTGTCTCGGCGGCGATCCGCTCCTGCACCAGCTCCCGGATCATCGACACGAACCGCGGGTGCACGCCGGGGGTGGCGGCCCGGACGAACTCCAACCCGAGGCGCTTGGCGGTGTCCGCGGCCTCGGTGTCGAGGTCCCACAGCACCTCCAGGTGGTCGGAGGTGAACCCGATCGGGCTCACGAGGACGCCCTGCACGCCCTGTCCGGCCAGCGTCTCCAGGTGGTCGTTGACGTCCGGCTCCAGCCACGGCACCTGCGGCGGGCCGGACCGGCTCTGCCACACCAGGTCCCAGGGCAGGTCCGGGGCGGCCTCGGCGGCCACCAGGGAGGCGGTCTCCTTCAGCTGCGCCTCGTACCTGCCGCCCTCGGGGCCGGCGGTCCGGGCCATGGACACCGGGATGGAGTGGGCGGTGAACACCAGCCGCAGCCGGCCCGGCGGCAGCGGCGGCAGCTTCGCCCGCGCCTGCCGTACCGCGTCGACGTGGGCGGCGATGAACCCGGGGTGGTCGTGGTAGTGGCGCAGCTTGACCACCGCGGGCGCGCGCGGGCCGACCGCCGCCCGGGCGGTGGCGATGTCCTCCAGGTACTGCCGGCAGGAGGAGTACGAGCCGTAGGCGCTGGTCACGAACGCCACGGCCCGGGTGACGCCGTCATCGCGCATCGCCGCCAGCGTGTCGGCGAGCAACGGGTGCCAGTTCCGGTTCCCCCAGTACAGCGGCAGGTCGATCCCGGCGGCGGCGAACTCGGTCCGCAACGCGTCGAGCAGGGCCCGGCACTGGTCGTTGATCGGGGACACCCCGCCCATGCGGTGGTAGTGCTCGGCCACCTCGGCCAGCCGCTCCGGCGGCACGCCGCGGCCGCGGGTGACGTTCTGGAGGAAGGGCATCACGTCGGCGGGGCGCTCCGGCCCGCCGAACGACACCAGCAGGAACGCGTCGAAGGCCACGGGCTCATCGTGCCAGACCCGCCGTCAGCGGCGTCCCGGCCGCCGGCGGCGGGTGGGCGGGGCCACCCGCGGCGGCCCAGGCGCCGGCCGGTTCCGGCACTGGCCGGGGCGGCCGGGCGGGGCGGCGGCCGGGCGGGGGCGCGGCCCGCTCAGGCGCCGACCGCGTGGAACCCGCCGTCGACGTGCACGATCTCCCCGGTGGTGGCCGGGAACCAGTCCGACAGCAGCGCCACGCACGCGCGGGCGGCCGGCGTGGTGTCGGCCAGGTTCCAGCCCAGCGGCGCCCGCTGCTGCCACGTCTCCTCGAACTTCTCGAAGCCGGGGATCGACCGGGCGGCCATGGTCCGCAACGGGCCGGCGGACACCAGGTTGCTGCGGATGCCGCGGGGACCGAGGTAGCGGGCCAGGTACCGGGAGGTGGCCTCCAGACCGGCCTTGGCCACGCCCATCCAGTCGTACACCGGCCACGCCACGGTGGCGTCGAAGGTGAGCCCCACCAGGGCGCTGCCCGGCGACATCAGCGGCAGCACGGCCATGGCCAGCGCCTTGTACGAGTACGTGGACACGTGCAGGGCGGTGGCGACGTCGGGCCACGGCGCCTCCAGGAACCCACCGCCGAGCGTGCTGGGCGGCCCGTAGGCGATCGCGTGGACCACTCCGTCCAGCCCGTCGACGTGCGCCCGCACGTTGTCGGCCAGCGCCGCCAGGTGGTCCTCGTTGGTGACGTCGAGCTCGATGACCGGCGGCGGCTCGGGCAGCCGCTTGGCGATCCGCTCGACCAGCGACATGCGACCGTAGCCGGTGAGCACCACCCGCGCGCCGTTCTCCTGGGCCAGGCGCGCCACCGCGAACGCGATCGACTGCTCGGTGATGACTCCGGTGACGAGAACCCGCTTGCCGGCCAGCATGCCCACGGCCTTCTCCCTCCTCAGTGACCCATCCCCAGGCCGCCGTCGACCGGGATGACCGCGCCGGAGATGTAGCCGGCCGCCTCCGAGGCCAGCCAGACCACCACCCCGGCGACCTCCTCCGGCTGGGCGAACCGGCCGGCCGGCACCGCCGCCAGGTACTTCTTCCGCAGCTCCTCGGACAGCGACGCGGTCATCTCCGTCTCGATGAACCCGGGTGCCACGACGTTGGCGGTGATGTTGCGGCTGCCCAGCTCACGGGTGATGGAGCGGGCCATGCCGACCAGGCCCGCCTTGCTGGCGGCGTAGTTGACCTGGCCGACCCCGCCGTAGAGACCGATCACCGACGAAATGAAGATCATCCGGCCCCAGCGGCCGCGGACCATCCGGGCCGCGGCCCGCCGGGCGCACCGCCAGGCACCCGCGAGGTTGGTGTCCACCACCCGGGTGAACTGCTCCTCGCTCATCCGCATCAGCAGCGTGTCCTCGGTGACGCCGGCGTTGGCCACCAGCACCTCGACCGGCCCGAGCTGGTCCTCCACCTCGGTGAACGCCCGGTCGACCGCGGCCTGGTCGGTCACGTCGCAGGTGACCGCCAGCGTGCCCGGTGGGCCGCCGGAGCCGCGGTGGGTCACCGCCACCCGGTGACCGGCGGCGACGAAGGCCTCCGCGATGGCGCGGCCGATGCCCCGATTCCCACCGGTGACGAGGACGGTACGAGCCATGGACACCTTCCCGGGCGGAGTGAACGCTGCCGCCCGGAAGCTTACGGTGTGGTGATCGACGGGCGGGAGGCGCCCTGACGCGCGCCGGTCAGGGCAGGCGGCCCGTCCAGCGTAGGCCCAGGCCGGCGCCGGCCAGGCCGAACAGCAGGGCGCCGCCGACCAGCCAGCCGGTGATCTCCCTCGGGACCATCCGGTAGGCCAGCCGGCCGCCCATGTCCTCGTACACCGCGGCGAGCTCCTCGGTGCTGGCGGCCTCGTAGAACCGGCCACCGGTCGCCTCGGCCAACCGGGCCATGGCCTCCCGGTCCACCGGCACCCGGTGCATCCGGCCGCCGATCTCGACCATCCCCCGGTCGGTGCCGAACGCCACCGTGTACACCGGCACGCCCGCCTCCGCCGCGGCCTCGCCGGCCTTCTCCACGGGCCGGCCGTAGGTGCGGTAGCCGTCGGTCAGCAGCAGGATGCGGGCGGGGGGCGGCTCCTCGTCCCCGTACGTGGGCATCGCCTCGATCGCCTCCAGGCAGGCGAAGACCGCCTCCCCCGTCGCGGTGGCCTCCGACAGCTGCAGGTTCTCGATCGCCCGGACCGCGGCCTGCCGGTCGGTGGTCGGCGGCACCAGCACCCGGGCGCTGCCGGCGAACGACACCACCCCGAGGTTGTGCGACGGCGGCAGGTCGTGGACGAAGTCCGTCGCGGCCTGCTGCGCGGCCCGCAGCCGGGTCGGCGTCACGTCGTCGGCCTCCATGGACAGTGAGACGTCGATGGCGAGCATGATGGTGGCCCGCTCGACCGGCTCGGGCCGCTCCATGGTGGGCCGGGCCATCGCCGTGACCAGGGCCAGCAGGCACAGGGCCAGCGCGCCCGCCGGCAGGTGGCGGCGCCAGCCCAGCCCGGCCGGCGCGATGTGGCGCAGCAGGTCGGTGTTGCTGAACCGCACCGCGTGCACCCGCCGGTGCCGCTGCCGCCACAGGTAGCCGGCCACCACCGCGGCCACCGCCACCAGCGCCAGCAGCCACCAGGGTCGCAGGAACGAGATCACGGCCACCTCCCCGCGGTGTGCGCACCGGTCGCGCCGGCGCTCCCCGGGGTACCGGTGGCCCGCCCGGCGGTGCCGGCCGCCTGCCCGCGGGCCCGGGCCGCGTGGCCGGTGGTACGGGGAGCGTGGCCCGCCGGGCGGGCGGGTGCGGCGGTACGGGTGCCCGCGGGTCGGACGGCGCCGCGGACACGGCGCCGGGCGACGCAGTGCCGCACGATCTCCCTGAGCCAGTCGGTGTCGGTGCGCAGCCGCAGGTGGGAGGCGCCCGCCGCGCGCAGCGCGGCGGCGACCCCGTCGCGCTGCCGCGCCGCCTCGGTGGCGTACCGCTCGCGCAGGCGCGGGTCGCCGGTGTCGACCTCGTGCACGACGCCGGTCTCCGGGTCCACCACCTCCAGCACGCCGACGTCCGGCAGCTCCAGCTCGCGGGGGTCGAGCACCTCCACGGCGAGCACGTCGTGCCGGGCGGCGAGCATCCGCAGCGGCCGCTCCCACCGGGGCGGCGGGCTGAGAAAGTCGGAGATCACCACCGCCAGGCCGCGGCGCCGGGCGGTCCGGTGCAACCGTTCCACCAGGTCACCGAGGTCCACCTCGCCGGGGCGTACCTCGGCGGTGGCGACCACGCGCAGCAGGGCCTGGGCGGCGCGGCGGCCCGGGCGGGCGGGCACCACCCTGGGCGGCGCGCCGCCGGTGGCGACGAGCGCGCCGACCCGGTTGCCGCCGCGCACGGTCAGGTGGGTGACCGCCGCGGCGGCGGCCAGCGCCAGGTCACGCTTGAGCATGCCGGCGGTGCCGAAGTCCAGGCTCGCCGAGGCGTCCACGGCCAGCCACGTCTCCAGCTCCCGGTCGGCCTCGGTCTGGCGGACGTGCGGCACGGTCGTGCGGGCGGTCCCCGGCCAGTCCATCCGCCGCACGTCATCCCCGTGCCGGTACTCGCGCGACCCCCCCGCCTCGCTTCCCGGCCCCGGCAGCAGGCCGAGGTGGTCGCCGTGCAGCAGCCCGTCCAGGCGCCGCGTGACCAGCAGCTGCAGCCGGCTGAGGACCGCCTCGGGTGCGCCGCTCACGGCTTCCGGTCCGGACGCCACGTCCCCGTCGCCGGGACCCGGCCGACCACGCCGTTCGGCCCGGGCGCCGGAACGCCGTCCGGCCCCGGCAGCCCGCCGGTCGTACCGGCCCTCGCGCCGTCGGTCCCGAACGCGGGCCTCCCGTCGGAGGCGGGCGGGGCGGCGGAGCGACCGGTCGCGCTCTGGCGCGGGGCCACGGTGGGCGGGGGCACCGCGGCCACGATCCGGTCGACCAGCTCGTCGGCCCCCACGTTGTCGGCCATGGCCTCGTAGGACAGCAGCAACCGGTGCCGGAGCACGTCGGCGGCGACGTCGGTGACGTCGTCGGGCAGGGCGTAGTCCCGGCCGCGGAGCGTCGCCAGCGCCCGGGCGGCCCGCACCAGGCCGAGGGAGGCGCGTGGGCTGGCGCCGTACTGGATGAGACCCGCCAGGTCGGGCAGGCCGTGGCCGGCCGGGTCCCGGGTCGCCAGGACCAGCCGTACGGCGTAGTCCACCAGCGCGTGGTGGACGAACACCCGGTCGGCCCGGGCCTGCAGGCGTACCAGCTGCTCCGGGTCGAGCACCTGCTGCGGCTGCGGCGGCGTGACCGCCATCCGGTAGATGATCTCCCGCTCCTCGGCCTCGGACGGGTAGTCGACAACGATCTTCAACAGGAAGCGGTCCCGCTGCGCCTCGGGCAGCAGGTAGACGCCCTCCTGCTCGATCGGGTTCTGGGTCGCCATGACCAGGAACGGGTTGGGCACCGGGTAGCTGCGCCCGCCGAGGGACACCTGTCGCTCGGCCATCACTTCCAGCAGCGCCGACTGCACCTTGGCCGGCGCCCGGTTGATCTCGTCGGCCAGCAGGAAGTTGACGAACACCGGTCCGAGCTCGACGTCGAACTCCTCCCGCGACTGCCGGTAGATCCGCGTCCCGATGAGGTCGGCCGGCATCAGGTCCGGGGTGAACTGCACCCGGGCGAAGCTGCCGCCGGTGACCGTGGCCAGGGTCTGCACGGCCAGGGTCTTGGCCACGCCGGGGACCCCCTCCAGCAGGCAGTGGCCGCGGGCGAGCAGGGCCACCAGCATCCGCTCCACGAGCGCGTCCTGGCCCACGATGACCCGCTTCACCTCGAACAGCGCCCGTTCCAGCAGGGTCGCATCGCGGGCGGGTGTGGTCGTCTCCATGCCCCCTCCTGACGGCCTCCCGACGCCGCCCTGCGACGGCCGGCTCGTATCAGCGTGGCACGGCACGGCAGCGCCGTGGGCCGGTTACGGGAATCCGCCGGCGGCGCGCGTGGTCGTGCCGCCGTCCCGGACCCACCGAACGGCTGCCGGGAACCGTCCGAACGGCCACGGTCGGTGGGTAGACACCCGCCCGGGGGGCGTGGTTAGGATGCGTGCATCGCCGGGCGGCTTCCCCCGTGGCCGCCCGGCGCTCGCATGTTCGGCGCCGGTGACGCCCCCGGCGACCTGCCCGCGGCCCGCGCCGACCGCCGGTCCTATGCTGTGGCGCGTGCCCGACGACGCCGGCCGGCCCGGTCCCGAGGCGCCGATCTGCTCGGCCCGGGGGTGCCGCCGCCCCGCCACGTGGGCGCTGCACTGGAACAACCCCAAGCTGCACGCTCCCGAGCGGCGCAAGACCTGGCTGGCGTGCGACGAGCACCGCGAGTACCTCACCGGCTTCCTGCAGACCCGCGGGTTCCTGCGGGAGGCCGAGCCGTTGCCTGATGGCTAGGGTCGAATGGTGACCGACCTCAGCCCCGCTCCCGGCGCGCCGCCGCGCCCTCCCCGGCCGGCGGTCAGCCCCCTGGACCCGTGGCCGCACACCGTGGCCTGGCGCAGCGTCTCCCGGCTGCTCATCCCGGTGGAGCTCATCCGCCTGGCGGCGCGGTTGACCGCCCTGCTGCTGGTGGTGCTGGTCGCCGGGGCGCTCGGCTGGCCGTACGTCACCCAGACGCTGCTGGTGCTGGCCGGCTACGGCGCGCTGCGGGCGGTGGCGACGGTGCGGGCGGTGCTCGCCTGGGGGTACGCCGAGCGCGAACGGGACCTGTTGGTGCGGCACGGGGTCCTGGTCCGCCGCCTGTCCATCGTCCCGTACGCGCGGATGCAGTTCGTGGACGTGACCGCCGGGCCGCTGGAGCGCCTGTTCGGGCTGGCCACGGTGCAGCTGCACACCGCCGCGGCGGCCACCGACGCCCGGGTGCCGGGGCTTCCGCCGGCGGAGGCGGCGCGCCTGCGCGACCGGCTCACCGCGCTCGGGGAGGACCTCGGGGAGGGCCTGTGAACCCGCCCCGCCAGCGGCTGCACCCGCTCAGCCCGCTGCTGCACGGCGCCAAGTTCCTGGCGGCCATCATCGCCGCGGTCTCGGTCCAGGGCGCGGTCCGGCTCGGCCCCGGCGGGTTCGTCGGCCTCCTGCTCGTCGTGATGTGCCTGGCCGTGGCCGCCTCGACGGTCAGCTGGCTGGTGACCGGCTACCACGTGGTCGGGCGGGAGCTCCGGATCTACGACGGGGTGCTGGTGCGCCGCACCCGGACGATCCCGCTGGAGCGGCTGCAGGCCGTGGACGTGGTCCAGCCGCTGCTCGCGCGCATGTTCGGCCTCGCCGAGCTGCGGCTGGAGGTGGTGGGCGGCGGCAAGACGGAGGCGCCGCTGGCGTTCCTGACCGTCGCCGATGCGGTGGCGCTGCGCGAGCGCCTGCTGGCGGTCGCGACCCGCGCGGGCGCCCCGGTCGCCATCGGCGCCCCGGTCGCCGGCGTCGGCGGTCCGGACGGCGCCGCCCCCGGCACCGGCGGACACCCGGCTCCGGCACCGGTCGCCCCGGCCGGGGCCGACGGCGGACAGGCGCCCCCTCCGCCGCCGGGGTGGGCCGCCGGCCCGCCGCCGGCCGGCGCACCGGCGGCCGGAGGCGTTCCGACCGCCCCGCAGGTCCCGGAGCAGCACCTGCACTCGGTGGTCAACCGGGACGTGGTCGTCAGCCAGCTGCTGACGCCGCCGGTCCTGTTCTTGCCGGTGGCGGTCGCCGTGGTGATCGCGCAGTACGTGTTCGACACCGGCGACTGGTCGCTGGTGGTGGTCGCCAGCATGATCGTGGCGATCGTCGGCGTGGTGTCGCAGCCGGTCCGGCGGATCCTGTCCGACTGGAACTTCCGGGTCAGCCTGCAGCCGGGCCCGCACGGGCCGGCCGGCCTGCGCATCCGGCACGGGCTGACCGAGACACGCACCCAGACCGTGCCGCTGCACCGCGTCCAGGCCGTCACGGTGGTCTGGCCGCGGCTGTGGCGGCACCGGCGGTGGCTGCGCGTCCGCATCGGCGTGGCCGGCTACTCCTCCCCCACCCCGCACAACGGTGTCGCCGCCGTGGACCAGCTGCTGCCGGTCGGGGACCTCGCCACCGCCCGCCGCCTGGTCCCGGTCGTGGTGCCCGGGGCCGACCTGTCCGCGCTCCCGCTGTCCCGCCCGCCGGCGCGGGCGCGGTGGCTCGCGCCGCTGCGCCAGCCGATCCTGGCCGCCGGCTGCGCCGCGGAGGTGTTCGCCACCGTCGACGGTTGGGTGACCCGGCAGCTGACGCTCGTCCCGTACGCGCGGATCCAGAGCGTGCGGCTGGTGCAGGGGCCCCTGCAGCGGTTGCTGGGACTGGCCACCGTCGTCGCCGACGCCGCCGGCTCGGCGCACGGCACCGCGGCGCACCGCGACCTGGACGAGGCCCGGCGGCTGGCGGATGAGCTGACCCGCCGCGCCCGAGCGGCCCGCGCCGCCGACCGGTCAGCGCGCCGGACCGGGCGGTCCGCCGGCGGCGGGCCCGTCCACCGCCCCGTCACCGGGGTGCCCACGAACCCCGGCGTCACCGGTGTCACCCCGGGTCCCGGCGTCGCGGGTGTCGCCGCGGACCTCACCGTCGCCGGTACCGTCACGCACCCCGGCCCCGCCGGCGCCGCCACGGAGCCCGGCCCCGCGGGCGCCGCCACGGAGCCCGGCCCCGCGGCCGCGGCCGAGGAGGCCGTCGGCGGACGAGCCCACCACGCCGTCGCCGGCTCCGCGGACCACGCCCCCGACGGCGGCACCGCGGACCGGGCCGCCCACCCGGTCGTCACCGGTGCCGGCGGTCCGCTGGCGCGCCCACCAGCGTTCCACGGCCCCGACCACCAGGAACGTCAGCCCCACGTACGCCCAGCCGGCCAGGACGTCGATCACCCAGTGCTCACCGGCGTAGACCAGGGTGAAGGTCATGGCCAGCGGGTAGGCGAGCAGCAGCGGCCACCAACGGCGGGCCACGGAGCCGACGAAGAACACCACGACGAACAGCGCGAACGCGGTGTGCAGTGACGGCATCGCGGCGACCGGGTTGGACGCCAGCTGGCCGAGGTTGAGCAGGTTGCCCGCGCCGGACAACCCGATGGCGTGCCAACCCCGGGTGGAGATCCGCTCGGCCTGCCCGACCAGCCCGTGGTCGGCGGCCCACCACGGCGGCGCGGCCGGGTACAGGAAGTAGGTCACGAGACCGGCGGCAGACAGGAAGAAGAACCGCCGCATGAACGACGCCCAGCGGGGCCGGTCCCGCATCCACAGCACGAACGCGGCGGTGAGCGCCACCACGAAGTGTGAGAAGTAGACCCAGCTCACCAGGACGTCCCACCAGTGGATGACGTCCGGTTCGTACAGCCGTTCCTGCAGCCACTCGGTGGGCGTCACGCCACCGGTGGCCCAGCCGAACATCCAGCGGTCGGCCTCGATGAGCTCGGTCACGTGCGGGACGGTGCCCTCGTGGTAGGCCAGGCCGCGGGAGAGGTTGTACCCGACCAGCAGCAGCGCGATCGGCGCCCAGTCGCGGGCGAAGCCGAGGTGGGCGCGCCAGGGCTGGTCGATGCGCAGCGCGATGACGGCCGCCCACAGCCACGCGAACGCGTACAGCGGGTCGGTGGGCAGGCCGATGACCACCCAGGCGACGGTGAACAGCACCGCCCACGCGCCGAAGGCCGCCACCCGGCGGCGGACGACGCGCGACCTGGAGGGGTCCGTGGCCGTCGGGCGAGTCTCCGTCGCGGACACGACCTCAGGCTACCGGCCGCCCCGGATCCAGCAGCGCGCCACCAGCGAGTACGACCTGGCCGGGCCTCCCGGACGCTACCCTGATGCCATGGAGCCCGTCACGAGCCTGACCCCTGGTCTGACCGCCCAGGTGGAGCTCACGGTCACCGATGCGGACACCGCCCAGGCCATCGGGTCCGGCGACGTCCCGGTGCTCGGGACCCCGCGGGTGCTGGCCCTGGCCGAGGCGGCGACGGTGGCCGCGACCGCCTCGCGGCTGCCCACCGGAGCGACCACGGTGGGCACCCGGGTGGAGCTGGAACACACCGCGCCCAGCCCGGTCGGCGCCAGGGTGGTGGCGAGCGTGACACTGGCCAAGGTGGACGGTCGCCGGCTGCTGTTCGAGGTGCGGGTCACCTCGGGCGACCAGCCGGTGGCCGAAGGGCGGATCGAGCGGGCACTCGTCGACCGCCAGCAGTTCCTCGCCAAGGCGTTCGGCGAACCCTCCTGAGGCCGCGGTGAGCCTGCCCGAGCGGCTGCCCGCGTGGTCGGAGGTCGGCCCCGGCGTCCACGTGCTGCGCTACCCCGTCCTGGACGTCAACGTGACGCTGGTGGTCGGCGACGGCGCCGCCCTGGTCGTCGACACCCTGTCCACCGGGGCGCAGGCCGCCCAGCTCGCCGACGCGGCCCGCGCGATCACGCCGCATCCGTGGACGGTGGTCAACACCCACCACCACTACGACCACTGCTTCGGCAACGCGGTGCTGGCCGCCGGCGGCCGGCCGGTGTGGGCGCACGAGGCGGCGGCCCGGCTGCTGTCCGAGCAGGGGTCCCTGCTGCAACGCCGGTGGGCCGACGAGCTGGCGGCCACCGACGCCGAGCTGGCCGCCGGCGTGGCCGAGGTGCGCCTCCTGCCGCCCGACCACACCGTGCACCGCACCGCGGTCCTGACCGTCGGGGGCCGCACGGTGGTGCTGCACCACCTGGGTCGCGGTCACACGGCCGGCGACCTCGTCGTGCACATCCCGGACGCGGACGTGCTGGTCGCCGGCGACCTGGTCGAGGAGAGCGGGCCGCCGGACTTCACCGACGCGTACCCGCTGGAGTGGCCGGAGACGGTGGCGGCGCTGCGGCACCTGGCGGGCCCGCGCACGGTGGTGGTGCCCGGCCACGGTGCCGTGGTCGACCGGGCCTTCGTCACCGCCCAGCACGAGCAGCTGGCGACGCTCGCCTGGCTGATCCGGGCGGGCCACGCCGACGGGCAGCCGCCCGAGAAGGTCGCCGCCCAGGCGCCGTTCGGTCCCGAGGTCGCGCTGACGGCGGTGCGGCGCGGGTACGCGGAGATCTCGGGCGAGGCGGACTGACGGGCGAGGCACACCAGCCCGGCGCCGCTCCTCCCGTCGTGGCCGCGCGGGTCCGTCAGTCCACGACCGAGCCCACCACCGGCTTGGTGAGCAGCGCCGAGCGGGCGCGTTCCACGCCCGGGTCGAGGGTGCGGTCGACGAAGATCGCGTACCAGATGCAGAACACCAGCACGGTCCAGATCTTGCGGGAGTAGTCCGCCTCACCCCGCTTGTGCGCGGCCAGCAGCCGCTGCACGTACGGCAGGTCGAGCAGCTCGCCGGCACCGGAGCTGGACAGGATGTCCTGCGCCCACTCGTACATCTCCCCGGCCAGCCACACCCTGGTCGGGGTCGGGAAGCCGAGCTTGTCCCGGTTGACGATGGCCGGCGGCACAATCCCCTCCAGCGCCCGCCGCAGCGCGTACTTGGTGGTCGTCGACCGGGGCGGCAGCTTGAGCTCCACCGGGATGGTGGCCGCCACCTCGAACACCTCCCGGTCCAGGAACGGCACCCGCAGCTCCAGGGAGTGGGCCATGGACATGCGGTCGGCCTTGACCAGGATGTCCCCGCGCAGCCAGGTGTAGAGGTCGACGTACTGCATGGTGGTGACGTCGTCCAGCTCGGGCACCTCGGCGTAGATCGGGGCGGTCACGTCGGTGTACCGCACCGAGGGGTCGTAGTGGCGCAGCAGGCGCTGCTTCTCCTCCTCGGTGAACATCCGCGCGTTGCCGTAGTAGCGCTCCTCGATCGGCGTGGTGCCGCGCTGCAGGAAGCTCTTGCCCTTGACCCCCTCCGGGATCACCTTCGCCACCGCGCGCAGGCCCCGCTGCAGCGGCTGCGGCAGCGCCTGCACCACCGCCAGCGACAGCGGCTCGCGGTAGATCGTGTACCCGCCGAAGAACTCGTCCGCACCCTCCCCGGACAGGACCACGGTGACGTGCTCGGACGCCTTCTTGGCCACGAAGTACAGCGGCACCAGCGCCGGGTCGGCCACCGGGTCGTCCAGGTGCCACACGATCTTGGGCAGCGCGTCCATCATGTCCTGCGGCCCGATCTTGGTGGGGATGGTGGTGACCTCCAGGTGCCGGGCCGACTCCTGCGCCACCTCGATCTCGGAGTACCCGGGCACGTCGTACCCGACGGTGAAGGTGAGGATGTTGGGGTGGAACTCGCGCGCGAGCGCGACCACCGCGGTGGAGTCGATGCCGCTGGACAGGAAGGCCCCGACCGGCACGTCCGCGCGCATGTGCATCCGGACGCTCTCCCGCAGCGTCTCCCGGATGCGCCGGTAGAGCGCCTCCGGGTCGTCGGTGGGCGTGGGCCGGAACTGCGGCCGGTACCAGCGGCGGATCCGGATGCCCTCCTCCGGGGTCCACGTCAGGCACTCCCCCGACCCGATCCGCGAGATCCCGCGGTGCAGCGTGCCGGGCTCCGGCACGTACTGCAGGGTCAGGTAGTGCGACAGGTTCGCCGCGTCCAGACCGGCGTCGCCCCAGCGGGCGGAGGGGGCGAACGGCAGCAGCGCCTTCTTCTCCGACGCGAGGTAGACCCCGTCCTGGGTGACCAGGTAGTACAGCGGCTTGATCCCGTACGGGTCGCGGGCGCCGAACGCCCGGCGGCGCAGCCGGTCCCAGATCACGAACGCGAACATGCCCCGCAGCCGGTACAGCGCGTCCTCACCCAGGTAGTGGTAGGCGGCGGCGAGCACCTCGGCGTCGCCGGCGGTCTCGAACGTGGCGCCGTACTCGCGGATCAGCTCCTCGCGCAGCTCGACGTAGTTGTAGATCTCGCCGTTGAAGGTCAGCAGGTAGCGGCCGTCGGCGTAGGGCATCGGCTCGTGGCTGGCCTTCACGTCGATGATCGACAACCGCTTGTGGCCGAACACCGCGTCGGTGCCCGACCCGTCCAGGGCCTCGACCACCTCCACCCCGGTCTCGTCCGGCCCGCGGTGGTGCAGCGTCTCCAACGCCTCCGCCACGGCGTCCCGGCGGGCGGCGGCGAACCCGTGCGCGCTGAAGAAGGCGAGCAGTCCGCACATGCCCGTCATCCTTTCACGGGGTACGGTCGTAGCGTCGACAGACCGCGCAGGAGGACCCCATGAGCGCACAGCCGGACACCGGGGCGACCGACGGCACCGGCACCGCCACCACGGGTACGGGCGCCGTGCCGGGCACCGGGTCGCACGACCCCGACTACCCGCAGAAGCTGCTGGAGTTCATGCGGACGGGCTGGCGGGACGCGCCGCTGCCGGTCGCGCCGCGCGAGGAGGTCGAGCGGTACGCCGCCCGTCGGGCGGCCCTGTCGGCCGCGTTCCCGGGCGAGACGCTGGTGATCCCCTCCGGGCCGGAGAAGGTGCGCGCCAACGACACCACCTACCGGTTCCGTCCCGGCAGCGACTTCGTCTGGCTCACCGGCGAGCGGGATCCGGACAGCGTGCTCATCATGCGGCCGGACGGGTCGGGCCACCACGCCACCCTGTACGTGCGGCCGCGCTCTCCGCGTGACACCGACGAGTTCTTCCGCGACCGCCAGTACGGCGAGCTGTGGATCGGCCGGCGCCACACCCTGGAGGAGAAGGCGACGGAGCTGGGCATCGAGACCGCCCCGTACGCCGACCTGCCCGCCGCTCTCGCCGACTGCGCCCCGGGCCGCACCCGGGTGCTGCGCGGGCTGGACCCCCGCGTGGACGCGGCGGTCGCCCCGTACGACCGGGACGGGGACGGCGCGCGCGACCGCGAGCTGGCCTGGACGATCTCGGAGCTGAAGCTGGTCAAGGACGAGTGGGAGATCGCCCAGCTCACCGAGGCGGTCGAGGCGACCGTACGCGGGTTCGAGGACGTGGCCCGGGTGCTGCCCCCGGACCGGGAGGTCTCGCAGCGGCTGGTCGAGGGGGTCTTCGGGCTGCGGGCGCGCCACGACGGCAACGACGTCGGGTACTCGTCGATCGTCGGGTCCGGCCCCGCCGCCACGATCCTGCACTGGACGCGCAACGACCGGCCCATCGTGCCCGGCCAGCTGCTGCTGGCCGACATGGGGGTGGAGAACCACCACTTCTACACCGCCGACGTCACCCGCACCCTGCCGGTGAACGGCCGGTTCAGCGCGACCCAGCGGCGGGTGTACGAGATCGTGTACGCCGCCCAGCAGACCGGCATCGACCTGGTCAAGCCCGGGCTGAAGTGGGAGGACCTGGCCCTGTCGATCAACCGGGTGCTCGCCGAGGGGCTGGCCGAGCTCGGCCTGCTGCCGGTCAGCGTGGAGGAGGCGCTGGAGAACGACTCCGGCGTGTTCCGCCGGTGGACGCTGCACGGCTTCGGGCACATGCTCGGCATCGACGTGCACGACTGCGCCAACGCCCGGCCCGAGAACTACCGCAAGGGCACCATCGGCGAGGGGTACGTGTTCACGATCGAGCCGGGGTTGTACTTCCAGCCCGAGGACGAGCTGGTGCCCGAGGAGCTGCGCGGCATCGGCATCCGGATCGAGGACGACATCGTGTGCACCGCCGAGGGCGCGGTGAACCTGTCGGCCGGGCTGCCCCGCCACCCCGACGAGGTCGAGGCGTGGCTGGTCGCCCAGCGCGCTGCCGGCCCACGCCTGCCGGGCTGACCCTCGCGTCTGCCGGGCTGACCCTGGCGCGGCGCCGGCCCGCGCGGGTTCGTCGCTGTCGCCCGAGTGCTCACGCGCGCCCGACATGTGAGTTTATGCTCGGGAAGTGGCGATCCGGTGGATGGACCACGTCAGCCTCGTGGTCGAGGACCTCGAGGCCGCCACGGCGTTTTTCACCGAGCTGGGCATGGAGCTGGAGGGCCGCATGCCCGTCGAGGGCCGGTGGGTGGACCGGGTCGCGGGGCTCGACGGCGTCCGGCTCGACATCGCGATGATGCGCACCCCGGACGGCCACGGCCGGCTCGAGCTGACCAGGTTTCACACGCCGCCGGCGGTCCGGGCGGAGCCCGCGGACGCGCCCGCGAACGCGCTGGGCCTCCGCAGCGTCATGTTCGCCGTCGACGACCTCGACGACGCCCTCGCCCGGCTGCGCACCCACGGCGCCGAGCTCGTCGGCGAGGTGGCGGAGTACGAGGACCTCTACCGGCTCTGCTACGTGCGCGGCCCGGAGGGCGTCGTCATCGCGCTGGCCGAGCAGCTGCGCCCGGACGGCCGCGACCGTGCGACGTGAGCCATTCCAGCACCTCGGCCGCGTGCGCGTCCGGCGGGAACACCGGGTAGAAGACGTGCTCGATGACGCCGTCCCGGGCGATCATCGTCAGCCGCCGGTAGAAGGTCTCCCCGCCGGCCACGAACGTCGGCAGCCCGAGCGCCCGCCCGACCGCCCGCTGCGGATCGGCGAGCAGCGGGTACGGCAGGCGCAGCCGTCCGACCGCCTCCTGCTGGTAGTCGGTGGTCTGCGTCGACAGCCCGTACACCCGGGCGCCGGCGTCCCGGAGAGCGTCGTGGAGGTCCCGGAAGCCGCACGCCTCCGGCGTACAGCCCCGCGCGCCCGGGATGGTGTCCCACTCCGGCGGCGGGTCCACGCCGGGGCGGCCGGTCTTCGGGTACACGAACAGCACCGTGCGGCCCGGGCCGAGAGCGGTGAGATCCACCGTGGACCCGTCCGTGGCCGGCAGGCTCACCGCCGGCAGGCGCATCCCGGGCAGGTGGGCGGCGGCACCGTCGTCGTGCGGCACGGGAAGCTCGACCGGCACCGGACCATTGTGCACTCGGACCCGCCGCCGTGGCACCACCTGCGAATCGCGGTGAGCGTGGTCCCGCCCGCTGGTACGGTCGTCAAGGCACACGGGCGCGACCGGGAGGACACGTGAAGATCGGTATCGGACTGCCGAACACCGTGCCGGGCACGCCCGGGGACCTTCTGCTGGAGTGGGCCCGCCGCGCCGAGGCGGCCGGGTTCTCCGGGCTGGCGACGATCGACCGGGTGGTGTACCCGAGCTACGACACGCTGGCGACCCTGGCGGCGGCGGCCGGTGCCACCAACCGGATCGAGCTGGTGTCCAACATCCTGCTGGCGCCGCTGCACTCCCCCGTCATGCTGGCCAAGAGCGCCGCGAGCATCGACCAGCTCTCCGGCGGGCGGCTCACGCTGGGCGTGGCGGTCGGCGGGCGGGCCGACGACTACGCCGCGGTCGGGCGGGACTTCTCCCGTCGCGGCCGCGACTTCGACGCCGCCCTGGAGCTGATGCACCGGGTGTGGCGGGGCGAGCCGGTCGCGGACGGGTCGCTCGCCGCCGCGCCGCCGCCGGTACGCGACAACCGGGTGCCGCTGCTCATCGGCGGCACCAGCGAGGCCGCCATCCGCCGCACCGTCACCTGGGGAGCCGGCTGGACCGCCGGCGGCAGTGGGCCGGAGACGGCCGCACCGGTCATGGCGCGCATCCGCGACAGGTGGCGGGAGGCCGGGCGCGACGGCGAGCCACGGTTCGCCGCGCTGGTGTACTACTCGCTCGGGGACGAGGTGGCCGACCAGTCCCGGGCCAACCTGCGCGACTACTACGCCTTCCTCGGCCCGTACGCGGACCAGATCGCCGACTCGGCCCTGCGTACCCCGCAGGCGGTGCGCGACACGGTGCGCGCCTTCGCCGACATCGGCTGCACGGAGCTCTACTTCGACCCGACCGTCACCTCGCTCGACCAGATCGACCGCCTCGCCGAGCTGGTCCTCTGACGACCCTCCGCCGCGCCCGGTCACGTCAGTCGCCGCCGGGATCGTGGCCGCAACCGGCCCGGGTGCGGTCCGAAGTAGAGGACCCGGTCAGTGGGCGTTCCGGGGACCGGTCAGCGGTGCGGCTTCAGGTGGAGGGTCGTCAGGCAGGTCGGGTCGTCCGGGCCGGTGGAGATCTCGCCGGTGGCCGAGTACTCCCCGTGCCTGACGTGGACGGTCGCGGTGATGTCGCGCGGCAGCCAGAACCCGGCGAATCCGTTGTCGAACGTCTCGGTGACCTCGTCCACCAGCACCTCGCCGGTGTCCCGGTCGGTGATGGTCACGTGGATCCTCTCACCCGCCAGCTCCCCGCGGCAGGTCGTCAGGCTGTGGAAGTGGCACTCGTGGGTCCGGTGGCGGTACGGCGCGACGGACAGGTAGAACTCGTCGTCCGGCAGGTCGACCACGGTCTGCTCGTCGGAGCCGGCCCGTGACAGCAGCAGCTGGCCGGGGCGTACCGAGGCGACCAGGTCCGCACGCCGGGAGTCGACCGGGGTCCGGTCCAACCGGTCGACGATCTCCTTCCCGTCGAGCCCCGCCAGGCCGTACTCGGCGAGGATCGCGGGCTCGTCCGCCGACGACCCGGCCGGGTCCGCGACCGTGGACGGGGATCCGCAGCCGGCGAGCGCCAGGACGGCGGCGGCCGCGAGTGCGCAGACGCGGGGTGTCCTCATGTGCCTGATCGTCGGGTGCGCCACGACGGTCGGGCAGGGTCGTCGGTCCCGTCCCCCTGCGCCGTCCGTCCCGGTCCCCGCCGGCCACCTCGCCCGGCGGGTCAGGGCATCTGCTCGTACGCCGGCAGGGTGAGGAACTCGACGTAGTCGTCGGCGAGCGCGACCTGCCGGAACAGCTCCCTCGCCCGCTCGTACGCCGCCGCGTCGAACGCCTCCCCCGCCGCCTTGCGGATCGCCGCCAGCTCCTCCTCGATCACGCGGTCGACAAGTTCCCGGGTGACCGTCGGCCCCTCGGCCAGGGCGACCCGGTTGTGCACCCACTGCCAGACCTGCGAGCGGGCGATCTCGGCGGTCGCGGCGTCCTCCATCAGGTTGAAGATCGCCACCGCGCCGGTGCCCTTCAGCCACGACGCCAGGTACTGCAGGCCGACGCTGACGTTGTTGCGCAACCCCGCCTCGGTGATCGCCCCGGGTGTGGAGGCGACGTCGAGCAGCTGGGCGGCGGTCACGCTGACGTCCTCCCGCAGCCGGTCCCGCTGGTCGGGCCGCTCGCCCAGCACCGAGTCGAACACCTCCCGGCACACCGGCACCAGGTCCGGGTGGGCCACCCAGGAGCCATCGAAGCCGTCGCCGGCCTCCCGCTGCTTGTCGGCGCGCACCCGCTCCAGGGCGCGGGCGTTGACCTCCGGGTCGCGGCGGTTGGGGATGAACGCGGCCATCCCACCGATCGCGTGCGCCCCGCGCTTGTGGCAGGTGCGCACGAGCAGCTCGGTGTAGGCGCGCATGAACGGCGCGGTCATGGTCACCGAGTTCCGCTCCGGCAGCACGAAGTCGCGCCCGCGGGTCCGGAAGGTCTTGATGATGCTGAACAGGTAGTCCCACCGGCCGGCGTTCAGCCCCGCGGAGTGCTCACGCAGCTCGTAGAGGATCTCCTCCATCTGGAAGGCCGCGTGGATGGTCTCGATGAGCACCGTGGCGCGGATGGTGCCGCGGGGGATGCCCAGCCGCTCCTGGGCGAACACGAACACGTCGTTCCACAGCCGCGCCTCGCGGTGGTCCTGCAGCTTGGGCAGGTAGAAGTACGGGCCGGAGCCCTTGTCGAGCTGGCGGCGGGCGCAGTGGAAGAAGTACAGGCCGAAGTCGAACAGCCCGCCGGCGATCCGCTCGCCGTCGACCAGCAGGTGCTTCTCGTCCAGGTGCCAGCCGCGCGGCCGCACGACGATGGTGGCCAGCTCGGAGTCGGGCTTCAGCGCGTACCGCTTGCCGGACGGGTCGGTGAAGTCGATCCGCCGGTCGATCGCGTCGATGAGGTTGAGCTGACCGCCGACCAGGTTCTCCCACAGCGGGGTGTTGGCGTCCTCGAAGTCGGCCAGCCACACCTTCGCGCCGCTGTTGAGGGCGTTGATGGTCATCTTCCGGTCGGTGGGACCGGTGATCTCGACCCTGCGGTCGCGCAGGCCGGGCGCCGGGTCGGCCACCCGCCAGGTCGGGTCCTCGCGCACGGCGGCGGTCTCGGGCAGGAAGTCCAGCGTGCCGCCACCGTCGAGGTACGACTGTCGCTCCCGCCGGGCGGCGAGCAGCTCGTTGCGCCGCGCGCCGAACTCGCGGTGCAACGCGGCGAGGAACTCCAGCGCCGCCGGAGTCAGGACCTCCTCGTACCGCTCGTGGACCGGTCCCCGTAGCTCGACACCGTCCGGCAGCTGCACGGCACACTCCCCTCGTCGTCCCTTCGCAGGCTGTGAGCCTAGCCGCCCTGGTCGGAGGTGCGCGAGTGGCGTTCCAGGAACGCGTACACCTCGGTCTCGTCGACCCCGGGGAAGCTGCCCGGCGGGAGGGTGGCCAGCACGTGCGACGGCGCGCGGGCCGACGGCCAGGCGACGTCCCGCCAGGTCCGCGCGAGGTCGGGTGGGGGCAGCTGGCAGCACGTGGGGTCGGGGCAGCGCGACGTCGCCCGGTTGGCGGTCTCCTGCCCGCGGAACCACTGTGAGTGCACGTACGGGACGCCGAGCGTGATGGCCACGTCGCGCTCCCGTCCGGGGTCGACGTGGGCGACGCAGAAGTGCGTGCCCGACGGGGTGTCGGTGTACTGGTAGTAGACCGAGTACCGGTCGGGGGCGGCGAACACCCGCCGGCCGGCCCAGTTGCGGCACATCCGCTGCCCCTCGATGGCGCCCAGCGGGTCGGAGGGGAACACCAGACCGTCGTTCTCGTACGCCTTGTAGATGATGCCCCGCTCGTCGTTGCGCACGAAGTGGCAGGTGATCCCCAGGTGCTCGGTCACCAGGTTGGTGAACCGGTGGCAGGCCATCTCGTAGGAGACGGAGAACAGGTCGCGCAGGTCCTCCACGGCGATGTCGCGGTTGCGCTTGGCCTCCCGGAGCGTCTCCACCGCTGCCCGTTCGGGGATCAGGACGGCCGCGGCGAAGTAGTTGGCCTCCACCCGCTGGCGCAGGAAGTCGTAGTAGTTGCGGGGGCGGGCGTGGCCCAGGACGACGTGGCCGAGCGTCTGCAGCACGATGGTGGCGGCGGTGTGCATGCCCATGGCCTGGCGCCGCACGTAGATGCGCCGGGAGCGCAGGTCGGCGATGGAGCGTACCGACCACGGCAGGTCCTCGGCGTAGTGCACCTGGAAGCCGTGGGTGGCCAGGACGCTGCGCAGCATCGCCTGGGACAGCGCTCCCCCGGTGTGGCCGACCGCGTCGGCGGTCTCCGCGGCGGCCTTCTCGATCTCGGGGAAGTAGTTGCCGCGCTCCCGCATCATCCGGCGCAGCTCGGTGTTGGCCTGGCGTGCCTCCTCCGGGGTGGCGACGCGCATCGCGTCGCGCCGTCGCAGCTCGGCGTACAGCGCGACGATGTGCTCCAGCACGTCGGTGCCGACCCGGCGGGAGATCCGCAACGGGGGCAGGCCGAGGCGCGCCACGGCCGGGTCGCGCGCCGCCTTCGCGATCGCGATCTCCAGCCGGGCGCGGCGGTTGGGGGGCTCCCGGTCGAGCAGGTCCTCAGTGGTGACGCCGAGCGCGTCGGCTAGCGCCCGCAGCAGTGACAGCTTGGGCTCCCGCCGGCCGTTCTCCAACGCGGACAGTGCCGACGGCGCCCGGCCCACCCTCCGGCCCAGCTCCGCCAGGGTGAGCCCGCGGGCCTGACGGTAGTGGCGCAGCCGCTGGCCGAACGTCGCCAGGGCGATCTCGTCCATGGGGGGCATGCGTTCACTCTAACGGAAATTTCGCGAGAGTTCTCGCAACAGAGGTCCGGAATGCGAAGTAGTCGCGGTGGAAGCTTCTGGCAACGCGAACATGCGGGAACGTTTCTCACCGCGGGAGGTGTCCACCATGACGACGCACACGAGGGTCGCGGACGAGATCGCGGCCCTGGAGGAGGAGTGGCGTACCGACCCTCGCTGGGCCGGGGTCACCCGCGACTACTCCGCCGCCGACGTGGTGCGGCTGCGCGGCAGCGTGCGGGAGGACCACACGCTGGCGCGCCTCGGCGCGCAGCGGCTGTGGCGGCTGCTGCACGAGGAGGACTACGTGCCGGCGCTCGGCGCCCTGACCGGCGGCCAGGCGGTGCAGCAGGTCCGCGCCGGTCTCAAGGCGATCTACGTGTCCGGCTGGCAGGTGGCCGCGGACGCCAACACCGCCGGCCACACCTACCCCGACCAGAGCCTCTACCCCGTCAACTCGGTGCCGCAGCTGGTGCGCCGCATCAACAACGCCCTGCTGCGGGCCGACCGGATCACCTGGGCGGAGCGGTTCGACGCCGCCGCATCCGGCGACGGTCGGGAGGAGACCCACTGGCTCGCCCCGATCGTCGCCGACGCCGAGGCCGGCTTCGGTGGGCCGCTCAACGCGTTCGAGCTCATGACCGCGATGATCGCCGCCGGCGCCGCCGGGGTGCACTTCGAGGACCAGCTCGCCTCGGAGAAGAAGTGCGGCCACCTGGGCGGCAAGGTGCTCGTGCCGACCGGCGCCCACATCCGCACCCTGACCGCCGCGCGGCTGGCCGCCGACGTCGCCGGGGTGCCCACCGTGCTCATCGCCCGCACCGACGCCGAGTCGGCCACGCTCATCACCAGTGACGTGGACGAGCGGGACCGCCCGTTCCTGACCGGCGAGCGGACCGCCGAGGGGTTCTACCGGGTGCGCAACGGCCTTCAGGCGTGCATCGCCCGCGGCCTGGCGTACGCCCCGTACGCGGACCTGCTGTGGATGGAGACGTCCACCCCGGACCTGGGCACGGCCCGGGCGTTCGCCGAGGCGATCAAGGCGCAGTACCCCGACAAGCTGCTGGCCTACAACTGCTCGCCGTCGTTCAACTGGCGCCGGCACCTGGACGACGACACCATCGCCTCGTTCCAGAAGGAGCTCGGGCAGATGGGGTACGCGTTCCAGTTCATCACCCTGGCCGGGTTCCACTCCCTCAACCACGGCATGTTCACCCTGGCCCAGGGGTACGCGCGGACCGGCATGACCGCGTACGTGGCGCTGCAGGAGGCGGAGTTCGCCGCCGAGGCGTCCGGCTACACCGCCACCCGGCACCAGCGGGAGGTCGGCACCGGCTGGTACGACCTGGTCGCCACCGCCGTCACGCCCGGTGCGTCCACCGTGGCGCTCGCCGGCTCCACCGAGCAGGCCCAGTTCACCGACCACGGCGGCTGAGCCGCACCGGTCGTCCGGGTCGGCGGGCGGTCAGCGCCCGCCGGCCCGGACGGTCGGGGCTCCGCCGGGGGTGACGAGGAACGGGTCCGCTGCTCCGGCCCGGGGTGAACCGGTTGGCCGCCGGCACACCTCGGGGGTGGCGGACGGGCGCGTGCCGTCCGGGGTGCCGCCGAGGACCAGGACAGGGGCGCGGGGTGCGCGTCACGGGGCCGGTCCGTCTACGGCGTGACCCACCCCAGCCACGCACCGGTGGCCACCACCCTTCACGCTCGGGGCGCCGGCCGACCCTCATGCCTGCGGCGACGCCGGCGAACGCCGCTCCCGCCCGGCCGCCACGAGCTCCCGCACGGCGGGGGCCACCTCCCGGGCGAACCACTCCAGCGCCCGCGGGTCGTCGCGCATGTAGATGAGCCCGGAGATCCCGTACTGAAGGGCGATGTCCGCCAGTTGATGCGCCCACTGGTGCGGTGAACCGGTGAGCGGATCCGGCGCGGCGACGTTGAGCAGGCGCCGGATCGCGCGCGGGTCACGGCCGGCCGCGGCGGCGGCCGCGTCGATGTGCGCGTTCATCTCGGCGAGCTCGGCCGGGCCGCCGGACAGGTACGGCAGGCTGGGCAGCCACCCGTCGGCGAGGCGGCCGATCAACCGGAGCATGCGCGGCCGGTACGCCCCGACCCAGATCCCGATGTCGTGCGCCGGGGCGGGTCCGCGCTTGGCGCCGGCCACCCGGTAGTGGCGCCCCTCGACGCGTACCCCGCCGCGCCGGTCGACGGCCCACACCTCCCGGATGATCTGGATCGCCTCAGCTAGCGCCTCGACGGCGGCACCCGGTGCGAGCCGGCGGCCGCCGTTGGCCTCGATCGCGTCCCAGAAGCCGCCCGCCCCGATCCCCAGCTCCACCCGGCCGCCGCTGAGCAGGTCGAGGCTCGCGGCGCTGCGGGCGATCACGACCGGCGAGCGCAGCGGCAGGTTGAGCACGTTGGCGCTCAATCGGATCCGGTCGGTGGCCGCGGCCACGTACGACAGCAGGGTCCACGTGTCGAGGAACGCCGGCTGGTAGGGATGGTCCTGGAACGTGACCAGATCCAGGCCCGACCGCTCCGCCAGTTGCGCGAGCGCGACCACCTGATCGGGCCGCTGTGCGCTCGGGGTGATGAAGGCGCCGAAGACCAGGTCGTGCCCGTAGTCAGCCATGCGTCCCTCCGGTCGGACGCCGGGCGGCCGCCGGCATCCCTGCCCATGGTGACGCCCCGAGGCGGTCAACGGGGCCGACCCGGGAGGTTCGGGTCGCGCGCGACGACCCCGCACGCCGGCGGGCGCGGGTGCGGCCGTACTCGGCCAGGGCGTGGAAGGCCGCCTTGGGCGTCCACGAGCCGTCGGGCCACACCCGCACGATGCCGCGCGAGGCCAGGTCGAAGTCGCGCTCCGGGTCGTCGGTGGTGGGCAGGTGCCGGTTGGCGAACGTGTACACGAACGCCGCCTCCACCCCACCGGCGTCGTAGTCGCGCAGCAGGTCCACAAGGTACCGGGCCTGGCCCTCCTCGTCGCGCTCCAGACCCGGAGTGAGCGCCACGGCGCGACCGTGCTCGTCGTACGTCACCGGCTCCGGTCTGCCCGCGGGCGCGTGGCGACCACACCGATCAACCTGCTGCGCGCCGAGTACGCGATGCGCGGCGTCCCCTCGGTTCCGGACGAGGTGCTGGTGGAGATCGTCGACGAGGTCTTTCTCCCCCTCGTCCGCGGGCGCGCGTGAGTCCGGTGCGGACGCCGCCGTCCGATGAGGTGCGCGGCGCGAACACCGCCACCGCCCGGCCGGGCGACGAGTGAAGGGTCCGCATGCCACTGTCGTCTGTAGGCTGAAGCTCGTCGGTTGCGCCGGCGTACGCCACCGGGTTCGCGACGGACGGCACGGGAGGGACATGGAACGCTGGGTACCACACGACTGGCCCGCTCCGGAAACGTACGGTGAGGAATGGGCGCACGACTACGACGAGCTCGCTCTGGACGACCCGGAGCCCGTCAGCACCGTGGTCGATGCGCTGGCTCGCCTGGCCGGCGGCGGACCGGTGCTGGACGTGGCCGCGGGCACCGGCCGCGTGGCGATCCCGCTGGCTGCCGCCGGGGTTGACGTCACGGCGACCGACGCGTCGGCCAAAATGCTGGCGAGGTTGCGGGAGAAGGATCCGGCCGGCCGGGTCCGGTGCCGGGTGGAGGTGCTGCCCGAGGTCAGCGGCAGCGGCTACGCCGTCGTCGCCATCCTGGCCAACTCGCTCTGGGTCCTCGGCACCGCCCGGGAACAGAAGGAGTTCCTGGTCAACGCGGCGGCGAGTCTCGCCCCCGGAGGAGTCGTCGTCGTCGAGATGACGATGGTCGACCCCACCCGCTGGCGTGAGCCGCGCACCTTCACGGTGCGGGGGCACGTCATCCGCCGGACCACCGTGTTCGACGAGGTCACGCAGCGGGTCCGTCACCGGTTCCACCTGCCCGCGCCGTTCCGCCCGTCTCCGCGGGACGTCTACCTGCGCTACGTGACCCGGGAGGAGCTGCTGAGCATGGCCGCCTCGGCCGGCCTGGTGCCCGTCCACCTCTGGTCGACATGGGACGGCACGCCCCACGGACCGGACAGCCCACGGCTCATCGCGGTCCTCCGGCGTTCCTGACCACCCGGGACCGGGGCAACGGCGCGCACGGTGCGCGGACGAGCACGGGTCGTGACGGAACCGACCCGAGGTCGCCCCTCCCGGACGCGATCGCGACGCCCTCGCCATGGGGCGGGGAGTGGGGACGCGGTGGTCCGGGGCCGCTGTGTCAGATCATGGACAACGCACCCTCGGGGATCGCCGGTTTCCCCGATGATCTACCCATACTCCTCTCCCTCCGGAGGCAACGGTGCCATCCCTGACCCTTCTCATCCCCGCCGTGCTCGCCTGCGCGCTGCTGGTGTGGGTGGCCCTCGCCTACAACCGGCTGGTCCGGCAGCGCAACCAGGTGCGCGCCTCGTGGGCGCAGATCGACGTCCAGCTCAAGCGCCGCCACGACCTCGTGCCCAGCATCGTCGAGACCGTCCGGGCGTACGCCGCGCACGAACGCGAGACCCTCGAGGCGGTCGTCACCGCGCGGGCCCGGGCGGCCGACGCCGGTGCCGAGGTCGCCGACCGGGCCGGCGCCGAGAACCAGCTCACGCGGGCGCTGGGCCGGCTGTTCGCGCTCCGCGAGGCCTATCCGGACCTCAAGGCCGACCGCAACTTCGCGCAGCTGCAGGAGGAGCTGGCGAGGACGGAGGACAAGATCGCGTACGCGCGCCAGTTCTACAACAGCGCCGTGCAGACCCTCAGCAACACCGTCCACTCGGTACCCACCAATCTGGTCGCGCGGTTGTTCGGTTTCCGGCCGCCTGCCTACTTCGAGATTGAGAGCGAGGAGCGCGGCCCCGTCCAGGTGAGGTTCTCCGCATGAGCCCCGCACTGATCGACACCGCGATCGCGGTCGCGTCGCTGTCCATCTGGATCGTGGCGTACGTGGTGGTCCTGGTCTCCACCCGGCCGGAGCGGGTCGAGCCGGGACCGGCCACACCGGACCTGGGCGAGGAGCCGCCGGCGGTGGTGAACCTGCTGGCCAACCGCTGGCGGCTGACCGAGGACGCCGCCGAGGCGACCCTGCTCGACCTCGCCGCCCGCGGCTGGCTGGAGCTGCGCCAGCCCGGCAACGACCCTCGCGAGACGTCGGTGCACCTGCGCGAGCGCGACGGCGAGGGCGAGCTGACGCCGTACGAGCGGCGGGTGCTCAACCGGGTGAAGTCCCTCGCGGTCGACGGGATGGTGCCGGTGACCGCGCTGACCTTCCGCGAACCGCGGCAGGCCAGGCGGTGGCAGCACGCCCTGCGGCAGGAGGTCATCGCCGACGCGCGTGCCCGCGGGCTGTCACGGCGACGGGCCTCCGCCTCGGTGATGGGAACCCTGACCGCCATCGCCGCGATCAGCGCCGCCGGCGTGGGCCTGGCGGTCTTCCGGACCGCGCTGCGCAGCGAGGACACCGACCTGGCGGCCGGCTTCTGGGTCGGGGCGTTCGTCTTCCTCCTGCTGGTCGGGATCGCCGCCCGGTCGCTGGGTGAACGGGACACACCGGCCGGCCGGGAGGCGGCGGCACGCTGGCTCGGGGTGCGCGCCTGGCTGCGTGGCCACGAGGAGTTCGCGAAGCTCCCGCCGGCCGCGGTGGCGGTGTGGGACCGGTACCTGCCGTACGGCGCCGCCCTCGGGGTGACGGGCACCGCGAGCGAGGTGCTCGACTTCGGGCTGGCCGACCGCCGGCGGGTGTGGTCGGCGTACGGCGGACGGTGGCGGAGGGTGCGGATCCGCTACCCGAAGCTCTGGGCCCGGTACGGCCAGTCCGCGCCGCAGCTGCTCGTCCGCGCGGCGGCGTCCATCGTCGTCGGTGCCATCCTGCTGAACGTGTTCGGGCTGCCGCGCGCCGAGCTGCCGTGGCGGGTCCCGCGCGACCCGGTGGAGGCCGGCAACGCGTTCGAGTGGCTGGCGTCGGCCGTCGCCACCGTGCTGCTGGTCTACGGCGCCTACCTCGCGGTGCGGACGGTGGTGGACCTCATGACGGTCCGCACCATCACCGGCGAGGTGCTGTGGGTCGCGCGCTGGCGGTCGCGTACCCGGGGCAGCGACCGGCACCGTCGGACGGTGACCTGGCTGTACTACCTCGCCGTCGACGACGGCACCTCCGACCGCACCGTCGCCTGGGGGCTGCCGGCGGGCCCGATCAGGCGCCCCGAGCCGCACGACGTCGTCCGGATCCGGGTCCGACCGTGGACGCGCCGGGTGGTGGAGCTCACCGTCGTGACACCGGCCCGCCCCGTCGCGGACGCCGAGCCGCCGAAGGTGGACTCCGCGCCCCAGTCGGTCACGGAGAGCTTCGGCGGCATGCTGCAGGGCGCCATCGACTCGCTCGCCTCGACACTGGGAGCCCCGGTGTCGGGGACCGTCCCGGCGGGGACCGCTCCGTCGCCGACGGACCCGCCGCGCGCCGACACCGTGCTCACCGCCGAGGAGGTCAGCGAGGCGCTGGGCGTGACCGTCGGCCCGCCGGCCCGGATGGCCCTCCCGGGCCTGCCGGCGAGCGCCACGTTCGCCACCGCCGACGGCGGCCGGGCGGTGCTCGCCGTCGGTCTCCTGACCGGCCGGCTCGGGGAGATGGCGCTGCGGCGCGCGGCCGGAGGCACCGCGGTGCCGGGGATCGGCGAGGCGGCGTACGTGCGGGACAACCAGGCGGCGGTACGGTGCGGCGACGCGATCGTGACCCTGACCCTCATGGGACCGGCGCGTCAGCGCCGGGACCGGCTGCCGTGGCTGCTGGAGCGCGCGGCGTCGCGGCTGCCCCGGCAGCGCGAGCCCGCGTAGCATCCCCTGGTTGCCAGGGCGGCCGGCCGCCACGCGGCCGGCCGCCCTGTTGGAGCTACCTTGCATGACAAGGTAGCATGCGGCGCATGAGCGATGGTCCGCTCGGGCTGGCGAGCTCGCTGCGGCGCGGGGCGCTGGAGTTCTGCGTGCTGGCCCTGCTGAGCACCAAGGCCCGGTACGGCGTGGAGCTGGTGCGGGAGCTCGCCACCGCGGAGGCGCTCACCACCAGCGAGGGCACCCTCTATCCCCTGCTGTCACGGCTGCGCCGCACCGGATGGGTCTCCACGACCTGGCAGGAGTCGCCGGCCGGACCTCCCCGTCGCTACTACTCACTCACCCGTGCCGGCCGGGAGGCGCTGGCGCTGTTCCGCAGGGAGTGGGTCGCCTTCCGGGACGCCGTGGACCGGATCGTCGGGACGGAGGGACGATGAGCGACACCCGCTACGACCGCATCGTCGACGAGTGGCTGTCGGCACTGGAGCAGGCCGCCGCCCACCTCCCGCCCGACCGTCGCCGCGAGCTCGTCGCCGACCTGCGCGAGCACATCGCCGTCGCCCGGGCGGAGCTGCGGCCCGAGACCGAGGCGGGGGTACGCACGATCCTCGACCGGCTCGGCGACCCCGACGTCATCGTCGCGGAGGCACGCGACGACCACCCCGGTCCACCGCCGGCGGCCACGGCGTCGGGCGCGCCGGGGGCGGCGGGGACGCCGCGGGCGGCACCGGACAGGGTCTCCCCCGACGCCGGCGGCGGCCGGTCCCGCACCGTGCGCTGGGTCGTCGTCGCCGTCGCGGTCGTGGCGGTGTGCGTCGTCGGCTGCCTCGCCGGCGCCCTCGGGCTGTTCGCCGCCGTCCGCACCGAGGGCAGTCACACGGTCGTCGACACCGTGCCCGGGCCGTACCTGCGGGACCTGAGGCCCACGTCGGTGGAGACTCCCGGACGCTGACCGGCCGGTTTGCCCCGACTCAGGCGCCGCCGGTCGACCCGGACCGCGCCTCCGGCTCCGGCGGCTGCTCCGGTGCGGACTCGGCCGCCGGTCCGGGTCGCGGCTGCGGCTGGGTCGGCGAACCCGGTTCGGGCGGCAGCAGGCCGCGCTCGCGGCGGTCGAACCGTTCCAGCTCCAGCAGGGCCTCGCGGTACTCGAGCTCCCGGCGCTTGTGCTCCAGTTCGAGCTCCTTCGCCCTGGCCTCGGCGATCCGCCGCTCCTCCCGCTTGAGGTCCAGCAGGAACTTGCGCCGGCCCTCCACGATGCGCACGACCGCCGGCAGCCCGAAGATCATGAAGAAGATGGCGACCGGAACCAGCCAGCCCGACAACTTCCGCCTCGCTTCTCCGTACCGCGTGGGTCCAGCGTAGCCGGGCCCCGCCCGGGCGGCGGTGCCGCCGGGGCGGCGACGCCCGGTGCGCGGGTCGCGACGGCGCTGACCGTCACCGGGGCGACCGCACCAACCACCCGCCACCCGCGTGCCGTCGACAGTGGACCACGGAGCGGATGGGCGAACGGCCTCAGGTCACCGCCCGGCGGCCGGTTTCCGTCCATCCCGGCGGCGGTGCGGGTCGGAGCCGCCCCTCGCGCCCCGTACACCCCGGCGTGCCGAACGCCACACGGCGCCGGATACCGTGACGAACCGTGCCGGCCACCGCATAGGCTGTACCGGCCGCCGCGTGCCGGCGTTCGCGTGATCACCCGTACGGGGAGGGTGTCGTGTCCACGATCCTGTACCGGCTCGGCCGGTTCGCGTACCGCCGGCGGTGGCTGGTCGTGATCGCCTGGCTGGCGGTCCTGGTGCTCGCCAACGTCGGTGCCGCTCTGTACGCCGGGGAGACCGAGGACTCACTGGAGCTGCCCGGCACCGAGTCGGTGGAGGCACTGGAGCTGCTTCAGGAGCGGTTCCCGGAGGCGGCCTCAAACGGCGCCGCCGCACGGGTGGTGTTCGCCACCGACGAGGGCGAGGCCCTCAGCGACCCGCGGTACCAGGAGGCGATCGCCGAGGCCGTCCAGCGCCTCAACGCCCTGCCCGACGTGGCGGCGGCCGCCGGCCCGTTCGACATCGGCGCGGTCTCGCCCGACGGCCGCATCGGCTACGCCGAGGTGGAGTTCGGGGTGTCGCTGCCCGAGGACGGCGAAGCCAAGCTGCGGGAGGCCGTCGCACCGGCCGTGGACGCCGGGCTGACCGTGGAGGTGGCCGGCGGCGCGCTGCAGGAGGAGCTGCCGGAGGGGTACACCGCGGAGCTGATCGGCCTGGGCGTGGCGCTGGTCGTCCTGGTGATCACGTTCGGGTCGTTCGTCGCCGCCGGCATGCCGCTCCTCAACGCGGTCATCGGAATCGGGATCACCACCGCGGCGGTCGGGCTGGCCGCCCGGTACCTCGACCTCGGCTCCACCACCCCGATCCTCGCCACCATGCTCGGGCTGGCCCTGGCGATCGACTACTCGTTGTTCATCGTCTCCCGCTACCGGCACGAGCTCGCCGTGGGCAACGACGGCGAGGAGAGCGCCGGGCGGGCTCTCGGCACCGCCGGCTCGGCGGTGGTGTTCGCCGGCCTGACCGTGATCGTGGCGATGGTCGCCCTGTGGGTGGTGGGCATCCCCATCCTGACCGAGATGGGTCTCGCGGCGGCGTTCGCCGTGGCGGTGGCCGTGCTCGTGGCGCTGACCATGCTGCCGGCGATGTGCGGGTTCGCGCGCCGGTGGATCGCCGGCGGCCGCATCCCCGGCCTGCGCGCCCGCGACCCGGAGGCCGACGAGGGCCGGCCCGGCATCGCCGGCCGGTGGGGCTCGCTGGTCACCCGCCACCCGGTGGCGGTGCTCGCGGTGCTCGGGCTCGCGCTACTGGCGATGGCGGTGCCCGCGACCGCGCTGCGCCTCGGGCTCCCGGACGAGGGGACCATGCCCGAGGACACCACGCAGCGCCGCGCCTACGACCTGATCGCCGAGGGGTTCGGCCCCGGCGCGAACGGCCCCCTGATGGTCGTCGTCGACACCACCGGCAGCGCCGACCCGCAGGCGGCCGCCACCCGGGTCGCCGACACGGTCGCCGACCTGGACCACGTGGCCGCCGTCCACCCGCCGATGTTCAACGCGGCCGGCGACACGGCGGTGATCACGGTGGTGCCGACCACCGGACCGAGCTCGGTGGAGACCGAGGACCTGGTCACCGACATCCGCGAACACGCCGACGCGCTGGAGCGCGAGACCGGGGCGACCGTGGCGGTCACCGGCACCACCGCGGTGGTCATCGACTTCAGCGACAAGATGGCCCGGGCGCTGCTGCCCTACCTCGGGCTCGTGGCCGGGCTGTCGTTCCTGCTGCTGATGGTCGTGTTCCGGTCGGTGCTGGTGCCGTTGAAGGCCGCGCTGGGCTTCCTGCTGACCACGGGCGCCACGTTCGGCGCCGTGGTGGCGGTCTTCCAGTGGGGATGGCTGACCGACGTGCTGGGCGTGGACCCGACCGGGCTGGTGATCAGCTTCCTGCCGATCATCCTCATCGGCATCGTGTTCGGCCTGTCCATGGACTACCAGGTCTTCATCGTCACCCGCATCCGCGAGGAGTACGTGCACGGCGCGGCCCCGGTGCCGTCGATCGTGAGCGGGCTGCGGCACGGATCCCGGGTCGTGACCGCCGCCGCGGTCATCATGATCAGCGTCTTCGTGGCGTTCACCATCTCCAGCCCGGAGTTCATCACGCAGATCGCCCTCGCCCTCGCGGTCGCCATCGCGCTGGACGCCTTCGTCGTACGGATGACGCTGGTGCCGGCGGTGCTGGCGCTGCTCGGTCGCCGGGCGTGGTGGCTGCCGCGCTGGCTGGACCGGATCCTGCCCGTGGTGGACGTCGAGGGCGAGCGCCTGCGTCGCACCGCCCCTGACCGGGAGCTGGTCGGCGCCGCGCGGTGAGGCAGGCCGGCGTGGTGCCGCGCCGTGAACGCCCGGTCGGTCAGTGGCAGACGGGCACGGGTGCGGCGTCCGGCGAGGTGCGGCACGGCAGGTAGGCGGTGACCTCCTCGACCAGACCGAGGGACAGCCCGTCGACGACGGCGAGGATGTCCTCCTCGGTGGCGCCCTCAACCTCGTAGCTGCCGTCGATGAGCACCATGAGGTGGAGGTTGTGGTGCCGGATAGTGTGGACCACCCTGGCCCAGAGGCGGTCACCGCGCGGGGCGCGGCTGGCAAAACGCACGGCCTCGTCCCACCATCCCTCGATGGCGGCGGCATCGTAGTCGGGGCGGCTTCGATAGGTTGACACCCAGTCACTGAACCGTCGGTGCGCCCACTCGTCCGACTCGTACACATCGACGGCGACGCTCAGGTCCGACCGGGACGTGCCGTCCCCGGTTTCCATCCGGAACTGGCAGGTGGCGAACCAGGGCTGAGGGCCGCCGGGCGGTTGCTGGAGATCGAACTCCTGCCAGTCCACGAACACGGGTCTCGTGAACGTGAGACGCAGCGAGCTGCCGATGGCATCCCAGTCGACGTGGCCGCAGAACCCGGCGGGAACGGGGTCGTAGCGCGCCGCCGTCGGCTGGGACGACGGTGCGGACGCTGCAGCGGCGGTGCTCGGCGGCGGCGACGGAGGACGCCGGGACCCGGCGGACGGACCACACCCGGCGGCGGCGGCGATGACCAGGACGACCATCGCAGCACACAGTGCCGGCCGCCGGATGCTCATGCGACTCTCCCACGACAGTGACAGTCGGTGAGGTGCGTCGCCGCCACGATACCGGTGAGCCGCCGTACGGTGTGGCGCTGACCTCCGCCACGATGCTTCGGCCAAGTTCCCACCATGCGGTGCGGCACACCGGCTGTACCGGGCGCCTGGAGGATCAGTGGCAGACCGGTACGGGAGCGGCGTCGGGTGAGGGGCGGCACGGCAGGTGGGCGGTGACGGCCTCCACCAGGCCGAGGGAGAGATCATCGATGAGGCCGAAAAAGTCTTCCTCGGTCGTGCCTTCGACCTCATAGCCACCACTCGTGATCACCACGAGGCGGAGATTGTAGTGGCGCAGGTGGTAGACCACTCTGGCCCAGTGGCGATCACCGACAGGGTCGTAGAGGACGGAACGCGCGCCCTCGTCCCACCATCCGTCGATGGCCTCCGAGTCGTAACCGAAGTCGTTTCGGTATGTCGAAACCCAGTTACTGAACTCCTGTCGCGCCCCCGCGTCCGACTCGTAGACCTCGGCAGCGACGCTCACCTCTGGGCGAAATTCTCCGGCCTCGGCGACCACCTCAAACTTGCATGCGGCATACCAGGGCAGGGCGCCACCAGGCGACGACGATGGATCGGACGCTCGCCAGTCCACGAAGTCGGCTTCCGACAAGGTGATGTGTAAGGAGCTGGCGATGGCATCCCAATCGATGCGATCGCAGAACCCGGCGGGGACAGGATCATAGCGGGGGCCTGTCGGCTGAGCTGACGGTGTGGGCGCCGGTGTCTCCGTGATGGTGGCTGGCGATGGAGAAGGACTGGGTCGGGTATCCGGAGTGCACCCAGTGGCGGCGATCACGAATACCACGGCTACGCAGCGCAGTTTCGACCACCGGGCGCTCATCGCACCATCCCGAGATACCGGCTGCTAGTAAGGTGGTGGAAAGTCTCGCCTGAGGCACCGTCGGCCAGCAGCGGTCGCTTCACGGCGATGACGACCTCACCGCCATCCATCGCTTTCACTACTTGCCTCAGCTGGTTATGCAGGTCGTCAAACTCGTCACTGGCGAACCTCTCGATCTCACCAATCGACTCGGTCAGCTGTTTCCACAGCTCCACGGCGGTGGAGCCTTTGATCTCACGCGAGGGTGCGTTGTCGGGCAGCATCGCGGCAGTGGCGGCGAAAGCCTCGCCGACTAGCGCGAGGGAGAAAGCGGCCGACAGGCCGTTGCTGAAGAAGCTTGCCAGCATGGAGGCGGCGGCGCCCGCCACGGTCAGGAACACCCGGGTCAGCTCGGTCCCGGTCAGCTCGGTCCCGCGACGGGCGTCCCGGCGCAGGCGCAGCTGCTCGCGTAGCAGCTCCCAGGTGTAGGTGACAGCGTTCATCAAGGCGTGCTGGGAGTACCGGATCGTCCCCTTGAACACCGCTGCGGCTGCGAGAAGTCTCGTTACCAGCCACTCCTGGTGGTGCGCCACGCCCTTGATGCGGCTGTAGAACTCGTCGTGGAAATTCTCAGCGGCTTCACCTTTCCAGCCGCCGAGGTCGTCCCCCAGCTTGCCGAAATCGCTCCCCTGAAACCAGCTCAGACGATCGGCCACGGCATACAGATAGTTCCGGATCTCGTCATAGCGGGCCTCATCCGGGTAGGTGATACGGCTGATCACGTAATGGCTGAGATAGGTGACGTTGTCATCTGCCCACCGTTGGGCATGCTCCCACAGCCGCGCCGACAGCGCCTCAATGTCCTCAGCCGTGACCGGTTCCATGTACCGGACATCTACATCGAATGGAAATGTTCTACCCAATGTGATGGTCATCACACCGAAGCTTGGCCGCCAGTGCAAACCAGGGTCAACGTCGAGCGTCTTCCCTCTCGGCCAACCCGGGTACGGGGTATCGAACGACCCCAGCTCATTGACATGCTGCATGAAGGCGTCGATGTGGCGCAGCTCCGCCAGGTAGCCACGGATCTCGTCCACCATTCGCCACAGCCTGGCCCGTTCGAACGGCACCGTGGGACTCACTTGTCCAGGTGCGGTGGCGGGAGGTCCGTCGACCATTGTGGCGTCCTCTGCCACGTTCCACTACGCGATCCGTGCCGGCTGGTCGGACCGCCGCTGGCTCCGCAGAAAGTCCTCGGGCATCGGCGGACGGGGTGGCACGGGCGGGGTGGGGGACGGCTCGCTCTGTTGGTCCAGCAACTCGCGCATCCTGACAGCCGCCTCCTCGTCGGTCCGCGAGTACCGGTCGGCGGTCTCCACCAGCCTTCGGCCGGCTTCATCCAGGATCAGGCTCGCGTTGGCCAGCGCACGCTGCAGATCGTCCCGCAGCTGCTCCCACAGCAGGTGGGCGCGGTACCCGTGCCAATTGTTCCTGGCCAGGGCAGCGCTGAACTGGTGGGTCCAGTGCACCGTGCCGGCCAGCTCAGCGAACTTCTGGGCGGCGGCCGGCAGCTCCGATCGACCTGCCTTGTACAGCTGGTACAGGTCGGCGCCGAAGCCGCGGCCGGAACCGACATCGCCCAGCGCGGGGTTCGGACCGGTGTACGCCGGACGCCAGCCCGGTGCGTACGGGTCAGACACGTCGCCTCCCCACCTCGTATCGACCAATGAGCATACATCCTCTGCGTTACACGAACAACACGCCATGGCACCAGCTGTGCACCCGGGCATGTCGCGCCTGTCAGAGATGACCGCAACCGGCGCCGCCCCCAATCCCGTCAGAGGCCCCGACACAGGAGGCGTCAACCACGGGTCGACGAGCCGCTCGACCAGCTCGCCACCGCGGCCGCCACGGTCGCCGACCTGTCCGAGGTCGGGGACGCGGTCCTCGGCTACTACGTGGACCGCGCCCGCCACGCCGGGGCCTCGTGGACCGCGATCAGCACTGCCCTGGGCGTGTCCAAGCAGGCCGCGCACAAGCGGTTCGCCGCCGCCACCCGCCCGCCGGGGCTGGACCGGTTCACCGACCGCGCCCGGCGGGTGCTGTCGTCCGCGAGCGAGGTCGCCCGCGGCCTCGGCCACGCGTACGTCGGCACCGAACACCTCCTGCTCGCCCTCTACACCGAGCCGGACGGCCTGGCGGCACGGGTCCTGGTCGAGGCGGGCATCGACCGCGACGCCGTCGAGGAGGCGGTGCTGCGCCGCGTCCCGCGCGGCGCGGAGACGCCGGAGCCGCCGCTGCCGCACACTCCGCGCGCCGTGGCCGTGATCGAGGGAACGGTACGCGAGGCGCTGCTGCTTGGGCACAACTACGTCGGCACCGAACACCTCCTGCTGGCCCTCTACACCGACCCGGTCGCACCGGTCGGCCCGGGCGGGGAGCCGGGCCGGGTGGGCGGCGGGCTGGCGGCCCAGGTGCTCAGCGAGCTCGGCCTGGACCGCCAGACCGCGCAGGCTCGGGTGGTCGACCGCTGCAGGGGTACGTCGCGGCCGCGGACGTCGACGCGGTGGTGGTCTCCCACTCACACGACGACCACTGGTCGGACCTTGTCCACCTCGGCTACCTACGGACCCTGCCGTCCACGTACCGGCCCCTCACGGCGAAGGCAAGTCCTGACAGTGGACCCAGTCGACCTTCGCGAACTTGCCGGGCGGATCCATGACGCGGAGTGGATGAACGCCCCGACCCTGCTCGGCGGCCTGCCCACTGACGAGAGCGTCCGGCGCGCGGCTCACGCCACACGCCGGACCGGCCCCGCGGGTCGCAGGCCGCGATCGGGAGTGGTCAGGCGACCGGGGCGAGGAACTCCAGGCGGTTGCCGTGCACGTCCTCGGTGTGGAACCGGCGCAGGCCCGGCACCTCCCCCTCGTCCGCCCACCGCACCGGGTACCCGGCGGCCTCCAGGCGCGCCGCCAGCGCGTCCAGGTCGGGCCACAGCAGCCCGGGGTGCGCCTTGCGGGCGGGCCGGAAGTCGGGCTCGACGCCCAGGTGCAACTCGATACCGCCGTGGCCGGTGAACCAGCATCCGCCCCGCTGGGCCAGGGCGGGCGGCTTCGGCTTCTCGGTCAGGCCGAGGATGCCGACGTAGTAGGCCCGGGACGCCTCCTCGGATCCGGGCGGGCAGGCGAGCTGTACGTGGTGGATCATGGCCCGCAGCCTAGCGCCGTCTTGACGCTATAGCAAGACGGACGTACGGTTTGGTTAGTGGACCCGGCCGGCGGGGAAGCCAGCCGGTGCAGGGAAGCACTCGCCGGTACGGGACACTGAGCCCATACCCACCCAGACGAGCCCATCACGAGCGAGGGAGAACGACGTGGCCAGCCAGGACAGCTTCGGCGCGCGGACCCGGCTGCGGGTCGAGGACGCCACCTACGAGATCTTCGCCATCGACACCGTGCCCGGTCACGACCGCCTCCCCTACAGCCTCAAGGTCCTCCTGGAGAACCTGCTGCGCACCGAGGACGGCGCTAACATCACCGCCGACCACATCCGGGCGCTGGCCGGCTGGGACCCGGCCGCCGAGCCGAGCGTGGAGATCCAGTTCACGCCGGCCCGGGTGCTCATGCAGGACTTCACCGGCGTCCCGTGCGTGGTCGACCTCGCCACCATGCGGGAGGCCGTCCGCGACCTCGGCGGCGACCCGAAGAAGGTCAACCCGCTCGCCCCGGCCGACCTGGTCATCGACCACTCCGTGATCGCCGACGTGTTCGGCCGGCCGGACGCGTTCGAGCGCAACGTCGAGCTGGAGTACGCCCGCAACTACGAGCGCTACCAGTTCCTGCGGTGGGGACAGAGCGCCTTCAACGAGCTGCGGGTGGTGCCGCCGGGCACCGGCATCGTCCACCAGGTCAACATCGAGTACCTGGCACCGGTGGTCATGACCCGGGCCGCGTCCGACGGCAGCGGCACCGTCCAGGCGTACCCGGACACCCTCGTGGGCACCGACTCGCACACCACCATGGTCAACGGCCTGGGTGTGCTCGGCTGGGGCGTGGGCGGCATCGAAGCCGAGGCGGCCATGCTCGGCCAGCCGGTCTCCATGCTCATCCCCAAGGTCGTCGGGTTCAAGCTCACCGGCGAGCTGCCCGAGGGCGCCACCGCCACCGACCTCGTGCTGACCATCACCGAGATGCTGCGCCAGCACGGCGTGGTCGGGAAGTTCGTCGAGTTCTACGGCCCCGGCGTGGCCGCCGTACCCGTGGCCAACCGCGCCACCATCGGCAACATGTCGCCGGAGTACGGCTCCACCGTGGCGATCTTCCCGATCGACGACCAGACCCTGCGGTACCTGCGCCTGACCGGTCGGGACGAGCACCGGGTCGCGCTCGTCGAGGCGTACGCCAAGCGGCAGGGCATGTGGCACGACCCGGACGCCGAACCCAACTACTCGGAGCTGCTCGAGCTGGACCTGTCCACCGTGGAGCCGTCGCTGGCCGGCCCGCGGCGGCCGCAGGACCGGGTGCCGCTCGCCTCCGCCAAGACGCTGTTCCGCTCCGCCCTGGCGGACTACGTCACCGACCACACCGGCGCCACCGGGGCGGCCGACGAGGCCAGCGAGGAGTCCTTCCCCGCCAGCGACTCCCCCGCCATCGACCACGTCGACGACCCGGCCGACCGGCCCCGCGACATCGCCTCCGCCGCCGCCGGCGCCGATGGCCGGCCCAGCCGGCCGGTGCGGGTGACCACCGCCGACGGCACCACGTTCGAGCTCGACCACGGCGCGGTGGTCGTCGCCGCCATCACCTCCTGCACCAACACCTCCAACCCGCAGGTGATGATCGGTGCGGCGCTGCTGGCCCGCAACGCCGTCGAGAAGGGGCTGACCCGCAAGCCGTGGGTCAAGACCAGCCTCGCGCCCGGCTCCCGGGTGGTGATGGACTACTACGACCGGGCCGGCCTGACGCCGTACCTGGAGAAGCTCGGCTTCCACCTGGTCGGCTACGGCTGCACCACCTGCATCGGCAACTCGGGCCCGCTGCCGGAGGAGATCTCGAAGGCCGTCAACGAGCACGACCTGACCGTGGTCTCCGTGCTGTCCGGCAACCGCAACTTCGAGGGCCGCATCCAGCCCGACGTGAAGATGAACTACCTCGCCTCCCCGCCGCTGGTGGTGGCGTACGCCCTGGCCGGCACGATGGACATCGACCTGACCACCGAGCCGCTGGGCACCGGCGCCGATGGCAAGCCGGTCTACCTGCGCGACATCTGGCCCTCGTCGCAGGAGATCGAGGAGACCATCGCCCGGGCCATCGCCAGCGAGATGTACACCCGCGGGTACGCCGACGTGTTCGCCGGCGACGAGCGGTGGCGGAACCTGCCCACGCCCACCGGGGACACCTTCACCTGGGACCCCAACTCCACGTACGTGCGCAAGCCGCCGTACTTCGACGGCATGACCCGCGAGCCGCGGCCGGTCACCGACATCTCCGGCGCGCGGGTGCTGGTCAAGCTCGGCGACTCGGTCACCACCGACCACATCTCCCCCGCCGGGTCGATCCGGCCGGACTCGCCGGCCGGCCAGTACCTGCTCGCGCACGGCGTGGAGCGCAAGGACTTCAACTCCTACGGCAGCCGGCGCGGCAACCACGAGGTGATGATCCGGGGCACGTTCGCCAACATCCGCCTGCGCAACCAGCTCGTGCCGGGGGTCGAGGGTGGGTACACCATCAACCACCTCACCGGCGAGCAGACCACCATCTACGACGCGGCGATGGCGTACGCGGAGGCGGGCGTGCCGCTGCTGGTGCTGGCCGGCAAGGAGTACGGGTCCGGATCGTCGCGGGACTGGGCGGCCAAGGGCACCGCACTGCTGGGGGTGCGGGCGGTCATCGCCGAGTCGTACGAGCGGATCCACCGCTCCAACCTCATCGGCATGGGCGTGCTGCCGCTGCAGTACCCGGAGGGCGTGACCGCGGACTCGCTCGGGCTGACCGGCACCGAGACGTTCACCATCACCGGTATCGAGGCGATCAACTCCGGCACCACACCGCGGACCGTGCGGGTGAGCACGGACACCGGGGTGAGCTTCGACGCGGTGGTGCGCATCGACACCCCGGCCGAGGCGGAGTACTACCGCCACGGCGGCATCCTGCCGTACGTGCTGCGGCGCATGCTGTGACCGGCCCCGGGACCGGGTGGCGTCGACCCGACGCCACCCGGTCCGTCGCGGCCGCGTAGACGTCGGTGGCGTCGTGGCGGACCCCGCTCGGTCCGGGCTGGGCTGGGAAGCTGGGCTGGGGCCGGCCCTCAGACCGGGGCAACCGCGATCGCCTGGATCTCCAGGCGCAGGCGCGGGTCGGTGGCGAGCGAGACGACCTGCACGGTGGTGCTGGTCGGGATGTGACCCTGGAACCACTCCTTCTGGTAGGCGTTGAGCACGTCCTGGTCCTCGCGCACGTTGGTGAGGTACCTGGTCAGCGACACCACGTCGCGACGCCGGCACCCGGCGGCCTTGAGCGCCATGTCGAGGTGCTCGAAGGTCAGGCGGACCTGTCCCTCGATGTCGGTGGGGACGGCGTCGAACACCTCGGGCACGTGGGGGTGGTCGTGATAGGACGGTGCGGCGGTCATCCCGGAGATGAAGACCAGCCGCCCGCTGGCCACTCGGATCGCGGGGACGAACGGACTGTTGATGGCCGGGTCGTACCCCTCGTGGTGAATGATCTCGATGTGCTCGGCACCATCCACCCGATCACCCATTGCGCTGACCTCCCGACTGGCTGTGCAAACGATTGCTACCCTAGGTCCGGTGTCAGTCCCCGTCAAGGCGGCGACCCGCGCCGGCGACGCGGCGCACCCGCCTGCGCCCCACCGTCTGCCGGCGCCCGACGCCGCCCCACCTGCCGCCGGTGCCGCCGCCCGCCGGCAGCCGCCACGGCCGCTGGCGCTCACGTGGTCGAGGCGGGCGCGAACCGGCCGCTGGAGTAGCTGATGCGACCGGCCAGGACGGTCAGGTCGCTGCGGATGTCCGGCAGTGCGGACGGCCCGACGCGGAACGGGTCGGCGGTGGGCACGAAGAAGTCGGCCGCGTACCCCGGCGCGAGAAGCCCTCGACGGTCCTCCTCGAAGGTGAACCAGCTTCCACCACGGGTGTAGGCCCGCAGCGCCTCAGCCACGCTCAACCGGTGCCGAGGGTCGCGTGGCTCGCACCCGTCGACCGACTCGCCCGTGACCAGCCACCACAGCGACGCCCAGGGCTGGTACCAGTTCGCCCGGGTGGCGTCGGAGCCGGCGCCGATCGGCAGTCCCGCGGCCACCAGGTCGCCAATCGGCGGGGTGCGCAGGGTCTGCTCCCGCCCCCACAGGTTCAGGTAGTCAGTGGCCCTGAGTACCAGCCGGTTCTGTACGAGCACGCCGACACCCAACGCCGCCATCCGGCGGATGTTCTCGGGGCTCGCCTGGTCGGCGTGCACGATCGAGAACCGCAGAGGCCGCAGGTCGTGGTCGGCCGCCACGCTCTCCCAGGCGTCGAGCACCCGGCCAAGGGTGTGGTCGAGCACCGCGTGCACGCTCATCGGCCAGCGGTACCGCACCGCCAACCGGGTGATCTCCACCAGCTCGCGCCACGACTCGTCGTCCATCTCGTACGGCTCGAGTCCTTCGAGGTCGTGACATCCGTAGTGGACTATCTCCCCCAGTCCGCCGATGCGCACGAGGTCGTCGCCGAATCCAGGGACGGTGTGCCGCATCCACTGGGTCAGCTCCTCCCGCTCAGCACCCCTGGTCGACGCGGAGATGAACAGGCGCACCCGTACCGGCAGCCGACCGGAGCGCCAGAGCTCCAGCAACGGGTGGTAGCTCTCCGGGTTCATGAGCATGCCGCCGCCGTCGACCACGGACGTGATCCCGTGCCGTGCGAACTCGGCGAGCATTCGCCGCGTGCCCTCCACGCGCTCCCGGTGGCCGGGCGTTCCCACCCGCGCCAGGACCTGCTGGAAGGCGCCGACACCGGTCACCACGCCGGTCGGCCGTCCGGCGGCGTCCCGCTCGATCCGACCGTGTGGCGGGTCGTCCGACACCTCGTCGAAGCCGCACGCCCGAAGCGCCGCGGTGTTGAGCACCGCGCGGTCGTACATCATCTGGACGAACACCGGGTGGCCGGGGGCGACGTCGTCCAGCTCGTCCCGGGTGGGCATCCGCCGCTCGGCGAACTGCCGCTCGTGCCAGCCGCCGACCACGGTGATCCATTCGCCGGGCGGGACGGTAGCTGCCCGCTCGCGGACGCTGTCCAGCGCGGCTTTCAGGGAGCGTAGTTCCTCCCAATGCAGCTCACGGTCCCACGTCAGCCCGGCCCGGACCGCGTGGATGTGCGAGTCCTGCAGCCCGGGCAGGACCCGCTCACCGGCCAGGTCGATCACCTGAGCTGCAGACCGGGCCAGCGGCGCCAGCTCCTCATCGGTCCCGACCGCGAGGATCCGGCCGTCCCGCACCGCCAGTGCGGTCGGCTCGCGGCCGTCCCGCTCACCGGTCCACACCCGGCCGCCGCGCACGACCAAGTCCACGGCACAAGGATCCGCGTCGGCCTCACGCCGGGGATTCACCGTCGGTTCGGTCATTCCTACGCCTCCGTCCGCTAGGGTCGCCAGTGGAGCGACGCCCGGCGAGCCTGCCAGGTGTCGAGCCGTACGACAGCCCCGTGCCCGGCTCGTCGGCCGGATCACCTCCCCCTCCCCCGCCCGCCGGCCACGGTCACGTCTCCGGGTGCGAGTCCTCGGTGGTGAGCCCGTCAGTGACCGGCCGGTTCTCCGGACGCAGCTGCAAGCCGGCGTTCTCCGCCTGGGTACGCAGCAGGATCGCGAAGTCCTCGTCGACGTGCCCCCGGTTGACCTCGGCTGAGATGAGCTGGTGCACCAGCGCCGCGACCGGCAGCGTCGTGCCCAGCCGGCGGGCGGCTGCCAGGCCCAGGTCGAAGTCCTTGCGCAGGAGCACCGGCGTGAACGTCGGCGTGAAGTCCAGATTGACGAACGCCGGAGTCTTGTAGCGGGTGAAGAGGGAGCCCATCACGCTGCGGTTGAGGAAGTCCAGGAAGTCGTACCGGCTGACGCCGCCCTTCTCCGCGAGCACCGTGATCTCCGCCATGGTCTGGGTCACGACCCCCAGCAGCAGGTTGTGGCAGATCTTGACCAGCCGGGCGACCTCGCCCTCGCCCAGGTACGTCACGCCGCCGCCGATCGCCGCCAGTAGATCACGTACCCGCTCGTATGCCGCCTTCGGGCCTGACACCGCGAACGTGAGCTTGCCGGCCTTGACGACCTTGGCGTTGCCGGACACGGGTGCGGCCAACAGCGTCACACCCCGCTCGGCCGCCCGCTCGCGCAGGGCGGTCGCCTCGTCGATGTCGATGGTGGAGGAGTCGACCACGATCTCGGGAAGGCGGTTCCCGGTCAGCAGGCCGTCCCCGTCGAAGAGCACCTGCGCCAGCTCCGGCCCGCCGGCCACCATGGTGAACACGACGGGATGCCCGGCCAGGTCCGCCGGCCGGTCCACCACGGTGGCGCCGGTGACCGCCTCCGCCTTGGAACGGGTCCGGTTCCAGATCGCCACCTGGTAGCCCGCCGCGATGAGCCGGGCCGCCATCGCCGCGCCCATCCGACCCGCACCGATCCAGCCCACCGCCCCGGGTCTCGTACCGTTCCTCGTCATCTCACACCCTTGGTCTCGCATTTCCCCAGTGATATGCAAACGATTGTGACACCCAGTGCCCCTACGGGGGCGCCACGGTTCACATCGATGACCGCTTGTGGTCAGGACGCAGCGGTCACCTCGAGCTCCAGCCGGGCGCCAGGGGCGCTGAGGTTGTTGACCGCATGAACACCGTCGCGTTCGGACCAGGCTCCACCTTGGTGGTCGACACCGCCATCCGTCACTTCCTCGTTCACAGGCCCAGGTGCTCGTGGATCGGTGCCGGGTCGGCGCGGAGCTGGCCGGCCGTACCCTGCCACACCATCGTGCCGGCGGCGCCCAGGATCGCCACCCGGTCGGCGAGGTCCAGCGCCAGGTCCACGTTCTGTTCGGCAATCAGCAGAGCCTGACCGGTTCCGCGCAGCTCCCGCAACCGCTCGCGGAGCACGTCCAGCACCGTGGGTGCGAGCCCCTCCGACGGCTCGTCCATGATGAGCAGCCGTGGGTTGGTCATCAGCGCCCGACCGATCGCGAGCATCTGCTGCTCGCCACCGGACAGCGTGGCGCCACGCTGGCGGCGCCGCTCCCGTAGCCGCGGAAACAGGTGGTACACCGCGTCCAGCGACCAGGTGCCGCCACCCCGGTCCGGCACCACCCGCAGGTTCTCCTCCACCGTCAGGCTGCCGAAGATTCGCCTCCCCTGCGGCACCAGCCCGATCCCCCGGCGGGCGACCGCATAGCTGGGCAGGTGGTCGATCCGCTCGCCGTCCAAGGCGACCGAGCCGGCGGTGAGGACCGGCGGGGTGAGCCCACAGACCACCCGGACCAGGGTGGACTTGCCCATGCCGTTGCGCCCGAGCAGAGCTACAGTTTCCCCAGCCGAGACCGTCAGCGACACACCGCGTAGCACCGAGGCGGTCGCGTAGCCGGCGTGGACGTCACGGATCTCCAGCATCGCCACCTGCCCTCCCGAGGTAGACCGCTCGCACCTGCGGGTTGTCACGGACCTCGTCCGGGGTGCCCAGCGCGATCGGCCGCCCGTTGTCCAGGCACAGCACCCGGTCGACCACGTCCAGCGCCAGGGACATGTCGTGCTCGATGAGCAGCATCGGCAGGTCGGCGGGCAGCCGTTCGATCAGCCCGCGCAGCCGGCTCCGCTCCCCGGCGGACAGGCCCGCCGCCGGTTCGTCGAGCAGCAGCAGCCTCGGCCGGGTCACCAGTGCCATGGCGATCTCGAGCTGCCGCCTCTCGCCGTGGGACAGGTCGGCCACGGCGTCCCTGGCGCGGGCCGCGAGGCCGACCTGCTCCAGCGTCACCAGCGTCGGCGGTACGACGGGATCGGCGTCGCGCATCGGCCTCCAGAACCGCATCCGGCTGCGATGGGCCGCCTGGGCGGCCAGCCGCACGTTGTCGGCTACGGTCAGGCCCGCGAACAGGTTGGACACCTGGAAGGTCCGGGCCAGCCCGAGCCGGGCGCGCCGGTGAGGTGCCAGCCGGGTCACGTCCCGACCGAACAGGTACACCCGCCCGGCGCTCACCGGGGTCTCACCGGCGATCAACCGGAACAGGGTGGTCTTGCCCGCGCCGTTAGGGCCGATGACGGCCAACCGTTCCCCGTGTCCAACGGTCAGGGACACCCCGTCGACCGCGGTCACCCCACCGAAGAACCGGCTGACCCGGTCGAGCCTGAGCGCGACCCGGGGGTCCTCCCCGGCGGTGTTGACCGCCGGGGAGGACCGGTTGGGACGGTCGTGTTCGCTCACTGTCCCGTGTGCTCCCGGTCGTACGGCGGCTGCGTGAGGTACTCCTCCGGGTCGAACGTCCAGAACTGGCTGACGTCCTCGTAGGTCTTGACCGGGACGTTCCAGTACTCGCCATCGTTGTTGCGCTCCGCCACCCGGATGTAGACCGGGCCGACCGGGTTGTTGTACTCGTCGTACCGTAGCGGCCCGTACAGGCTTTCCTCGAACTCGATCGAGCTGGCGGCTTCGATGAGCTCCTCGGCGCTCGCCTGCCCGCCGACCTTCTCCAGCGCCCGCGCCAGGACCTCGGCGGTGAGGTAGCCGCCAGCCGCGTTGAGAGACGGCAGCTTGCCGTAGGATTCCTTGTACGCTTGGACGAACTCCTGCACCACCGGCGAGTCCCGACCCTCGGCCCAGTAGCTCACCGAGTGGATACCCTCGGCCAGCTCTCCGACGTCCCGCAGGGTCGCCTGGTCCATCGCGCAGCAGTTGGTCAGCAACGGCAGCTCGTCCTTGAGCCCGAACTCGTGAAACGCCCGGAGGAACGTCGGTCCGTCGGCACCGCCGGCCGTTACGACGAAGGCGATGTCGGCGTCGGTGCCACTCATCTCGGTCACGTACGGGCTGAAGTCCTGGGTGCCCAGGGGGAACCACAGCTGGTCGACGATCTCACCACCGGCGGCGGTGAAGGCCCGCACGAACCCGGCGCAGCTCTCCCAGCCGAATGCGTAGTCGGGGCAGAGCGTGATCGCCCGGCGATATCCCTGCTCGTACGCCCACTGCCCGCCGGGGAAGTTCATCTGGCTGCCGGCGTAGGCACCGGCCCGCAGCAGCAGCGGGTGGTGCTTGCGCTGGGTCAGGTCGTCCGCGGCGGTCACCGGCTGCAGCGACGGGATGCCCGCCCGGGTCGCGTAGTCGGCCACTGCCAGCGCGGTGTTGGCCAACAGCGGCCCGACAATCACGTCGACCTGCTCGTCCTCGATGAGTCGCTTCGCCTTGGTCAGCGCGGTGTCAGGGTTGCCGGCGTCGTCCTCGAAGACGGTCTCCACCTTGACGTCGCCGACCGTGTCACCGTGCTCCTGCCAGTACAGTTCCCAGCCCTCTCGCATCTCGATGCCGGCGGCGGCGACCGGACCCGTCACCGGGGAGAGGAAGCCGACCTTGACCGTCCCTGACTCCGACACGACGCCGTTGTCGTCCGAAGGCGGCGCACAGGCGGTCACCAACACCAGGCCGGCGGCGGCCGAGGCGGCCATCCGCATGGCCTGCCGCGTGATCGACTGTCCCATCACCAGTCCTTTCGTGCTCATGGTCTCGGTGCGGAGGAAGTCACGGATTCCCCGGCCGTCGCCACCGGCGTACCCACGGACGAGGCCGCTGGGGGACGCCCACGTCTGGCGCGGGACCGGCGGAGGCGGCCCGTCAGGTCGCGGACAGCGCCCACGATCCCGTTGGGCGCGAACAGCACGACCGCGATGAAGACCAGTCCGAGCACGGCCGGCCAGCGCTCCACGTGGGTGCTGAGCAGGTGCTCGGCACCGGTGACCAGACCGGCCCCGATCAACGGCCCCAGCCAGGTGCCCACGCCGCCGACGATCACCATGATCACGGCGAGGGCGGAGCGCAGGAAGTTGGCCGAGGCCGGACTGACGAACTCGGCGTGCCAGACCGACAGCACCCCCGCGGCACCGGCCACCACCCCCGAAATGATCATCGCCGAGAACTTGTAGGCGGCCACCGAGTAGCCGAGACTGCTCATCCGGCTCTCGCTGTCCCGGATGCCCCGCAACACCAGGCCGAACGGCGAACGTTCGACCACCCGCAGCGCCAGCACCGCCAGCACCAGCACCGCCAGGCACAGGTAGTAGAACTGCCACGTCTGCGCGACCATTGGCGGGCGCCAGATGCCGGTGAGGCCGTTCTCCCCACCGGTGACCCGCGACAGCCGGTAGGCGAGCCCGAACACCACCATGCCCAAGGCCAGGGTCACCATCAGGAAGAAGATCCCGCTGGTGCGCATCGAGGTCACGCCGTAGACTGCGCTGACCAGAAGCGTGACCACGAGCGCCAGCCCCAGCTGGACGGCGTAGCCGTAGCCGTGGTGGGACGCCCAGCCGACCGCATACGCGGCGCTGGCGGCGATCCCGGCGTGTCCGATTGAGACCAGGTGCATCTGGCCGGCGAGCAGGTTCACGCTCGCAGCGAGCAGGCCAGCGATGAACGCCAGCGCGAGGATCGACACGTAGTAGCTGCGCAGTACGTAGGGGACCGCAACCGCGAGCGCGAGCGTGACGAGCAGGGCCACCCTGGGGAGCGTCACCAGCCGACCGGGGGTGGGCAAACGCGTCATGCGGTCCTCCCGAACAGTCCGACAGGCCGGAACACCAGCACCAGCGCCATCGGCGCGAAGACGGTGAAGTAGGAGAACTCCGGTAGCCACACCTTGGAGTAGGCGTCGATGAGGCCGATCAGCACGCTGCCGACGGCCGCGCCCTTGACACTGCCCAGGCCGCCGATGATCACCACGACGAGCGCGAACAGCAGGATCTCGATATCGGCGCCGGGCCGCGCGGGAAGCAGCCCGGCGCCGATCACGCCCGCGAGCCCCGCGAGAGCCGCACCGAAAGCGAACATTCCCGTGAACACCCGGTCGATGTTGATCCCCATAGCGGCCGCCATCTCCCGGTCGTCGACTCCCGCACGGACGATCGCGCCGATCTTCGTGTGCCGTTGCAAGAGGTAGAGCGCGATCGCAAGGAGTGCCGCGATCAGAACCAGCACCAGGCGGTACCGCGGATAGGTCACCGACCCCAGGTCGGCCGTGCCCGACAAGGCGGCCGGCATCGCCATCGACTGCGGGTCACCACTGAAGATCGCCAGACACAGATCCGCGATCACGAACGCGATGCCGATGGTGAGGAGGACCTCCGGCAGCTCCTTGCCGCGGACCCGCTTGAGCAGGCTGCGTTCCAGACTCAGGCCCAGGCCGCCGACCACGGACGCCGCCACGAACAGCGCGAACAGGAAGTTGCCCGTGGCGGCGAGGGTGGCCAGGCCGAGGTAGGCGCCCAGCAGGTAGAAGGCCCCGTGGGCGAGGTTCACGATCCGGAGCAGGCCGAAGATCAAGGTGAACCCGCTGGCCACCAGGAACAGCAGTGCTCCGTAGCTCAGCCCGTTGAGGCTGTGCACGAGGAGGACCTCGATGTCCATCCGCCCGTGTCCCCCTGCGGAAACGGCAACGTGACAAGGTAAGTGAGAAGATCGCAAACGTTTGCTGTCCTGTCAAGGGGCCGAGAGTCCGATTCCCGTCCCGGACTGCAACGACCCACGCGTTGCAGAACCCACCCGCGCCGCCGGCCCGCCGTTCAGGGGCGGTCCCGCGCGGGAGCTGTACCGACCGCCACCGCCCCGGTGCGGTCGCTCGAGCTCGCCGCCTCCGCTGGCTGGGCGGGCCTTGCTGCCAGCCGAGAAGGCGGCGGCCCGGGCGCACCGCGGGGCTGGCGGAGGCGGAGCGCCCGGCCGGAGGAGTGGGTGTCGGCCCTGGCGCGGTTCTTCCCGACGGGTCCCGGCGGCGGCCCGCCACGACCTCCCGTCCATCATGTGGGAGGCCCGGCGGGCGGGCATCCGGGCGACCGCTCCATGTTCGCCGCCGCGGACCTGCGCGACACGCTCGGCACGGTGGCGGTACCGACCCCCCTGCTGCTGGGCGGCGAGAGTGCGGCGAGAGTGACGCGCGCACGCCGCGTCGGGTCGCCGGCGCGACGTTCGCGTCCGCGGTGTTCCCGCGGCTAGAGTCGAGGACGTCGCCTGGGTCGACGACGTCGCGGGTGAGGGAGGTCGCCATGGCAACACCAGAGGACTTCAGGGTCGGCACCCTGGCCGTCCACGCCGGCGAACGGCGGCCCGGGCCGGACGGCTCGCTGGTGTTCCCGGTCTACCCGAGCACCGTGTTCACGGTGGAGAAGGGCACCGACTACCACGACCTGAGGTACCCGCGGCTGAGCACCACGCCATCGCAGGTGTACGTGCACGACAAGCTGGCGGCGCTGGAGGGCGCGGAGGCGGCGGTGGCCACCGCGTCGGGCATGGCCGCGATCACCACGGTGCTCCACGCGCTGCTGCGCGCCGGCGACCACGTGCTGGCCGGTGACTGCCTGTACGGCGGGACCCACGACTTCCTCACCCAGCGCGCGGAGGCGCTGGGCTGGACCTACACCTTCGTGGACCCCGGGGAACCGGACACCTGGGAGGCGGCCCTGACCCCGCGCACCCGCGTCTTCCTGGTCGAAACGATCACCAACCCGCTGGTGCGGGTCGGCCGGCTGCGTGAGGTCGCGGAGTTCTGCCGCGCCCACGGCGTCACGTCCGTCATCGACAACACGTTCGCCACACCGGTCAACTTCCGCCCGCTCCAGGTCGGCTTCGACCTGGTGGTGCACAGCGCCACGAAGTACCTCAACGGACACTCGGACCTGGCCGCCGGGGCGGTCATGGGCAGCGCGGAGCTGGTCGGCCGGGTGCACCGGACGCTCAACCACTACGGCGGCACCCTGGACCCGCACGCCGGGTTCCTGCTCGCCCGCGGGATGAAGACCCTCGCGCTGCGGGTGCGGGCACAGAACGCCAACGCCCTGGCCCTCGCGGCGTACCTCGCGTCGCATCCGAAGGTGGCGACGGTCAACTACCCGGGGCTGCCCTCCCACCCCGATCACGCCCACGCGACGCAGCTGTTGTCAGGCTTCGGCGGCATGCTGAGCCTGCGCCCGGCCGGCGGGGCGGAAGCGGCCGCCGCGCTGCTGGAGGCGCTGCGGATCCCGTACGCCGGCCCCAGCCTGGGAGGCGTGGAGAGCCTGGTCACCCGCCCGGTGGTGACCTCGCACGCCGGCATGGACCCGAGGGAGCGCGAGCGCGTCGGCATCACCGACGACCTGGTACGGGTCAGCTGCGGTATCGAGGACGCCCACGACCTCATCGCCGACTTCGCCCAGGCGCTGGACAAGATCTGACGGTCGGGTGTGTTAGGCCTGGCGGTCGGGCGTCAGGTCTGACGGTCGGCGTCAGCCGCTCACCAGTTGTGCGGTCGCCTGGCGGGTGACCTCGTAGTCGCCGAACCCGAACAGGCCGAGGATCACTCTCGGGCGGGTCAGCGTGACGGAGACAGTGATCTCGGTCAGATCCGGGCTGAACGCCACCTGACCCTCCACGCCCGCGTCGGACAGGTAGGACAGCGCGGCCCGTTCCGCCGCGACCGGGTCGACCCGCTGTTCGCCGGTGGCCGCGACCGTATCCCGGTCGACGGCCTGCCCACCGGCCCGCGCCGCCTCGGCGGCGAGCTGCTCCGCCCACAGGGCGGCGCGGACCTGGTCGCCGACGTCGTGCGCAACCCCGATGATGAACAGCAGCCCGGTCAGGGTCACGGCGAGCAGGATGCTCACCCGCCCGGCCTGGCCGTCACCGGTCGCGCGGCTGCCCGCCCCGGTCACCGCCGCCCCCGCCAGGTGTCGATCGGCGACACGAACGTAGCGCTGACGGTGCGGCTGCCCGGCAGGCCCGCGAACACGATATCGGCGAACGACACCTGGCAGGTGACGGTCACCTCCACAGTGCCCGGTGTGCCCACCGGCAGCGCGAACCCGGACGTGTCGGAGTCGACGGTCAGGTCGATGCAGTGCAGCCCTTGGGCCGCCAGGGTGTCGGTGGCCACGGCGTACGCCCGCTCCTGGGCGGTCGTTTCGTCACGGCTGATGGAGGCGGCGCGGGCGGCGTCGTGGGCGGCCGCGGTGACGGCGTTCGTCGCGACCGCGAGCCGGCCCACCATGGTGGCCAGCACGATGAGCAGGATGAACGCGGGCAGGAGCACCGCCACCTCCACGGACACCGATCCCCCGCTGTGGCGGGCGTCCCGGCCGGTCCCGGCGGGTGGCGTGCTCACGGCGTGAACCGCTCCAGCGTCCCGTGCGCGGACTGCGACACCCGCCAGGTGGTGCCCGGGATCAGCGACAGCGCCTCGCCGCTGACGGTGTAGCTGACCCCGTCCGCGGTGTAGACCGGGTCGGAGACCTCGACCTCGGTCAGCCAGTCACCGGCCCCGGCCAGGAAATCTTCGGCCGCGGCCCGACCGTCGCCGACCTCGGCGTCGTACATGCGCTCCACGGTGACCGCGGTCTGGGCGGCGGTGAGGGCGACGGTACGGGCGGCGAAGTACGTGGCGGCCTGCACCGCCCCGAAGATGAGCAGCAGCAGGGCGGGGAAGATGATCGCCAGCTCCACGGGCGAGCCGCCGCGGTCAGGTGCGAGGGTACGCGGACGCTTCCCGCCCGGTTCCGTCGGTGTCCCCGACCTGCGCGGTGCTCCGGGCACCGTCGTCCCGTTCGTCGTCATCGGGTCACCAGCACC
>VSBZ01000085.1:0-15765 GCA_047459215.1 Micromonosporaceae bacterium | reverse complement strand
CGGAAGCACCCCGGCGAAGCCCATGCCGACCACGACCGCCGGTACCCAGTCCCGGGGCGCGGCACCGAACCCGGAGGCGATGGCCGCCAGCACGACCATGAGCGCCGGCAGCGGGAGCAGCAGCAGGAAGCGGCGCCGCCCCAGCAGCGCACGCAGCGTGATCCGGGCGACCGTCCAGTTGATCATGATGCCACCAGGTAGGAGAAGACGCTTTCCAGGGACTCGTCGGTGGGCAGCACGCGGGTGACGCGGATCTTCTCCGAGACCGCGACCGCCGGCAGGGCACGGGTGAAGGTGCCGTAGTCGCTGGTGCGTACGGTCAGCCCGCCGCCCGGGTTGAGGTCGACGCCGACGACCGGCGCCCGCTGCAGCAGCGCCACCGCCAGCCGACGGTCGTCGTCGGAGTGGACGGTGAACACGTGCGGCCGGTGGGTCATCAGCCGGCGGATCGTACGGTAGTCGCCGGAGGCCGCCAACCGCCCCGCCACGATCACCTGCACGGTCCCCGACAGTTGGGCGACCTCCTCCAGGATGTGCGAGCTGAACAGCACCGTCCGCCCCTCGGCACCCAGCCGGTGGAGCACGTCCATCATGTGAATCCGCTGGCGCGGGTCCATGCCGTTGAACGGCTCGTCCAGCAGCAGCACCGCGGGGTCGTGGACGAGCGCGGCCGCCACCCGGATCCGCTGCCGCATTCCCTTGGAGTAGGTGCCGATGCGGCGGTGCTGGGCGGAGCCCATGTCGACCAGGTCGATGGCCCGACGGGCCGCGGCCACCGGGTCGGCCAGCCGGTGCAGCCTGGCGCTGGCGAGCACGAACTCGTATCCGGAGAGGAACCCGTACACGGCCTCGCGTTCGCTGACCAACCCGAGCGTGCGGTAGATGTCGGGGTTGCGCCAGGCCGGCCGGCCGTCGATGGTCACCGTGCCCCGGGAGGGGGCGAGCAGGCCGGCCATCATGTGCAGCAGGGTGGTCTTGCCCGCGCCGTTGGGCCCCAGCAGGCCGGTGACGCCCGGGCCGAGGCTCATCGAGATGTCGTTGACCGCCACGACGTTGCCGTACCAGCGGGACACGCCCGCCAGCTCCACCGTGCTCATATCGCCGCCCTCCGGTAGCGCGCCACCAGCAGTCCCGCGGACCCCAGCGCCAGCGCGGCGGCGACCACGACGTACACCGGGCCCATGTCACCGATCGGCATGCCGCCGTCGCCGAACAGCACCTGCCGGACGCCCGCCACCAGGGTCATCGGGCTGAACAGGAAGCTCAGTTGCTGGGCCGTGGCATCCCCGAGCGCGTTGAGCACCCCCACCACCGGGGTGGTGACGATGAACGCGCCGACGACCACCGCGGCGGCGACCGTGCGCCGCCGCATCAGCGAGGCGATGAGCAACACCAGCGGGCCGAAGACCACGGCCATGATGGCCGAGTACGCCAGCCCGGGCAGCAGGGCGCCGACCTCGTCCCACACCTGTCGTATGCCGTCTACAGTGAACGCTCCGGCAACGAACATCAGCAGCTGCGGCCCGGCCAGCAGCAGCCACACGGCGACCACCATGGCCGCGAGCTTCGCCATCGCGTAGTCGACGGGACGCAGCGGGCGGGCGAAGTACAGCTGCAGCACGCCGCTGTGCAGGTCCCGCGAGACCAGCTCGGGGGCGATTACGGCGCAGAACAGCACGACCAGCAGGACGACCGCGTTGGGGAACTCGTCGTACGGGAGCACCACCTGGCCCACGCCGGCGCGTACGGCGGAGACCACCGCGGCGACGAGCACCAGGATCCCCACCACGCCCCACGGGAAGACCTTCGCCTTGCCGCTGCGCCCCAGCCCGTACGCGGTGCGCAGGCTGTGCGTGAACAGGGAGCCGACCACGTACCGACGGCCCAACCGCGCACCCGTGTACCGCTGGTACCCGATGTCGTGGATGACACCGGTCCGCTCATTGACGGTCATGACGCCTCCGTGGTGAACAGCTCCGCCACCCGGTGGTGGCGCTGGTCGAGGCGGTGCAGCGGCAGCCCGAGGTCGGCCACGGTCCGCATCACCGTGTCGTAGGTGTCGTCGCCGTCCAGCGGCACCAGCAGGGTGTCGCCGTCCCGCCGGGGCTTGAGCGCCGCCAGCGCCGCCAGCAGCTCGTCGGTGCCCTCGTCCACCTCGACCACCAGCGTCCCGGTGGCGGCGGTCATCGACGAGACCCGGTCGGCCCGCAGCAGCCGGCCACCGTCCAGCGCCACCACGGTGTCACAGATCCGCTCCACCTCGCCCAGCAGGTGCGAGCACACCACCACCGAGATGCCGAACTCGGTGCCGATGCGGTGGATGAGGTCCAGCATGGCCTCGCGGCCGGCCGGGTCCAGGCCGTTGGTCGGCTCGTCGAGCAGCAGCAGGTCGGGGTCGTGCACCAGGGCCTGGGCGAGCTTGACCCGCTGCTTCATCCCGGTTGAGTAGCCGCCCACCTGCCGGTACCGCTCCTCGTACAGGCCGACGTGCCGCAGCGCCTCGCTGGCCCGCTCGCGGGCCGCGGTGCGGGGCAGGCCGCTGACGCGGGCCAGGTGGGTGACGAGCTCGGCGGCGATGAGGTCCGGCGGCAGGCAGTCCGACTCGGGCATGTAACCGACCCGGGCGCGCACCGCGGTGGGCTCCCGGAACGGGTCCATGCCGAGCACCCGGACCTCGCCTGCGGTGGGGGGCAGCAGACCCAGGAGGATCTTCAACAGGGTCGTCTTGCCGGCCCCGTTCGCACCCACCAGGCCGATGATCCCGGGCTCCACGCTGACCGACAGGTCCGCCAGGGCGGTCACGCCGGAGCCGTACCGCTTGGTGAGCGAGCGTGTCTCGATCAGTGGCACGCGCCCCACGGTACGCGGACGTGACCAGGCCCGGGATCGGGCCTGACCCTGATTCCTCCCGTACGGGTCGCCCGGGTGAGAGGGCGGGGGCACCCGTCCACGGGCCTACCCGCATCGTCCGTTGTGACGTAACCCGACCGGTGGACCGGTCGTCAGCTGAGCGGTCCACCGCGGCCCCGAGGAGGTGTCCGCATGACGAGCGGTCCCGCGCCCACCGACCCGCCTTCTCCGGCGATCGACACGACGGTGCCGCACTCGGCCCGGATCTGGAATTGCCGGCTGGGGGGGCAAGGACAACTACGCCGTCGACCGGGCCGCGGGGGAGGAGTACAAGCGGACCTTCCCGGGAGTGGTCGAGGTCGCCCGGGCGTCCCGGCAGTTCCTGATCCGTTCGGTGCGGTTCCTGGCCGCCGAGGCGGGGATCCGCCAGTTCCTCGACGTCGGCACCGGACTGCTGACAGTGGACAACACGCACGAGGTCGCGCAGCGGGTCGCGCCCGACTCCCGCATCGTCTACGTCGACAACGACCCGATGGTGCTGGCGCGCGCGAGGGCGCTGCTGGTGAGCACGCCGGACGGGCGCGCACGTACGTCGACGCGGACGCGCGGGAGCCGGAGAAGATCCTCGCCGCGGCGGCCGAGACCCTCGACCTGACGGAGCCCGTCGCCCTCGTCCTCAGCGGGATCATGGGGCACGTCCCCGACACCGACGAGGCCCGCTGGATCGTGCGCCGGTTCATGGACGGCCTGGCCCCGGGCAGCTACCTGTCGCTCAACGACGGCACCAGCGTGGTGGCCGGCGAGGCGGTCGAGAAGGCCCAGCAGGGCTACGACGACACCGGTGCCGTCCCGTACCGGCTGCGCACCCCGGAGGAGATCGAAAGCTTCTTCGACGGCTTGGAGCTGGTTCCGCCGGGAGTGGTGAGCTGCCCGCAGTGGCGGCCCGACGCCGACACCACCGGGCCGCCGCAGGTGGACGCGTACGGCGGCGTCGGGCGCAAGCCCGGACCGGCCGGTCGGCGCGGCGCGGAACCCGGCGGGCCGGCCCGCCGGAGATTCCGCCGAAGCCCCGTGGCGGCACCGGTCGCGGCCGTACGATGGCCGGGTCGGAAGCCGCGTGGCGGGGGGGAGACGCGACATGGCGGGTCAGGTTGTTCACTTCGAGATCCCGGCCGACGACATGGAACGTTGCCAGGCGTTCTACCGGGAGGCGTTCGGGTGGCGACTGAACCCGATGCCGGAGATGTCCTACACGCTGGTCACCACCGTGGAGCCGGATGAGCAGGGCACGCCGGCCGAGCCCGGCGCGATCAACGGCGGGATGACGCCGCGGGCGGAGCCGGTGACGCACCCCGTGGTCGTGGTCAACGTCGACGACATCGACCAGAGCCTGCAGCGCATCCAGGAGCTCGGCGGCCGGGTGGTGGAGGGCCGGACCGCGGTCGGCGACATGGGCTACTCGGCCTACTTCGCCGACCCGGAGGGCAACGTCATCGGCCTGTGGGAGTCGGCCGGAGACGGCCAGGCCGGCTAGCCGCGGACCGGCTTGGCGTACCATTTGTCGCTATATGCCCGGCGATCGGTCGGCCGTCGGATTCTGACCGACTGTTACGTCGCCCTCACCGACGTGCCCGCCGGATGCGGTATCGCCCGGTGTGGGCGATGATGGGGGCATGGCTCCCACCGGCACCGCGGCGTACCAGGGCCGCACCGACCTGCCGCCGCTGGTCTCCACCGCGGTCGAGGCGGCGCTGGCGGCCGGGTTCGCCGAGTCGTGCCTGCCGGAGCAGGGGGCCCTGCTGCGGGTGCTCGCCGCCGGCGTCGGCGGCGGGGTCATCGGCGAGACCGGTACCGGTTGCGGGGTCGGTCTGGCGTGGCTGGCCAGCGGGGCGGCCGCCGACGCCCGGCTGTACAGCGTGGAACGTGACGCCGAGCTGGCGAAGATCGCCGCCGATGTCTTCGCCGACGACCCACGGGTGCACGTGCGCACCTGCGACTGGCGCGGGCTCGCCGACGCCGCACCGTTCGACCTGCTGTTCCTCGACGGAGGGGGACAGGGCAAGCGGGGGCAGCCGCCGCTGGACCCGGCACGCTGGCTACGCCCGGGCGGGATCGTGGTGGTCGACGACTTCACCCCGATGTCCGGCTGGCCGCCGACCCACCACGGCGTCCCGGACCACGCCCGGATGTACTGGCTGGAGCATCCGCGGCTGCGCGCCGCCGAGATCCGCGTGACGCCCACCGCCGCCACGATCGTGGCCACCTTCGTCGGGTGACGCCGCCACCCCGACCCGGTGGCGCGGCGGGCGCGGCCCGGCGGTGGCCGGTGACGCCCACGGATCCGCGACCCTGGATCCACCGCGTGCCACCCGCGGTCCGGCCGCGGAACCCGTCCACATCGGTGGAACCGGACACGGTCGCCGGCTCGCGGGACCTTACAGGACGACCACGTGGGTCGGCCGCAGCCGGCACACCAGGCGGACCTCGCCGGTCCGCTGCGGCCAGGGCACGCCCTGGTACGCCCGGCAGAGCCGGTCGATGAGCGCGTCCCCACCCTCCTCGGTCATGGAGACCGTGCCGCGGATCTCGACGTAGCGGTACGGGTCGGCGGGGTCGTACAGCAACATCGAGACCCGTGGATCCCGTTCCATGTTGGCGACCTTGCGGCGGCCGCGGATCGTGGAGAAGAGGATCTCGTCACCCTCGTACGTCGCCCACATGACGCTGGAGTGCGGCGACCCGTCCGGGTTGACGGTGCTGAGGACCGCGAACACGCGCCGGTCGAGCAGCTGGCGGGCGAGGTCGGGAAGTGTGACACCCATGGCCGCAGGGTCTCACACCGGGTGAGTCCCGCACGGGCGCTCCGCCGGACCGGCCACGGTCCCGGACCGGCCGGGCCGGGACGCCGGGAACCGGCGGTCGGGCCGGCGGCCCGTCACGGCCGGTCCACCGGGAATCCCAGCCGCCGCGCGACCTGCTCGCGCAGCGCGTCCAGGCGCGCGCTGGGACGGGCCACCACGGGTTCGGGGTCGGTCAGCCGGCGCGCCGCCTCGGGCAGCCACGCCAGGTCGGCGTCGAAACGGGCCCGGGCGGCCCGTACCTCGCCGGCCGGGTCGGGCGGCGCCACCGGCTTCCCGGCGCGCATGACCGGCACCAGCAGCGGCTCGTACCCGTCCGGGGCGGGCTCGTCCCGCAGCCCCAGCACGTCACCGTCCGCCGCGGACGGGCCGCGGAACACCTGCTTCGGGCCCGGGAACGTGGCCTTGCCGGGGGACAGCTTCATCACCGGCCGGCCGCCGTAGTCCACCAGCTTGTAGGCGCTGTCCAGGGAGGGCGCGTCGGCCGAGACGCCCATCTTCGTGCCGATGCCGTACGCGTCGATGGGTGCCCGTCGTGCCACCAGGTCCGCGATCGTGTACTCGTCCAGCGCGCCGCTGGCGACGATCTGCGCCCGGGCCAGTCCGGCGTCGTCGAGGATCCGGCGCGCCTGCCGGGCCAGCTCGGCCAAGTCGCCGGAGTCCAGCCGGACGCCGACCGCGCCGGTCAGTCCGAGCCGCTCGACCACCTCGACCGCCGCGCGCACCCCGGCGACGGTGTCGTACGTGTCCACCAGGAAGATCGCGTTGTCGGGGAAGTCCTCGGCGAAGGCGGTGAACGCCGCCCGCTCGTCGACGAAGGCCTCGACGTAGGAGTGCGCCATCGTACCGGCGGCCTGCAGCCCGTACCGGCGGGCGGCGGCCACGTTGCTCGTGGCGGCGAACCCGACGATGGCCGACGCCCGCGCCACGGTCATCGCCGCCTCGACCCCGTGGGTACGGCGGAACGCGAAGTCGATCAGCGTCGCGTCGGGTGCGGCGATCCGGCACCGGGCCGCCTTGCTGGCCACCGTGGTGGCGAACGTGACCAGGTTGAGCACCACGGTCTCCACCAGCTGGGCCTGCGCGATCGGCGCGGTCACCTCCAGCAGCGGCTCGTCAGCGAAGACCACCCGGCCCTCCGGCACCGCCCACACGTCGCCGGTGAACCTCATGTCCCGCAGCGCCGCCAGCGACGCCTCGTCCAGGCCGGCGTGGTCCCGCAGGTAGTCGATCTCCTCGTCGTCGAAGTGGAAGTCGGCGAGGAAGTCGATCACGTTGGCGAGCCCGGCCGCGACCAGGAACCCGCGGGAGGCCGGCAGGCGGCGGGAGAACAGGCTGAACGTGGCCGGCCCGGTCATGCCCCGCCGCAGGTAGCTGGCGGCCATCCGCACCTCGTACAGGTCGGTGTACAGGCCGGTCATGACGCGGTGGTGCGGTCCGGGCGCGGCGACGGCCACGGGCGGTGTGGACGTCCGGCGTGGGCGGTGTCGGGTCGGTGCGGCAATGGTCCCCCCGGAGGCCCGAGGCGGTCAGGTGCACGTGGGGCGCACCGGTGTCGCGGCCCCAGTATCGCAGACGGCGCGCCGCGGCCGGTCCGTTTTGGGCGAACGCCGCCGCCTCCTCACGGGTACGCGGTGGCGCGCCGGCCGGACCGAAGCGGTCGCGGGCGGCCCGGCCGTCCTCCGGCCGTGGTAGCCCGCGTCGGCCCGTCGGCCGTGGTCAGCCTCGTGGGCCCGCGGCCAGCCTGGTGGGCCGTGGTCAGCCCCGGTCACCGCCCTCGGTGCCGTGCCCCAGCTCGTAGCCGACCCCCCGGACGGCGTTGACCTGCACGTCGACGCCGGCCTGGCGCAGCTTGCGGCGCAGGCGCTTGATGGCCGCGTGCACCGGACCGGCGTCCAGGTACCGGCCGGTCCACGCCGCGGCGTAGAGCTCCTGGTAGGTCCACACCCGGGCGGGTGGCGAGGCCAGGCAGGCGAGCAGCTCCCGCTCGCGCTGGGTCAGCTCCAGCGGCACCCCGCGCCAGCGGGCACGGCAGCGCACACGGTCGATCTCCAGGTCACCGGCGCGGACGACCGGGGAGGCGGGGGCGTCGTGTACCCGGCCGGCGAGGTCGGCCTGGCGGCCGAGCATCGACCGGGCGGTGGCCAGGTCCCGGGCGAACATGACGACGCCGACACCGTCCAGCAGGGACGCTAGCCGGCGGCGCCGGCCATGGTCCAGTGCGATGCCCACGACCACTGGCACCTCGCCTACCGCGTCCGCTCCGGCCACCAGCGGTTCCACGTAGCGCGTCATGTTGCCCTCCCCGCTCGGCCCGAGGCCGGTCAGGGGCGACCAGGCCCGGCCCCGGTCGCGTCGGCAGCACGGTCAGTCAGCTTCCGGTCACCCTTCAGTGTGCGGTGGGCAGCGAAGGCTAGCTATGGGGTGAACCACCCCAACATTCGCGACCGCACGGGCCCGCAACGTCCCCATGGCCCGGCCGGTGGCCCGCCGGGCACGGCCGGCCCGTCACCACCGTGGCCCGTCCCTGCTCCGGTGCCCGCCGGTGCCCCGGTCACCGGCTGGGCAACGTCAGCGGTCGGTCACCCGGCCGCTTGGGTCGGCACCGCCGCGTCGGCGGCGCCGAAGTGACCCGCCAGGGCGCGGCGTGAGTGCAGGCCGAGCTTGCGCAGGGCGGCGCAGACGTGTTTGTCGACGGTCTTGGGGGACAGGAACAGGTGGCGTGCGATCTCGTCGTTGGTCAGCCCGCTGGCCGCCAGCCGGGCCACCTCCTGCTCGCGGGGCGAGAGCCGGTCGCCGTACCCGCGCCTGCCGCCCCGGTGCGGGGCGCGGAGGGTGACCCCGAAGCGCCGGGCGACGTTCGTGGCCCGGGCGGCGTCCCACGTGGCGCCCAGCCGCTGGTAGGCCGACAGCGCCTGGCGCAGCGTCTCCTCCGCCGCCGGGTCCTCCAGGTGGAACAGGCAGGCGGCGGCCCGCTCCCGTGCCTGCGCCGACTCGTACGGGCAGGCCAGCGCCTGGTACCGGTCCCCGGCGGCCATGAGCTGGCGGGTCGCCTCCCGCCACCGCCGGGCGCTGGCGTCCATCAGGCCGCGGGCATGGGTGAGCGCGGCCGGCGCCAGCGGCGCGTCGCGGTCGCGCAGCCGCCGGGCGAGCCGCAGGACCAGGACGGCGGCGTCGTGGCGTGCACCGCTGGCCACCAGCGCCTCGACCAGCGGCGGGATCAGCCGGACCAGCGGCGCCCAGATGCCCTTCGACTCGACGCTGGCGAGCAACCGCAGGCCCGTGCTCGCCGCCTCGCGCGGGTCACCGCGCGCGACGACGAGCCGGATCAGCGCCGCCGCCGGCACGGGCAGCAGGTCGAACCCCTCCACCCGCTCCACTCCCCGCACCGCCTCCCGCAGCCGGCTGTCCGCCACGTCCACGTCGCCGTGGGCCAGCGCGAGGCAGGCGGTCACCACCTCGGCGTTCAGGCGGGCCTCGGTGTAGTGCGCCAGCTCGTCGACGAGCCGCTCGGCGCGCTCCCGCAGCCCGGTCCACCGGCCGCGGCAGTATTCCAGCACCGCCAACTCCGCCCGCGAGCGCAGCTCCAACCGCCGGCTGTGACAGGCCACGGCGCCGGCCAGCGCCGCCGTGAGCAGCCGCTCGGCGATCTCGTGATGTCCGGCGTAGCAGGCGTCGCCGGCGATCGAGTCGTAGGCGCTGACCTCCTGCCGGTTGCGGGGTACGCCGCCCACCTGGGCCTGCACCTGTTCGGCCAGCCGCCGCCAGGACCGGTCGCCCACCGACGCCAGCACCATCGCCACCTTGCTGGTCAGCAGGATCCGGTGGCTCTGGTCGGGCAGCTCCGGCACCACCCGCAGGACCCGGTCCAGCCACCGCAGGTGCTCCGACAGCGGCACGGCCGGGGCTCCGGTCGGGATGCCCAGCCCGACCATCGCCCACGCCTTCAGGTCGGGGCGGTCGTCCAGCCCCTCCAGTGCCTGCAGGAACAGCTGGCGCCGCAGCAGCGGGTCGGCGCCGCTCTGGCTGAGCAGCACGGCCAGCCAGAACCGCAGCTCGCTGCGGACGGGTACGGGCAGGTCGTCGGCGGGCAGCGTGAGCAACAGGTCGCTGACGTCCTCGGTGTGCAGCGTCTCGGCGGCAGCGCACGCCAGCTTGACCGCCAGACGGCCACGGTGGTCCGGTGCCAGCTCGGCGTGGCGGAGCACCTCGGCCAGCAGCCGCACGGCCTCGTCGTGGTGGTCGAGCTCGGTGGCCTGGTCGGCGGCCCGCTCCGCCACGGACACCCACTCGTCCAGCCGGCCCGCGTGCCGCAGGTGGTGGGCGAGCTGTCCCAGCGGTACGGGCGTGAGCTCGGCGAGGACGGTCGCCACCCGCCCGTGTACCTCCCGCTTGCGGGTGCCCGACATGTCGGCGTACACGGCCTGGGCGGCCAGCAGGTGGCGGAAGCCGACCTGGTCGCCCTGTTCGGTCAGCAGCCCGCGGCCCAGGACCTCCTCCAGCGCCTGCGGCAACCGGTCCGGCGGTGTCTGGCAGACCCGTTCGAGCACCGCCACCGGCACCGGGGTCTGCAGGACCGCGGCCGCCTCCACCAGCGCGCGGGCGTCCCCGGACAGGCCGCTGACCCGCTCCAGCACCGGGTCGCCGATCCCGCTCGGGACGGCGAGCTGGTCCAGCGGCCGGCACGACCAGACGCCACCGTGGCGTACCAGGGCGCCGCGCGCCCGCAGCAGCGCCAGCACCTCCTCCACCGCGAACGGGATCCCGGAGGTGCGTTCGTGCAGGTAGGTGGCGAGGTCGCGGGAGACCCGGCCGGCGCCCAGGATCTCACCGGCCAGGGTGCCGGTCTCCTCGGCGGTCAGCGGCCGCAGCGAGAGGCTGACCCGGTTCACGGCCGGCGGCGGCTTCGCCGCCAGCGCCCGGATGCGGGGGTCGGCGTCCTCCCCCCGGAACGTCAGCACGAGCGAGAGCTTGGGCGGCGGATCGGCGATGAGGTAGTTGACAAGATCGATGGTCTGCTCGTCGGCCCAGTGCAGGTCCTCCAGTGCCAGCACCGCCGGACCGGTCGAGCCGAGCAGCTCGGCGAGGGCGCGGAAGACGCGGTGCCGCTCGGCCATCCGGTCGTCCAGCGCCGGCGGCTGCGGGGGAAGCGCCTCGGCCACCTCGGGCAGGAGCGGCCGCAGGGCACCGACCACAGGGGACAGCGGGGTGTCGGCGAGCTCCTCACCGAGGGTCCGAACCGCCTCGAGCACGGGTCCCAGCGGAAACGGTTCCCGGATCCGCCGGCACCACCCGGTCAGGAACGACCGCCGCGGCAGCCCGCACCGCTCCCTCAGCTCGGCGAGCAGCCGGGTCTTCCCGATGCCGGCCTCGCCCTCGATCACCAGCACCGCCGGCGGCGACGCGACCGCCGACACCAGACTGGACAGCTCCTCGGCCCGCCCGACCAGCGCCGGCGAGACCACCCGCCGGGTCACCACACCTTTCATCGAGGTCATACCGGCACCTCCGAGCTGTGACGTCCCGACAGGGGCGGTCGATAAAGCGGTGGGGCGGCGGCGGGTTCAGACGGCCAAGTGTCGTCACGGCAGGTGCCGCGTCGTCCTGGTGGTCCACCTCCTTACCGGGCGCGGCACTGCAGGCAGTATCGGCGCATGTCACTGCGGTTGTCATGGGTCAGGTGACCCAAAGTAACCCGGGGTGCCCGCGATGACCCCCGCGCGGTCCGCCTCACCCGCGCACCGTGAGCCGTACGGTCACCGGGCCGACCGCCACCAGGTGGTCTCCCACGTCGGTCGGTCGGATGTGGAACCGCACCAGTCGGTGGGCGCCCGGCCGCAGCTCGTGGGTCGCGGTCGCCACGACCTCCCCGTCGACGCGCAGCACCGCCTCGTACGTGCCGGTGGCGTCGCCGACGTTGCGGATCTTCGCCTGGACGGTGACCGGCTGCCGCGGGCGCGCCGGATCCGGCTGCACCCGGACGTCCCACACGGCGAACCGCGCCTGCGGGCGGTCCGCCTGCAGGTCGTGGACGAAGACGTCCATCAGGCCGTTGGTGTCGTGGCGCACCAGGTTGCTGGCGTGGCTCTGGAACGCGACGTAGCGGCCGTCGGCGGATAGGACCGGCAACGCCGACCGGTCGTCGGCCTCGCCGCCGTCGATCCCCGCGGTCACCCGGATGGTGGTGCCGGTCCGGCGGTCGCGCACGAAGATGTCGTCGGCGCCGTTGGTGTCGCCTGGAACGAGGTTCGCCGCCAGCGCGGAGAACGCCACCAGGGTGCCGTCGTAGTTGGGCACGCCCGCGGAGACCAGGTTGTCGGCCATACCCGTGCCGTCGTGGGAGACGGTGATCAGCTCCAGCTTTCCGGTGTCCAGGTCGTACGCGTACACCTGGCGGAGGGCGAACGTCGTCAACGCGTGGTCGAACACCACCGTCCGGCCGTCGCCGGACAGGACCGGGGAGCCGCTGTCGCCCTCGCCCGGCACCGGTACCCGCCGCGTCACGCCCGTCTGGCGGTCGTGGACGTAGACCGCCCGCGGCCCGTCGTACCCGCCTTCGACGAGGTTGCTGGCGACGCTGGTGAACGCCACGTAGCGGCCGTCGGCACTGATCGAGGGGTCGATCGACAGGCCGTCGGCGTCGCCGCCACCGAACGCCGTGGAGATCCGCTCGGTGGTGCCCGTGACCCGGTCGCGCACGAACACGTCCGACACGCCGTTGGTGTCGTCCGGGACCAGGTTGGTGGCGTCGCTGCTGAACGCCGCGAACCGCCCGTCGGCGCTGAGCACCGGCGCACCGCTGGGGCCGTCGGCGGGACCGCCGTCGTACGCCACGGACACCAGCTCGGTCACGCCCTCGCGCAGGTCGCGCACGTAGGCGTCGGTGACCGGCGTCCCGCCCTCGACCAGGTTGGTGGCGTTGCTGTTGAACCCGACGTAGCGGCCGTCGGCGGACAGCCGCGGGCTCAGGGAGAAGCCGTCGGCCGGTCCCCCGTCGTACGCCACGGACACCAGCTCGGTCGTCCCGGTGACCCGGTCGTGCACGAACACGTCCCACTCGCCGTTGGCGGCGGGTCCGGCGAGGTTGTCCGCCAGGCTGCCGAACGCGACGTAGCGGCCGTCGCCGCTGATCGACGCCCACTGGGAGGCGCCGTTGCCCTGGGCGAAGGCGGTGGAGAGCGACACCCGCTGGGTGGCCGGCGCGTCGGGCAGCTCCAGGTCCGCGGTGGCGGTGCCCCCGGCGGTGACCGTGACGGTCGCGGGAGCCGACAGGGCGCCGTCGTACATCTCCGCCTCGACCTCGTAGACGCCCACCGGCACCTCGGTCAGCCGGTACCGCCCCTGGTGGTCGGTGACGGCCTCGAACGTCTCCGGAACGTCGCGCACCCGCACGGTCACGCCCGGCACGGCCGACCCCTGGTAGGTCACCGTCCCGGCGACGGTGCCGCGGGGCGCCAGCGGCAGGGCCACCGTCAGGTCGGTGAACGCGCCGTCCGGCACCTCGACCGGGCGCCGCACCGTCTCGTACCCGAACCGCGACAGCTCCACCTCGTGCGTGCCCGGCGGCATGCGCAGCTGGAACCGTCCGGCGGCGTCGGTGACCACGGTGTGCCCGTTGTCGGTGCGGGTCAGCACCACGCCCGCCAGCGGCTCGCCGGTGGTCGCGTCGGTGACCACGCCGCGAATGCCGCTGCGCAGGCGGGCGTAGGCCACCGCCTCGTACGCGTCGATGCGCCCCCAGCCGAACCGGGGATTCGGGCGCTCCGGGCCGTACCGGTCGTCGAAGAACGCGGTGACCGCCAGGGCCGCCACCGCCTCGTCCACGCTCATGTCCGGGTCGGCCTGGCGTATGAGCGCGGCCGCGCCGGCGACGTGCGGCGCCGCCATCGACGTCCCGGACAGTCGCAGGTAGCCACCGAACAGGCTGGCGGAGAGCACGTCCACGCCCGGCGCGGAGAGGTCCGGCTTGACGAACCGCTCCGGCCAGTCGGCCGGTGGGGCGGGCCACGAGGTGCGCTGCTGGACCTCGCCACAGGACAGGTCGGCCACGTCGTCGGCGACGTCGGTCGCGCCGACCGCCACCGCCTCGTAGATGTTGGCAGGGCTCGCGGCACCGTACGCGCCGCAGGACGGGCAGGTGAAGGGGTCGTCGTTGCCCACGGCGACCGACAGGAAGATGCCGGCGGCGCGCAGGCGGCGCACCGGCTCGATCAGCTCCTGCACCACGGTGCACGAGCCCAGGGACAGGTTGATGACGTGGGCCGGCGCGCCCGCCGGGTCACCGTTGACGTCGGTGGGGCTCATGGCCCACTGCAGCCCGGCGATGAGCTGCGCCAGGGTGCCGCTGCCGCCCGACAGCACCTGGGCGGCCATCAGCTCGGCGCCGGGCGCCACGCCGATCCGGACGCCCGACGCGTCGCCACCGAGGGCGGTGCCGGCCACGTGCGTGCCGTGGAACGCGGAGTCGTGGGGTGTGGAGGGGACGGGCAGGCCCGCGGCGTCGAAGGCGATCCATCCGCCCGGGTACGCCGGATCCGAGGGGTCGTCGGTGACCATGCGCCCCGCCAGGTCGGGGTGGGTGATGTCGACCCCGGTGTCGAGCACGGCGATCCTGACGCCCTCGCCGGTGACGCCGAGCTCGTCGTGCACCCGGTCGGCCCCGATGCGCCGCAGTCCCCAGGTCGCGCCGTCCTCGTCCACCTGCAGGACCCGCCGCTGCGCGTCGGGCTCGGGGGCGTCGACGCGCAGGTTGGGGATCAGGCGGTCGACCGATGGGGCGGCCGCCAGCCGCTGCAACGTCCGTGGCGGTGCCTCCACCAGCAGCATGTTCTGCAGCCAGAAGGAGTTGAGCACGCGACCGCCGTGCGCGCGCACCAGGTCGGCCACGGGTCGCTGCGTGTCGGCGGCGGTGGCGGTCAGCGCGGTCCGCACCTGGCCGGGGGTGGCGCGGGAGGGGAGCGGCGGGGCGGCGTCGAGCACGACCAGGGCCTCGACCGGCTCGTCGCCGGCCCGCGCCATGGTGGCCGCGAGCCTCGGGTCGATCCCGTCCCCGGGTGACGGCGCCGGCGTGACCGCCGGCGCCGTCACCGTGGGGGGAGCGGCGAGTGACACCGCTGAGGGGGCTGCGAGTGACATCGCCGAGGGGGCGGCGAGGGTCGCCGCCGTGTGCCCGGTCACCGGTGCCGGGCCCGCGTGGGCGGTGGCGCCGGGCAGCAACGCCGAAACCACGGCCGCCGCCGACAGGACGACCGTCGTGCGCGGCGCGCGTACCGTCACCTGCGTCACCTGACGTCCTCTGTGATCGTCGGTACGTCGTTTCCGCGTGGGCCGGCCGACCGGCCGGTCGGCCGGCCCACGCGGGTCCGCCCGGTGACACGGCCCGGGCGGGCTCCGGTCATCCCTCGGGACGGCGTGCGCCGGCTCCTCCCGGCTGCTCCGGCGTGGCACCGGCCGGCGTGGTCGCCGGCCGCGACCGTCCACGCGGATGTTCGTGGACAGCCTCGCGTAGCGTGGCGACGGCAGCTATTGCGTGTTCTCGCCATTTTTGCTGTGCCGGCCCGTCCGGGCGGCACCCGCGGTGGTGACCCGCACGGTTGCCACACGGTGTCGACCGGAGGTACGGGATCATGGAAACGGACTTCGATGCGATCGTCATCGGTGCCGGGCCGGGCGGTGAGGTCGCGGCGACCCGGCTGCTGGCCGGCGGGCTGCGGGTCGCCCTGGTGGAGCGGGAGCTGATCGGCGGTGAGTGCTCCTACTGGGCCTGTATCCCGTCCAAGACGCTGCTGCGCGCGGTCGAGGCCCGGGCCGAGGCGGGCGCGGTGGCCGGTCTGTCGACACCGGAGCTGGACTGGGAGGCCCTGCGTGGCTACCGCGACGACATGGTCCGGCACCTGGACGACACCGCCCAGGAAGCGGGCTACCGCGAGCGGGGAGCCACCGTCCTGCGCGGCGCCGCCCGGCTGGTCGGCCGCGACCCGTGGCGGGTCGAGGTCGCCGGGCAGCGGCTGTCCGCCCGGCACGTGGGCGTCGCGACCGGCGCCCGGCCCGTCCCCCC
>VSBZ01000230.1:0-2585 GCA_047459215.1 Micromonosporaceae bacterium | reverse complement strand
CACCCCGCCGGTGTGGGCCCACCTGCCGCTGGTGGTCAACGAGAAGCGGCAGAAGCTGTCCAAGCGGCGGGACAAGGTGGCGCTGGAGTCGTACCGGGACGAGGGCTACCTCGCCGACGCCATGCGCAACTACCTCATGCTGCTGGGGTGGGCGCCCTCCGGTGACCGGGAGATCGTGCCCTGGTCGGTGATCGAGAAGGAGTTCCGGCTGGAGGACGTCAACCCCTCCCCCGCGTTCTTCGACGAGAAGAAGCTGCGGGCGTTCAACGGCGAGTACATCCGCGCCCTGTCGGTGGAGGAGTTCATCGCCGCGTGCCAGCCGTGGCTGAAGGGCACCGAGACCATCCCCGCCCCGCCGTGGCGGCCGGAGGACTTCGACCCGGAGGCGTTCGCGGCGGTGGCGCCCCTGCTGCAGACCCGGGTCGCGGTCCTGTCGGAGATCGTGCCGTACGTGGACTTCCTGTTCCTGGACCGCCCGGTGGAGGACGAGGCGTCCTGGTCGAAGGCGATGACGCCACCCGCGGCCGACATCCTCGCGGAGGCGGCGGAGGCGTTCGCCGCCCTGCCGGAGTGGCGGCCCGAACCGTTGCGGGAGGCACTGGAGCGGATCGGCACCGCACGTGGGCTCAAGCTCGGGAAGGCGCAGGCGCCGGTACGGGTCGCCGTGACCGGCCGGACCGTGGGCCTGCCGCTGTTCGAGTCCCTGGTGGTGCTCGGCCGGGAGCGCACCCTGGCCCGGATCGCGGCCGCGCGCCAGCGTCTGGGCGGCTGAGACCGTCGGGCGCGGGCACCGGCTGGCACTCCCCCGCGCGGTCCGGCGACCCGGGCACTCCCCCGGCACCCGGTCCTCATTGTCCGGCTTTGCAGGGGTCTGGACTGCCCACCTTCCACGTTGTGGCCAAATCGTGTCCGCTTGCGCCGCAACCCCGGCCCCGCCTGCGGGGTCTTAGTGGTCAGACAGGTCACGGCCCCCGGGAGGTGGACAGATGGGCCCTACGGGCAGACTCGTGGCCGCCGGCCTGATCCTGCTTCCCGGCGTGGTCGCCGTCGGCCTGCTGACCGGCGCGCCCGCGGCCGCGCAGGACGACCGGGTGGAGCGGGTCACCATCACCGGTGAGGACCTGCCCGACCCGCTGGTGGTGGAGGCGGTGGACGACCCGCAGCTGTGCCTGGCGCTCTACCACGAGATCTCCTGGCTGACCGGCGCCACCGGCGACGCCGAGGCGCCCGAGATCGCGCTCGGACCCGCGTACACCATCGAGGTCGTCATCGAGGGCGAGCCGCGGCACCGGTACGTCCTGTACCCGCTGGCCGAGGGTGGGCCGCGCGTGTACCGGCCGGCCGAGCAGCCCGGGGAGCGCACGGCCTCGGAAGGGTGGTTCGTCGGCCGCCTCGGCATGCCCGAGACGCTCCTGGCGGCCGGGGTCAACCTGCCGGGCGTGCGGTCCCGGCTGGGGGGCGGCGGGGGCGGCGAGCACTCCTCCCGGGTCGACGACCCCATGGCCCGCACCCCGGTGGACACCTGGCTGGAGGGCATGCTGCTGGCCACCGGCGTGGCCCTGTCGATCACCGCCGGCCTGGGCGCGGTCGCGTACCTCCTGCGCCGGAAGGTCTAGCCGCCGGCCCGTTACACCCGATATCGCGCTTTTCCTGCCGCGGCCTGCCACCTTCCGCCCTCCCGTCCGCTCCGCGACGCGCGGCCGGCCCGTCCGCGACGCCCGGCCGACCCGCGGCCGCGACCACCCGATGCCGCCCCGCGGCCGTCCGACCGGCGGTGCGCCATCCGGTGCAGGGTGGCCGGCCGTCCGGCCCGGACCGCCCCGGGCGATCCGACCTGGCAGGACGCGCGGACTACGCTGGCCGTCGTGACCGACCCCGCCGCCACGGCATCCGCCCTGGCAGCGACCCTGCCACGGATCGAGCGCGCGGCCGGCGCGCTGGCCACCGCCAGCGTCGCGCGCATGGACGAGACCCTGCCCTGGTTCAGGGAGCTGCCCGCCGACCAGCGGTCCTGGGTCATGCTGGTGGCCCAGGCCGGGGTGCGGTCGCTGGTCGAGTGGCTGCGGCGCGGCGGCGACCAGGAGATCTCCGACGAGATCTTCGACGTGGCACCGCCGGCGCTGGCCCGCTCGATCAGCCTCCAGCAGACGGTCGCCCTGATCAAGGTGACGGTCGACGTCACCGAGGAGCACGTGCCGCACCTGGCCGCGCCCGGGGAGGAGGAGGCGCTGCACGCGGCGGTGCTGAAGTTCTCCCGGGAGGTGGCGTTCGCGGCCGCCCGCGTCTACGCCCGGGCGGCGGAGTCCCGGGGCGCCTGGGACGCCCGCCTGCAGGCGTTGCTGGTCGACGCCCTGCTGCGCGGCGACTCCTCCGACGTGCTGGCCAGCCGGGCCGCCGCGCTGGGGTGGGCCGACGCCCCACCGGTGGCGGTCGCGGTCGGCCGCTCCCCCGGCGGCGAGGTGGCCGCGGTCCTGCACGGCCTGCACCGGGCGGCCCGCCGGATCGGCGTCGAGGCGATCGGCGGCGTCCACGGCGACCGGCTGGTGGTGGTCCTCGGCGGGGCCGACCCGCCGTTGGAGGCGGCC
>VSBZ01000084.1:0-16322 GCA_047459215.1 Micromonosporaceae bacterium | reverse complement strand
GTCGAGGTGACCAAGCCCTGCTGCCGGCGCGCGGAGATGACCTCGCTGCTGCGTTTCGGCGGTGGGCTGCACATCGTCTCCGGCAACGTGGTGGTCGAGGCGGACCTCGACACCGGGGCGGCGGCCCGGCGGCTGCGTCGGGAGATCGCGGAGGTGTACGGATACCCGAGCGAGATCCACGTGCTCGCCTCCGGCGGCATCCGTCGCGGCAGCCACTACATCGTGCGGGTGGTCAAGGACGGTGAGGCGCTGGCCCGCCAGACCGGCCTGCTGGACGTGCGCGGCCGGCCGGTGCGCGGGCTGCCGCCGCACGTGGTCGCCGGTCCGGTGTGCTGCGCGGTGGCGGCCTGGCGCGGCGCCTTCCTCGCCCACGGCTCCCTCACCGAGCCGGGACGCGCCTGCGCCCTGGAGATCACCTGCCCCGGTCCGGAGTCGGCCCTGGCCCTGGTCGGCGCCGCCCGCCGGATGGGCATCACCGCCAAGGCGCGAGAGGTGCGCTCCGTGGAGCGGGTGGTGGTCAAGGACGGCGACGCCATCGCGGCGCTGCTGACCCGCATCGGCGCGCACACCAGCGTGCTGGCCTGGGAGGAGCGGCGGGTGCGCCGGGAGGTGCGCGCCACCGCCAACCGGCTGGCCAACTTCGACGACGCCAACCTGCGCCGCTCGGCGCGCGCGGCCGTGACCGCCGCCGCCCGGGTCACCCGGGCGCTGGAGATCCTCGGCGACGACGCGCCCCCGCACCTCACCGCCGCGGGGAAGCTCCGGCTGGAGAACCGGCAGGCCTCGCTGGAGGAGCTCGGGCAGCTGGCCGACCCGCCGCTGACCAAGGACGCCATCGCCGGCCGCATCCGGCGGCTGCTGGCACTGGCCGACAAGCGCGCCCGGGAACTGGGCATACCGGACACCGACTCCTGTGTCACCCCTGAGATGACGGCGTGCTGACCGACCCGCTAGGGTCGGAGGAGACGGCGAGGAGGCCGGCGACACGCCGGCTGCCGGGGGCGGCCGGTTGGGCAGTACGAGTCCTGGGAGATGAGACCTGTGACGATCCGTGTGGGCATCAACGGCCTGGGCCGCATCGGCCGTAACTTCTTCCGCGCGCTGCTCCAGTCGGACGCCGACGTCGAGGTGGTCGCCTTCAACGACCTGGGGGACACCGCCACCATCGCCCACCTGCTCAAGTACGACAGCATCCTCGGCCGGCTGCCGTACGAGGTGAAGGCCGACGGTGGCGAGATGACCGTGGCCGGCAAGGTCGTGCGGGCGTTCAGCGAGCGCGACCCGGCCAAGCTGCCGTGGGGTGACGTCGGCGCAGACATCGTGATCGAGTCGACGGGCATCTTCACCGACGCCACCAAGGCCCGCGCGCACCTCGACGGTGGCGCCAAGAAGGTGATCATCTCCGCGCCGGCGAAGAACGAGGACGTGACGCTGGTGCTCGGCGTCAACCACGACCGGTACGACCCGGCCAAGCACCACATCATCTCCATGGCCTCGTGCACCACCAACTGCCTGGCGCCGATGGTCAAGGTGCTCAACGACACGTTCGGCATCGAACGTGGCCTGATGACCACCGTCCACGCGTACACGCAGGACCAGAACCTGCAGGACGGGCCGCACCGGGACCTGCGCCGCGCCCGCGCGGCGGCGATCAACATCGTGCCCACGTCCACCGGTGCCGCCAAGGCGATCGGCCTGGTGGTGCCGGAGCTGGCCGGTCGGCTGGACGGGTACGCGCTGCGCGTGCCGGTGCCGACCGGGTCGGTCACCGACCTCACCGTGACCGTCCGCCGCGAGACCAGCGTCGAGGAGGTGAACGCCGCCATGCGCGCGGCCGCGGAGGGCCCGATGGCGGGCATCATCTCCTACGTGGAGGACCCCATCGTCTCCGCCGACATCGTCACCGACCCGGCGTCGTGCATCTTCGACGCGGGCCTGACCAAGGTCATCGGTGACCAGGTGAAGGTCGTCGGCTGGTACGACAACGAGTGGGGCTTCTCCAACCGCCTGGTCGACCTCGTGAAGCTGGTGGGCGCCTCGCTGTGAGCATCCGGAGCCTGGACGACCTGCTGGCGTCGGGGGTTCGCGGCCGCAGAGTGCTCGTGCGTGCCGACCTGAACGTACCCCTGGACGGCGGCCGCATCACCGACGACGGCCGCATCCGGGCGGTGCTGCCGACGCTGAAGGAGCTGCGCGACGCCGGCGCCCGGGTGGTGGTCTGCTCCCACCTGGGCCGGCCGAAGGGCGCGCCGGACCCGGCGTACAGCCTGGCACCGGTCGCGGTACGGCTGGAGGAGCTGCTCGGCGCACCGGTGGCCTTCGCCTCCGACACGGCCGGGGAGTCGGCGGCCGCCGCGGTCGCCGGGCTGGCCGACGGGGGCGTGGCGCTGCTGGAGAACCTGCGCTTCGAGCCCGGGGAGACCGCCAAGGACGAGGCCGCCCGGGCCGCGCTGGCCGACCGGCTGGCGGCCCTGGCCGACGCGTACGTGGACGACGCCTTCGGCGCCCTCCACCGCCGCCACGCCAGCGTCTACGACCTGCCGGCCCGGCTGCCCGCCTACGCCGGCCGGCTGGTGCTGCGTGAGCTGTCGGTGCTGCAGCGGCTGACCGGCTCGCCGGAGCGCCCGTACGTCGTGGTGCTCGGCGGCGCCAAGGTCTCCGACAAGCTCGGCGTGATCGAGGCCCTGCTGCCCAAGGTGGACCGGCTGCTGGTCGGCGGCGGGATGTGCTTCACGTTCCTGGCCGCCCAGGGCCACGGCACGGGTACGTCACTGCTGGAGCCGGACCTGGTCGACACCTGCCGACAGCTGCTCGCGCGCGCCGGTGACAAGATCATGCTGCCGGTGGACGTGGTGGCCGCCACCGCGGTGGCGGCGGACGCCGCGCACGAGGTGGTGAGCGTGGACGCCATCCCGCCGGATCGGTCCGGAGTGGACATCGGTCCGGCCACGGTGGAACGGTTCACCGGCGCGCTGGCCGACGCCCGTACCGTCTTCTGGAACGGGCCGATGGGGGTGTTCGAGCTGGAGCCCTTCCGCGCCGGCACCCTCGGGGTGGCGCGGGCGATCGCGGCGTCGGGCGCGTTCACCGTCGTGGGCGGCGGCGACTCGGCCGCGGCGGTGCGGGTGCTCGGGCTCGAGGACTCCTTCGACCACATCTCCACCGGCGGCGGGGCGTCGCTGGAGTTCGTGGAGGGCGCCGAGCTGCCTGGCCTGGCCGCGCTGGCGGCGGCGGGGGAGGCGTGATGGCCGGTTCGCGGCGGCCGCTGATGGCCGGCAACTGGAAGATGAACCTCAACCACCTCGAGGCGATCGCGCTGGTGCAGAAGCTGGCGTTCAGCCTGACCCCGCGCGAGCTGGAGGAGGTGGAGGTGGTGGTGCTGCCGCCGTTCACCGCCCTGCGCAGCGTGCAGACCCTCGTCGATGGCGACAAGCTGAACATCGGCTACGGCGCACAGGACCTGTCCCCGCACCCGTCCGGCGCCTACACCGGCGACATCTCCGGCCCCATGCTGGCCAAGCTGGGCTGCCGTTACGTGGTCGTGGGCCACTCGGAGCGCCGCACCTACCACCACGAGGACGACGCGCTCGTCAACGGGAAGGTGGCCGCGGCGCTCCGCCACGACATCGCGCCGATCCTGTGCGTCGGCGAGCCGCTGCCGGTGCGCGAGGCGGGCGGTCACGTCGCCCACGCGGTCGGTCAGCTGGACGCCGCGCTGGACGGGCTCAAGGCCGAGCAGGTGGCCCGCGTGGTGGTCGCGTACGAGCCGGTGTGGGCGATCGGCACCGGTCGCACCGCCACGCCGGCCGACGCCCAGGAGGTGATCGGGGCGCTGCGGCGCCGGCTGGCCGAACGGTTCGGCGACGACACCGCGCAGCAGGTCCGGTTGCTGTACGGCGGATCGGTGAAGGCGAACAACATCGCCGGGATCATGGCGCAGCCGGACATCGACGGCGCTCTCGTGGGCGGGGCGAGCCTGCAGCCGGAGGAGTTCGTCGCCATCTGTCGATTCCGCCAGCACTGACCGGAGTCGTTCCCGCACGAGAGGCGGTAGCCGGGCCGTCCAGGTCTGGACGGGTAACGACGACAGGGTCCCCCTCTTCACACCGCTGGTTGGCGGCGCCTAGAGTGGGCCACTGTGAAACCTGCGCCCCGTCTCCCCGCCGGACGTAAGCACCTGCCCGGCCGCGTCGCCCGTGGGTTGCTGGCGGCGCTGGCGGTGGCCAGCCTGGCCGCCACCGGCGCCTGCCGGACCGCCGACGCCGCCGACGAGTCCCTGCCCGCGCGGGGGGGCACCTTGAGGGTGGCGATGCTGGGCTGGCCGACCTACTTGGACCCACAGCTCAGCTACTGGGCGTACGAGGCGAACATCCACAACCTCCTCACCCGCACCCTGACCACCCTCCGGCCCGAGCCGGGTCCCGCCGGCAGCGAGCTTGTGGCCGACCTCGCCACCGACCTGGGGCGACCCAACTCCGACAACACCGTCTGGGAGTTCACCATCCGCGACGGCGTGCGGTGGGAGACCGGCGACCAGGTCACCTGCCAGGACCTCAAGTACGGCATCGAGCGGCGCTTCTCGAAGGACCCGGACCGCCAGACCGGCCCCGCCTACCCGCTGGTGTACCTGAAGGACAACGACCCGCCGTACGAGGGACCGTGGGTCGGCGGCAACAACGACGGCCGTGGGCTGGAGTCGATCGAGTGCGTCGACCAGCGGGTGGTGCGGTTCCACCTCAACCGGCCGGTGGGCGACTTCGGGTACGTGGTGTCGATGGCGGTGTTCGCGCCGGTGAAGGTGGGCGCGGACGACGACCGCGACGCCTACAACCGGCGGCCGCTGTCCACCGGCCCCTACAAGATCGCCGAGCACACGTACAACAAGGAGAACCCGGAGGAGAACCGGCTGGTCCTGGAACGCAACGAGTTCTGGGACCCGGCCACCGACCCGGTGCGGAAGGCCTACCCGGACCGGATCGAGTTCTTCAACTACTCCGACCCCGCGGTCATGACCAACGACCTGATCAACGACGAGGGCCTCAACAAGTCGACGATCATGCTGGACTGGGACATCGCCGCCACCTTCCTCCAGCAGGTCATGACCGACCCCGAGCTCAGCAAGCGGGTCGCGAGCGGCCCGATGGGTGCGGTGCGCTACCTGGCCGTCAACACCCAGAAGCTCCCGCTGGAGTGCCGGCAGGCGCTCGCGTACGCGGTGAACAAGCGGAAGTTCCGGTCGGTGTTCGGTGGCTCGCTGAAGGGCGACATCGCCACCACGATGATCCCGCCGAACCTGCGCTCCCACCTGGAGTTCGACCACTACGGCCACTCGGAGAACCCGGAGGGCCAACCAGACCGGGCCCTGGAGATCCTGGCCGAGGCGGAGCAGAACGGCGTCGAGTGCCCGGCCGAGATCACGTTCGCGTTCCCCGCTAGCACGAACAACTCGGAGACCCGACGGCTGGCCCAGACGGTGGTGGAGTCCTACCAGCAGATCGGCATCCACGTCGAGACGGTGCCCGTCGACGAGCGGGTCTATCAGAAGGAGGTGCTCGTCGAGAACTACGGCGAGTACCACCTCGTGTGGATCGGCTGGGTCCCCGACTGGCCGAACGGCTCGTCGGTGATCCCACCGCTGTTCGACGGCCGCACCATCGGACCGGGCTCGGTCAACCAGTCGTTGCTCAACGACGAGCGGATCAACAGCATGATCGACGAGGCGCTCGCCGAGCCCGACCTGGAACGCCAGTACCTGCTGTGGGGGGAGCTCGACAGCGAGATCCAGAAGCTGGCCGCGACGATCCCGCTGATGTACAACAACGCGCTGCGGATGCACGGGTCCAACGTCCGTGGGGCGTTCATCCACACCAGGTACGGCATGCCCGATCTGTCGGCGCTCGGCCTCGCCGACCCGTCCCTGTCCGAGGCACCGGCGGAGTAGCACACCCGGTAACCTGGGAGCGACCCGCACGACACCGATCCGGAGGACCGACCCGCCATGTGGTTCCCGTACCTGCTCATGGCCATCCTGCTGGTCACGAGCGTGCTGCTGACCGGCCTGATCCTGCTGCACAAGGGCAAGGGCGGCGGCCTGTCCAGCCTGTTCGGCGGCGGCGTCACCTCCGCCCTGACCGGGTCCTCGGTGGCGGAGAAGAACCTCGACATCTACACGATCGTCGTCGGGGTCTTCTGGTTCGCCTGCATCGTGGCGTTCGGCATCTGGCTGCGGGGCGCCCTGCCGCCGGCCTGACGGTCGCCCGGCGGTCGGACCCTCGTCCAGCCGATGTGCCACGGCCGGGGCCGTACGGCACGGGCTCAGCGTCGCTCCGACCCGGTGGCCCGCGCCGGCCGGGCGGCCGGTAGCGGGCCGTCACCCTGGTTGCGGGCTACGTGCCGAGGTTGGTGCAGATGATCCGCAGCGGGAGAATGTCCCGTATGGCGGCCCACTTCCTGTTCGCGTTGAACCGGTCGCGCGTGTCGGGTCCATAGACGCCGTCGGCCGCGGTCCCCACCGCCTGCTGGGCGCGGATCAGCGCACTCCTCGTCAACGGTCCGAAGATGCCGTCCTCGGCAAGGTGCTCGCCGAAGCACTTGTTGAGGGTGACCTGGAGTGCCTTGACACCCGCGTTGCTGAGGCCTTCGTAGAGCAGGCACGTGGAGCTGCCGCTGGAGGTCGCGGGCAGCGACCCGATGTAGTCGACTTGCACGATCTTGTGCTTCACCGTGGTGCAGGTCGGCGTGGCCGCGGACGCGGGGGAGGCCTGGGCCAGGACCGCCGGAACTGCGACCACGGCGGCGAGCAGTAACCCGACCAGACGCTTCATGCAGGGGTCCTCTCTACGAATATCTCCGGTACGTCAGGGGCGACGTCACGGTCTGTGTCGTCGCCCGTACGGACTGTCTCACACTCTTCCCGCAGTGGACATATCGAGATGCCAATATTCGAGATTGCTGGTGAGACGGTCAGTCCGCCCTCATGGGACCCATCTCCAGGCCGCACCTTGGCCATGTGCGTACCGACTCCCGCAGCTGATGCGGTCGACGCGCTCGCCAGGGCGCCGTCGGTCCTCAGCGCAGGGACCGCAGGCGGGGGGAGACCCGGGCGGCGGCCGCCCGGTCCAGAAGCCACAGGGTGCGGTCGAGGCCGCGGGCGCCGGCGGCCGGGACCTGGGTCGGGCCGGCGCCGCTGAACGCCAGGCCGACCGCGTCGGCCTTGGCCGGGCCCGCCGCGACCAGCCACACCTGCTCGGCGCGCCGGATCGACGGAAGCGTCAGCGAGATCCGCACCGGCGGCGGCTTCGGCGCGCCGCGCACCGCGCACACCGTCCGTGTCTCGTACACCGAGGGATGTTCGGGGAAGACCGACGCGACGTGGCCGTCCTCGCCCACGCCCAGCAGCAGCACGTCGAAGTGGGGAAGGTCGGCGGGGTAACCGGCGGCCGCCAGCTCCGCCGCGTACCGGGCCGCCGCGGCCTCCGGGTCCGGCCCGTCCGGCCCGTCCGAGGCCGGCATGGGATGCACGCGCTGCGGCTCCAGCGGCAGCGCGGACAGCGCCGCCAGGGCACTCGTGGCGTTGCGGTGCGGGTCCCCGTCGGGCAGGAACCGCTCGTCCCCCCACCACAGCGTGACCCGCGCCCAGTCGACCGCGTGCCGGGCGGGGCTCGCGGCGACCGCGCGGTAGATGTCCGTGGCGATCCCGCCGCCGGTGAGCACCACCGTCGCCTCGCCCCGCTCGGCCTGCGCGTCCACCAGCCGGACCAGCAGCCGGGCGGCGACCGCCTCGGCGAGCACCGCCGGGTCGGCGTGCACCACCACGTCGATGCTCATCGGGCGAGCTCCGGGTCGACCCAGGTGTGGACCCGACGGGCGGGACGCCGTTCCAGGTCCGGCACGCCCGTGGCGGCCGACAGCGCCCGGGCATACGCGACGTCCGCGCTGAGCCGCCGCAGCTCCTCCGACAGCAGCTCGCCCAGCGTGGGGGAGGGCAGCGGCATGACCCGGTCCTGCTGGCCGGTGCGCGACAGCACCGCGCACCCCTCTGACCTGGTCAGCGTGACCGCGCCGCCGTCGGCCAGGTCCAGCCGCACCGACTCGAGCGCGCCGGAGGCGGACTCGATCCGCGCCGGCACCACCCCGAGCCGGTCCTGCAGCCAGCCCGCGAGCAGAGCCGCGCTGGAGTCCGACGGGGACGCGGTGACGGTCGCGGCGACCGGCGGGGAGCTGTCCGGCCCGTCCAGCGACGCGGCCAGTAGCGTCCGCCAGCCGGTGAGGCGGGTCCACGCCAGGTCCGTGTCGCCGCTGGCGTAGTCCACCGCCCGCTGGTGCAGGGCGGCGACCGGGTCGTCGGCCTGGGCGGTGTCGGTGATCCGTCGGTCCGCGGCCACCCCCAGCGGGTCGGTGGCGATCCGGTCCGGTGGTGGGCCGCACCACCAGGTGACCACGGGGACGTCCGGGGCGAGCAGCGGCAGCACGACCGAGTCGGCGTGCAGTGCCAGCCGACCCTGCATGCGCATGATCACCGCCTCGCAGCCGCCCAGGCGGCCGCCGACGATCACCTCCGCATCCAGCCGGTCCCGCGTCCGGGACGCCCCCTCCACCAGCCGGCAGACCAGCAGGAGCCGGCACGGGTGGGCGGCGGCGGCGAGGGTCACCGCCTCCTCCACGACGTCGCGCCGCGGTTCGTCGAAGCTGGCCACCAGGGTCAGCGCGAGGCCGCTGGCCACGCCGTCGCTGCGGCGTTCCGCCGCCAGCTGGCGCAGCACGGCCTCACCGGTCGTGTCCAGCAGCAGGGTCATGCCGACCTCCTCGGGCAGGGGTCACGGCCGCCGCCAGGCGCGCCCGTCTCGTTCCAGCAGCCGCTGGGCGCCCGGCGGGCCCCACTCGCCCGCGCGGTACGGCTCCGGTTCGGTGCCTTCCCACGCCTCCTCCAGCGGGTCGATCACCCGCCAGCTCTCCTCGACCTCGTCGGCGTGCGGGAACAGCGTGCTGTCGCCCAGCAGCACGTCCAGCACCAGCCGCTCGTATGCCGCCGGGCTGGCCTCGGTGAACGCCTCGCCGTACTGGAAGTCCATGGCGATGTCGCGGACCTCCATGGCGGTACCGGGCACCTTCGAGCCGAACTTCAGCACCACGCCCTCGTCCGGCTGGACCCGGATGACCAGCTGGTTGGCGCCGAGCATCGCCACGTCGGCCGGGTCGAAGGGCAGGTGCGGAGCGGGCTTGAACAGGACCGCGAGCTCGGTGACCTGGCGGGGGAGCCGCTTGCCCGTCCGCAGGTAGAACGGGACGTCCGCCCAGCGGCGGTTCTGGATGCCCAGGCGCACCGCCACGTAGGTCTCGGTGGTGGAGTCGGGCGGCACCCCCGGCTCCTCCCGGTAGCCGGGAACCCGCCGGCCGGAGATCCAGCCCTGCTGGTACTGCCCTCGGACCGTGCCGGTGGCGATGTCGTCGGGCAGCGTGACCGCCCGGAGCACCTTGAGCTTCTCGGCCCGGATCTCGTCGGGGGCGAAGCTGGTGGGCTCCTCCATCGCCACCAGGGCCAGCAGCTGCAGCATGTGGTTCTGCAGCACGTCGCGGGCCGCGCCGGCGGCGTCGTAGAAGCCGGCCCGGGTGCCGATGCCGACCGTCTCGGCCACGGTGATCTGCACGGAGTCGACGTACCGGTTGTTCCAGACCGGTTCGAACAGCGTGTTGGCGAACCTCAGCGCCAGGATGTTCTGGACCGTCTCCTTGCCCAGGTAGTGGTCGATGCGGAACACCTCGGCGGGCGGGAAGACCTCGTCCACCAGGGCGTTGAGCTCCCGGGCCGACGCCAGGTCGTGCCCGAACGGCTTCTCCACGACCACGCGGCGCCATCCCCGGGAGCCGCGGTTGCCGGACAGGCCGGTGCGGGCCAGCTGCTTGAGCACCAGCGGGAACGCCGCCGGCGGGATCGACAGGTAGAACGCCGCGTTGCCGGCGGTGCCGTGGCTGACCCGCAGCTCCTCCAGGACCTCGGCGAGCCGGTCGAAGGCGGTGTCGTCCTCGAACGTGCCGGGCACGAACCGGATGCCGGCCGCGAGCCGGGCCCACACCTCCTCCCGCCACGGGGTGCGGGCGTTCCGCTCCGCGGCCTGCCGCGCGACCTTGGCGAAGCCCTCGTGGTCCCAGTCGCGGCGCCCGAACCCGACCAGCCCGAACCCGGGCGGCAGCAGGCCCCGGTTGCCCAGGTCGTAGATCGCCGGGATGAGCTTGCGGTGGGCGAGGTCCCCGGTCGCGCCGAAGATCACCAGCGTCCCCGGTTCGGGGATCCGGGGGAGCCGGCGGTCGTACGGGTCGCGCAGCGGGTTCACGTCAGCCCCCGGGCCGCCTCCGTCAGCGCGGCCAGGCCCTCGGCCCGGTCACGTAGGTGCACGCGCAGCAGTGGGCGGCCGCGCCGGACCAGCGCCTGCCGGTCGCCGGCCGCCTGCGCCGCCTGCAGCTGTCCGAACGTGTACGGGCGGTCGGGCACCGGCAGGTCCTCCGTGACCGCGCCGGTGATCTGCAGGAACGACCCGACCGGGGGACCGCCCTTGTGGTACTGCCCGGTGGAGTGCAGGTACCGCGGCCCCCACCCGAACGTCACCGGCCGCGGGGTCGCCGCCGCCAGCGCCGCCCGCAGGCCCGCCGCGCCGGCGTCGCCGACCGGGTCGAGGAAGGCGGTCACCGCGAGGTACCCGCGCGGGTCCACCCCGGCGACCAGCTCGGCCAGGGCGTCGCGCAGCGTACCTGCCCGGGTGCCGTACAGCTCCACCGCGCCGTCGACGGCGTCCGGCCGCTCGGGCTCCGGCTGGCGGGCGAGGAGGGCGGCGGTGTTCTCCTTGGACTCGGTGACGTTCGGCTGGTCGAACGGGTTGACGCCCAGCACCCGCCCGAGCACCGCGGTGGCGTACTCCCAGGCGAGGAACTGCGCGCCGAGCGGCCCGTTGACGGCCACGTGCGGCCGGACCCCGCCGCCGGGGACCGCGCCGGGGGGCAGCGCGCCGCCGACGGTCACCGTCAGCACGTCGTCGCCGGTGACGCCGGGGGACTGCGGCGACTCCAGGACCACCGGCAGGACGCCCCGGCCCTGCTTGCCGGTCGACTCGGCCAGCAGCTGCTCGATCCAGTCGCCGAGGCCGACGATGCCGGTGCCGTCCTCGACCAGGGCCACCTTGTCCCGGGCCGGGTCGGAGACCGGGCCCGGGACGGCGGCGTGGGTGGCGGCGGCGCCGAGCGCGGCGCCCAACGCCAGGGCGGGGTTGTCCGTCTCGGCGGCGAGGGTGGCCGCCAGTTCCTGCGCCTCGTCGAGCAGCCCCACCACGTCCGCGCCGACCAGGGCGGCCGGCACCAGGCCGAAGGCGGTCAGGGCGGAGTACCGCCCGCCGACGTTCGGGTCGGCGAGCACGGTGGGTGACCCGGTCGCGGCGGCCGCCTGCTCCAGCGGTGATCCCGGGTCGGTGACGACCACCAGCCGCCGGCCCGCCTCGGCGGCCGACAGCCCGGCCTCCTGGAAGGTGCGCAGGTACGCGCGGCGGTGGCTGTCGGTCTCCACGGTCGTGCCGGACTTGCTGGCCACCACCACCACGGTGCGCTCGGGCCGGTCGGACAGCACCGCCCGCACCCGGTGCGGGTCGGTGGTGTCCAGGACGGTCAGCGGACGGTCGAGGGTGCGGGTGATGACCTCGGCGGCCAGCGAGGAGCCGCCCATCCCGGCGAGCACGACCCGGTCGAGGTCGGCCAGCTCGTCGCGCAGCTCGGCGAGCTGGCCGACGAGGTCGCGACTGCGGGCGGCGGCGTCCACCCAGCCGAGCCGGATGCGCGCCTCGGCGACCGCCCCGTCGCCCCACAGGGTGGGGTCGCGGTCGGCGAGGCGGCGCGGCACCCCGTCGGCGAGCAGCGCCGCGTACACCGCCCGCGCACCCGGGACCGCGTCGGCGCCGTGGACGGTCAGGCCGCCGCCCGCCTCCACCGCGCCCCCGGCCGCGGCGCGCTCGCCCAGCGCTCCGCTCACCGGTTGACCTCCAGCTGGTCCTCGACGCTCTTGCGCAGCTCGTCCCAGCTGGCGGCGAACTTGTCGACGCCCTCGCGTTCCAGCGTGGCGGTGACGTCGTCGTAGTCGATCCCCAGCTCGGCGAGCTCGTCGAGCACCCGCTGGGACTCCTCGTAGCTGCCGGTCACGGTGTCGGTCACCGGCAGGCGGCCGTGGTCGGCGTACGCGCGGAGGGTCTTCTCCGGCATGGTGTTGACCACGCCCGGGGCCACGAGCTCGTCGACGTAGAGGGTGTCCGGGTAGGCCGGGTCCTTGGTCGAGGTCGAGGCCCACAGCGGCCGCTGCGGGTGGGCGCCCGCGTCCGCCAGCGCCTGCCACCGGGGCGAGGAGAAGACCCGCTCGTACCGCTGGTAGGCGAGCCGGGCGTTGGCGATCCCGGCCTTGCCGCGCAGCCGGCGCGCCTCCGGGGTGCCGATGCGGTCCAACCGCCGGTCCACCTCGGTGTCGACCCGGGAGACGAAGAACGAGGCCACGGACATGATCGTGGACAGGTCGCGCCCCGCGGCCCGGGCCCGTTCCAGCCCGGTCAGGAACGCCTCCATCACCTGCTCGTAGCGGGTCAGCGAGAAGATCAGCGTGACGTTGACGCTGATGCCCTGGGCGAGCGACTCGGTGATCGCCGGCAGGCCCGCCTCGGTCGCGGGGATCTTGATGAACAGGTTGGGGCGGTCGACCAGCCACCACAGGGCCCGGACCTCCGCTATGGTCTGCTCGGTCCGGTAGGCGAGCCGCGGGTCGACCTCCAGCGACACCCGGCCGTCCACGCCGCCGGTGGCCTCGTAGGTCGGGCGCATCACGTCGCAGGCCCAGCGGATGTCGTACGCGGTGATCAGCCGCAGCGCCTCGTCGACCCCCACGCCGCGGATGGCCATGTCGTGCAGCTGCCAGTTGTACTCGTCGGAGCCGCTGATGGCGCCGGCGAAGATGGTCGGGTTGGAGGTCACCCCGACCAGGTGCTGCTCCCGCCGGAGCCGGTCAAGGTCGCCACTGACCAACCGGTCGCGGGACAGGTCGTCGAGCCAGATCGCCACGCCGGCAGCGGAGAGTGCGGCAAGTCGGTCCGTCATGATCAGCCCCCTCAGGGTGTGTGGAGCGAGACCCGCTCCAGACTGCGGTGTGCCGCGGCCACCACCCGCTCGGCGGTGAAGCCGTACTTCTCGAACAGCACCTGGTACGGCGCGCTGGCTCCGAACTCCTCCAGGCTGACGCACTCGCCCAGGTCGCCGACGAGGTCGTGCCAGGGCATGGCGACTCCGGCCTCCACGCTCACACGCGCGCGCACGCTCGGTGGCAGCACCTGGTCACGGTATTCCCGGTCCTGCGCCCGGAACCACTCCTGGCACGGCATCGACACCACCCGGGTCGGGATGCCGGTCTCCTCCAGCCGCTCGCGGGCGGCCAGCGCCAGCGCCACCTCCGAACCGCTGGCGATGATGATCACCGCCGGCCGCTCGCCGCTGGCCTCGGCCAGCACGTACCCGCCGCGGGCCACGCCCTCGGCGCCGGCTAGGCGGGTGCGGTCCAGCACCGGCACCGGCTGGCGGGTCAGGCACAGCGCGGTGGGCCGGTCGGTGTGCTCCAGTGCCACGCGCCAGGCCCACACGGTCTCGTTCGCGTCGGCCGGCCGGACCACGTCCAGGCCCGGGATCGCCCGCAGGGAGGCCAGGTGCTCCACCGGCTGGTGGGTGGGGCCGTCCCCGCCCAGCCCGATCGAGTCGTGGGTCCACACGTAGATCACCGGCAGCCGCATCATCGCCGCCAGCCGGACCGCCGGCCGCATGTAGTCGCTGAAGATCAGGAACGTGCCGGCGTACGGCCGGGTGGGGCCGTGCAGCGCGATGCCGTTGCAGATCGCGCCCATTGCGTGCTCACGCACTCCGAAGTGGAGGGTGCGCCCGTACGGGTGGCCCGTGAACGCCTTGGTGGAGTGCTCGGCCGGCAGGAACGACGGCTCGCCGGGCATGGTCGTGTTGTTGCTCTCGGCCAGGTCGGCGGAGCCGCCCCACAGCTCCGGCAGCACGCCGGCCAGCGCCGACAGCACCTCGCCGGAGGCCCGCCGGGTGGCCATGCCCACCCTGTCCGGCTCGAAGACCGGCAGCGCGTCGGTCCAGCCCGGCGGCAGCTTCCGCGAGACGAGCCGGTCACGCAGCTGGCGGCGCTCCGGGTTGGCGGCGGCCCACGCCTCGTACGCCTCCTGCCACGCCGTCCGCAGCCGCTTGCCGCGGTCGAGCGCCTGCCGGGTGTGGTGCAGCACCTCGTCCTCGACCACGAAGCTCTCCTCCGGGTCGAAGCCGAGCAGCCGCTTGGTGCGGGCGACCTCGTCGGCACCCAGCGGCGACCCGTGGATCTTTCCGGTGTTCTGCAGCCGCGGCGCCGGCCAGCCGATGATGGTCCGCAGGGCGATGAACGACGGCCGGGTCGTCTCCGCCCGCGCGGCCAGCAGCGCCCGCCACAGGGCCTCCACGTCCTCGTGGTAACCACCGTCGCGCCGCCAGTCGACGGTCTGGACGTGCCACCCGTAGGCGCGGTACCGGGCGGCGACGTCCTCGCTCATCGCCACCCTGGTGTCGTCCTCGATCGAGATGCGGTTGTCGTCGTAGATGACGATGAGGTTGCCCAGCTGCTGGTGGCCGGCGAGGGCGCTGGCCTCGTGACTGATGCCCTCCTCGATGTCACCGTCGGAGGCGATGACGTAGATGTGGTGGTCGAACGGGCTGGTGCCGGGCGGGGCGTCCGGGTCGAACAGGCCGCGCTCCCGTCGCGCCGCCATCGCCATGCCGACCGCGTTGGCCAGCCCCTGACCCAGCGGACCGGTGGTGGTCTCCACCCCGGGGGTGTGGCCGTACTCCGGGTGGCCCGGGGTGCGGGAGCCCCACTGCCGGAGCGCCTTCAGGTCCTCCAGCTCCAGCCCGTACCCGGACAGGTAGAGCTGGATGTAGAGGGTCAGGCTGCTGTGGCCGGCCGACAGCACGAACCGGTCCCGTCCGGGCCAGTCCGGGTCGGCCGGGTCGTGCCGCAGGACGCGCTGGAACAGCAGGTAGGCGGCGGGGGCGAGGCTCATCGCCGTGCCCGGGTGGCCGCTGCCGGCCCGCTCCACCGCGTCCATCGCCAGCACCCGCACGGTGTCCACCGCTCGGCGGTCCAGATCGGTCCAGTGCAGCGGCTCGACGGGCGTTGTCATCGTGCTCCCTGTGATGTGTGATCCCACCCCGGCTCCCTTGAGCCTATCGCCGGCCGGGTCGGCGAACGGCAACCTACGTCACCGGTGAGAGGGGTGGCGACCGGGGGAGCCGACCTGTCCCGTACGCTGGCCCAGGTGAGCACCGCGCAGGCCCCGACCCCGACCGTCCCCACCGCGCCCGAGACCGGCGCGCCGGAGGAGGGTCGGCGGACGGCGGTCGCCCGCAGCCGCGCGACCGTCGTGGCGGCGCGGGTCCGCGCGTACGTGGGCCTGACCAAGCCCCGCATCATCGAGCTGCTGGTCATCACGGCCATCCCCTCGGTCATGCTCGCCGCCGGCGGCCTGCCGCCGCTGCTGGTGACCGTGGTGGTGCTCGTCGGTGGAGCGCTGGCCGCCGGGTCGGCGAACGCGCTCAACTGCTACCTGGACCGCGACATCGACCCGCTGATGCGGCGCACCGCCCGGCGGCCGCTGCCCGCCCACGCGGTCACGCCTCGCGCCGCGCTGGTGTTCGGCCTGACGCTGGGGGTGGTGGCGGTCGGCCTGATGGCCGCGTTCACGAACCTGCTCGCGGCCGCCCTGACCCTCGGCGCCATCCTCTACTACGACCTCGTCTACACGATGTGGCTCAAGCGCCGCACCCCGCTCAACACGGTGCTGGGTGGGGTGTGCGGCTCCGCGCCGGTGCTCATCGGGTGGGCCGCGGTCACCGGGTCGCTGGACCTGACCGCGTGGCTGCTGTTCGCCGTGGTCTTCCTCTGGCAGCCGCCCCACTTCTACGCGCTGGCGCTGCGGTTCCGCGACGACTACGAACGGGCCGGGGTGCCGATGCTGTCGGTGGTGGCACCGGCGCGCCGGGTCACCGCAGAGACTCTCGTGTACGCGTGGCTGACCGTCGGGACCTCGCTGGTGCTGTGGCCGTACGCGATGACACCGGTGTACGGGGTGGCGGCGCTGGTGCTCGGGGCCCTGTTCCTGCGGGAGGCGCACGTGCTGCACCGGCGGGTACGGCGGGGGGAGCCGGCCCACGCGATCCGGCTGTTCCACTGGTCGAACACGTACCTGACGCTGCTGTTCGTGGCGGTGGCGGTC
>VSBZ01000083.1:0-16496 GCA_047459215.1 Micromonosporaceae bacterium | reverse complement strand
GACGTCCTACGGTGCGGCGCTGGTCGCGGAGCTGACCGGGTCGACGGGCGAGGTCGGTGACGGCCACCCGGGCCGGCGGGACGACGCCGCCCGGCAGGACGACGCGACCGCGCTCCTGGACCGCCTGCTTCCCGAGCCGGTCACCGAGGTGGTGGTCCAGGCGGACCTGACCGTGGTCGTGCCCGGGCCTCCGGACCCGCTGCTCGCCGCCGAGCTGGACCTCGTCGCGGACCTGGAGTCCGCGGGCGGGGCCACCGTGCACCGGGTGACCCGTGACAGCGTGCGCCGGGCGCTGGACGCGGGTTACTCGGCCGGCGACCTGCACGCGATGTTCGCCCGCCGGTCGCGGACCCCGGTGCCGCAGGCCCTGACCTACCTCATCGACGACGTCGCGCGCGCCCACGGCGGGCTCCGGGTCGGCACGGCCGGCGCGTACCTGCGCAGCGACGACGAGAGCCTGCTGGTGCAGGTGCTGGCCGACCGCCGGCTGGCGTCGCTGGAGCTGCGCCGGCTGGCGCCGACCGTGCTGGTGACCTCGGTCCCCAGCGGGCGGTTGCTGGCGGCCCTGCGGGACGCGGGGTACGCACCGGTGCCGGAGGACGTCAGCGGGGCGGCGGTGCTGGTGCGGCCACGCGGCCGCCGGGCGCCGGCGCGGACCCCGACGTCCCCGCCGGTCGACCCGTTCGTCGCCGCACGCCTGACCACCGCGCGGCTGCGGGGGATCGTCGAGGACCTCCGCCGGGGCGACGAGGCGGCGCGGCTGGCCCGTCTGACCCCCGGCGCGGGGAACGGCCGTGCCGGGTCGGCCGTCAGCGCGCAGGCGCACACCGAGGCGATGGCGGTCCTGCAGCGGGCGATCCGGGAGCGGGCCACGGTGCTGGTCGGGTACGTGGACGCCCGCGGCCGGGTCACCTCCCGGCTGCTGCGGCCGGTGTCGATCGGCGCCGGGTACCTGCGCGCCCACGGCGTCAACGCCGACACCCTGCACACCGTGGCCCTGCACCGCATCACCGGCGCCACGCTCGCACCGACGGGGTCGCCGTAGCCGCCGCGGTCCTCGCCTCCGGGACCTCACCGCGACGGCCCGTCGCGGCACCGTCACCGCACCGCTGTCACCGGGAACAGCCGGTACACGGCACGCCGACCCCACGGGGCCACCGTGCCGACCGGCCGGGCCGCACCGACCCGTCGCGGGCCCCACCGGCCCGTCGGCGCCACCCCACCGGTCCGTCAGGGTGGCCCCGGCACGGGCGCGCCCGCCCCCGTGTCGCCTGACCGGACGCGCCCGCACCGGCACGGCTCACACTCCTAGGACGTCGCCCGGCGGGCCGGGGTTGCCGGTCCGGGCCGGTCGTGGCCGGTTCGTGACCGCCTCCACAGCCGGCTCTCAGACCGCCGGCCGGCTCACAGCGGGCTCACAGCCAAGGCGCCGGGGGCCGTGACCGCTGGCGGTCGCGGCACGCTCGGCCGGCGGCCCCGGCGTGTCAGACTGGAAGATCGCGGCCGGCACGACGCCCGTACGACGACGACCACGGCCGCGACGTCACGTGAGCGACCGGACACCCGTGCGGGCACGGGAGGTGACATGGCAGGCGGCGGCCCGCTGATCGTGCAGTCCGACCGGACCCTGCTGCTGGAGGTGGACCACCCCGACGCGGAGGCGTGCCGCACCGCGATCGCGCCGTTCGCGGAGCTGGAACGGTCCCCCGAGCACGTCCACACCTACCGGCTCACGCCGCTGGGCCTGTGGAACGCCCGGGCGGCCGGGCACGACGCCGAGCAGGTGGTCGACGCGCTGCTGCGCTACTCCCGCTACCCGGTGCCGCACGCCCTGCTGGTGGACGTCGCCGAGACCATGGACCGGTACGGGCGGCTGCAGCTGGTCAACGACCCCGCCCACGGCCTGGTGCTGCGAGGGCTCGACCGGGCGGTGCTGGCCGAGGTGGTCCGCAGCAAGCGGCTGGCGGGCATGCTCGGCGCCCGGATCGACGAGGAAACCGTCGTGGTCCACCCCAGCGAGCGGGGCCGGCTCAAGCAGGCGCTGCTGAAGCTCGGCTGGCCGGCCGAGGACCTCGCCGGCTACGTCGACGGGGAACGGCACCCGATCGCGCTGGTCGAGACCGGGTGGTCGCTGCGCCCGTACCAGCGGCAGGCCGCCGACGCCTTCTGGGCCGGCGGCTCCGGCGTCGTCGTGCTGCCGTGCGGCGCCGGCAAGACGCTGGTCGGGGCGGCCGCGATGGCGCTCGCCTCGGCCACCACGCTGATCCTGGTGACCAACACGGTCGCGGGCCGGCAGTGGAAGCGCGAGCTGGTCGCCCGGACCAGCCTGACCGAGGACGAGATCGGCGAGTACTCCAGCGAGCGGAAGGAGATCCGCCCGGTCACCATCGCCACGTACCAGATCCTCACCACCCGCCGCAAGGGCGTGTTCACGCACCTCGACCTGTTCGGCGCGCGCGACTGGGGCCTGATCATCTACGACGAGGTGCACCTGCTGCCCGCGCCGATCTTCCGGTTCACCGCCGACCTGCAGGCCCGCCGCCGGCTGGGCCTGACCGCCACGCTGGTGCGGGAGGACGGCCGGGAGGGCGACGTGTTCAGCCTGATCGGACCGAAGCGGTACGACGCGCCGTGGCGGGACATCGAGGCGCAGGGCTGGATCGCGCCGGTGGAGTGCACCGAGGTCCGGGTGACACTCACCGACGCCGAGCGCATGGCGTACGCGACCGCCGAGCCGGACGACCGGTACCGGCTGGCCGCGACCGCGCGGACCAAGCTGCCGGTGGTGGAGGCGCTCGTGCGCCGCCACCGGGGCGACCAGGTGCTGGTGATCGGCGCGTACCTCGACCAGCTCCGCGAGGTGGCCGAGCTCCTGGACGCGCCGATCGTGCAGGGCGCCACCACGACCCGGGAGCGGGAGCGGCTGCTGGCCGCGTTCCGCGCCGGCGAGCTGTCCACTCTGGTGCTGTCCCGGGTGGGGAACTTCTCCATCGACCTGCCCGAGGCGGCGGTCGCCATCCAGGTGTCGGGCACGTTCGGGTCCCGGCAGGAGGAGGCCCAGCGGCTGGGCCGGATCCTGCGCCCCAAGCGGGACGGCCGCCAGGCGCACTTCTACACCGTGGTGGCCCGGGACACCATCGACACCGAGTACGCCGCGCACCGGCAGCGGTTCCTGGCCGAGCAGGGCTACGGGTACACCATCGTGGACGCCGACGACGTCCTCGGGCCGCGGCTGGCCGCCGACTGACACCGCCGAGGCCCCGCGGCGCTGTGATGTCCGCCGCCGGTGCCGGTAGCCTGACGCCGATGCTGTTGCTGACCGCGGCCATGGTGGCCGAGACGACCACGCCGGTCCGAGCCCGGCTCGCCGTCCCGGCCCGGCTGGGGCTGCCCGGTGGCGGCCCGACGACGTTTGTCGGCGTCCTCGGGTAGGCGGGGACCGGGATGGCGGCCGTCCTCGCCCACGCCGGGCACCGGCACGGGTACGGCCCGGGCCTGGGCGAGCTGCGTCCGGTCGCACTGGTCATCGTGGCCGTGCTCGTGGCCGTCTGGCTCGCCGTCGTGGTGCTGCAGTCCCGGGCGACACCGCTCCGGCTCCCGGGGGTCCGGACCGGACACCACCCGGGCACCGGGCGGCGGTCCTCCACCCTCCGATGAGGAGTGACAGGCTCAGCGGCCGGTGCCCGTCAGCGACGAGCACCGCCGGCCGGCGCGCCTCGCCCTGGGGCCGACGCCCTGCCGCCGCCAGGCACGCCCCGCACGCCGCCCCGGAAGGCGCGCCTACCCCGTCCTCCCGGACAGGCGCGGTCCTCCGGGACAGGCGCGGCCGCGCGCCGGCCGGTCAGGTGGGGACCTCCGGTCCGCCCTCCCGCAGCGGCGCGAGCAGGTCACCGTGCGCCGCGACCCGCGCGAGCACCTCCTCCGGCCCGTACCGCCGCGGCCCGGCGGCCACCTCGTCCCAGGTCAGCGGCGTCGACACCGACGGGGTCGGCTCGGCGCGCAGCGAGTACGGCGCCACCGTGGTCTTGGCGGCGTTGTTCTGGCTCCAGTCGATGAAGACCTTGCCCGGCCGCAGCCGCTTGGCCATCTGCGCGGTGATGCGCTGCGGGTGCCGGCGCGCCAGCTCCTCGGCGATCCGCCGCGCGTACCCGGACACCACCTCGGCCGGCTGGGTGCCCGCGAGCGGGCAGTACAGCTGCATGCCTTTCTTGCCGGAGGTCTTGGCCAGCGCGGTCAGCCCGTCGGCGGCGAGCCGCTCGCGCAGCAGCAGCGCCACCTCGGCGCACTCGGCCAGCCCCGCCGGGGGGCCCGGGTCCAGGTCCACGACCAGCAGGTCCGGTCCGGGCGCGCCGATCCGCCACTGGTGGACGTGCAGCTCCAGGGCGGCGAGGTTGGCCAGCCACACCAGGGTGGGCAGGTCGTCCACGACGACGAAGTCGAGCGTCTCCCGCCCCGACGCCGACCCCGGCACCGGCAGGGTCTCCAGGCGCACCCACGGGGGTGTGCCCATCGGCGCGTTCTTCTCGAAGAACGAGGGCGCTCCCACCCCGTCGGGGTAGCGGATGCGGGTCACCGCCCGGTCGCGCAGGTGCGGCAGCAGCACCGGCGCCACGCGGGTGTAGTAGTCGATGACCTCGCCCTTGGTGAACCCGGTCGCCGGGTACATCACTTTGTCTAGATTGGACAGCTCCAGGCTCCGGCCGTCCACGCGGACCCGGATCCGGTCAGCCATCGGCGCACTCCTGAGGGGTCTTGTCGGGCCGGAGCCGCACGAACCGGGGGAACCGGAGCCGCCCGTCCGGCGTCCGCTGGCCGTACCGTACCTCCACCACCAGCTCCGGCCGCACCCACACCGCGTCCCGGGCGTCCTCGCGCGCCAGCGGGGTGACGAACGGCGAGGCGTCGGTCCGCAGGGGCGCCAGCGCCGCCAGCAGCTGGCGCTCCGCGGCCGCGCCGATGCCGCCACCGACGCGCCCCCGGTAGGTCAGTCCGCCGCCGGGCGCCGGCGTCCCGACCAGCAGGGCGCCCAGCCGCCGCTGCCCCGGGCGCCAGCCACCCACCACGAAGTCGCCGGTCTGCTCCAGCTTCACCTTGATCCAGTCGGGCGAGCGGACTCCCGGGCGGTAGCGCGAGTCCAGCCGCTTGGCGACCACCCCCTCCAGGGAGTGCTCGGTGGCGGCCGCGAACGTGGCCTGGCCGTCGTCGAACCGCGGGGAGACCAGCCACCGGGGACCCGGCCGGACCAGGCGTTCGAGGGCGTCGCGCCGCTGCCGGTACGGGCGGCCGGTGAGGTCCTCGCCCTGCACCTCAAGCAGGTCGAAGATCACGTAGGTGACCGGGGTCGAGGCGGCGAGCCGGGCGGCACGGCCGCGTTCCCGGACGTGCATGCGCTCGGCCAGCGCGGCGAACGACGGCACGCCGGCCCGGTCCAGCACGACGATCTCGCCGTCGAGCACCGCGTCCGGCACCGCTCCGGCCAGGTCGGCCAGCTCCGGGTAGGCGGCGGTGATCTCCGCACCGGACCTGGCGTACAGGCGCAGCCGCCCCTCCCGCACCACCGCCACCGCCCGTACCCCGTCCCACTTGAACTCGTACGCCCAACCCGGACCGGTCGGAAGCGGGCCGCTGACCGCCAGCATCGGCGAGGTCCGCACCGGTTCACTGTGCCATGCTGGTGGGACAGGGAGGCGGCGTATGCGGGCAATCTGGAAGGGAGCGGTCTCGTTCGGGCTGGTCTCGATCGGGGTCAAGCTCTATGCAGCCACCGAGGAGAAGAGCATCCGGTTCCACCAGGTGCACCGCACCGACGCCGGCCGGATCCGGTACCAGCGGGTGTGCTCCGTCTGCGGGGAACAGGTCAGCTACGACGACATCGCCAAGGGGTACGACCTCGGCGGCGGCGAGATGGTGGTGCTGACCGACGAGGACTTCGAGGGTCTGCCCCTGTCCACCTCCCGGGCGATCGACGTGCAGGAGTTCGTGCCCGCCGACCAGATCGACCCGATCCTGTTCGACAAGGCCTACTACCTGGAACCGGAGGGTACGGCCACCAAGCCGTACGTGCTGCTCCGGGACGCCCTCAGCGACAGCGACCGGGTGGCGATCGTGAAGATCGCCCTCCGGCAGCGGGAGCAGCTGGCCACCCTGCGGGTGCGCGACGGGGTGCTGGTGCTCAACACCATGCTGTGGCCGGACGAGGTCCGCACGCCCGACTTCGCGTTCCTGGACGAGAAGATCGAGGCGCGGCCGCCGGAGCTGGCGATGGCGGCCTCCCTCATCGAGTCGATGTCCGCCGACTTCAAGCCGGAGGAGTTCACCGACGAGTACCGCGAGGCGCTGCAGCAGGTCATCGACGCCAAGGTGGCCGGCAGGGAGGTGACCGCGCCGGCCGCGCCGGAGGAGGTGGCGCCGGCGGTCGACCTCATGGCGGCGCTGCGGGCCTCGGTGGAGCGCGCCCGTGCGGCGCGGGGTGAGGCCACCCCCACGAGCGGGGACGAGGGCGAGCCGGTGGAACCCACGCCGATCAGCTCGGCGCGCTCCCGCCGGGGCGGCAAGGGCGAGGGCGGCAAGGCGTCCGGGCAGGGGCAAAAGCGGGCGACGAAGTCCACGAGGTCCCGCAAGTCCGCCTGACCGCCGCGCCGCCGCCCCTCGGTCCGCCCACGCCGTCGCGGCGTCGTCGGCCCATCGGGCCGGCGGCCGCGTGCGGCCGCCGGCCCGATGGCCACGGAACTCCGCCGGTGGGCGGCGAGTCGTCAGAACAGCGGGCCGGTGATCGTCAGCCCGGGCTCGGCCTGCGAGAACAGGCCGACCAGCATGAGCGATGCCCCGGCGAGCGAGAGGTCCTTCATGAACTGGATCTGCTCCGTCATCCGGGCCTGCTGGTCGGTCTCCTTCCAGAACGCGTGCATGAGGAACGCCGTCGGCACGAGGAACAGGAACAGCAGCAGCGCGCCGAGGTCCGGCCAGATCCCCAGCAGCACGCTCAGCCCGCCCACGAGGAGCACCACTCCGCTGACGATGACCGCGGCACGGGCCGCCGGCACGTTGCGGGATTTCGCATAGCCCGTCATCGCCTCGGCGTTGCGGAGGTGCCCCACACCGGAGCTGAGGAAGAGAGCGACGAACAGGATGCGGCCGATGAGGATGATGAGATCCATACGAGCTTCCTCCAAGAAAGAAGTTGCCGGAGCAACTACTTACGAATGTAGTCGGTGCCGAGCCGGCGCACGTGACCGCCCCGTCCCCGCGTCGCCGGGTCGGGCGCCCGGACCGGGGACGTCCCGCGGACCGACCTTCCGCCTGTGCCCGCTCCCTGGACGCATCGTGACATCTCGGGCCGGGTGGGCGAGGGGAAACGCGCGTGCGCACCCGCCGACGCGCCGGGCGGAGGGGACCGCCGGGACCGACGGGACGGGCGGAGGGCAGGATCGGCGGGGCCGTGGACGGGACCGGCGGGGCCGTGGGACGGCCGGGAACGCCGCCCCGCCGCGCCGGCCCGAGGGTGGGCGCGCCGAGCCGGCCACGCGGCACGGCCGGTCCTGACCTGTGGCGCGGTCGCGGGTGGTATGACGGAACACGAGCGTGACGGACGGGAGGATGGGCGTGCGCGGTCCCCTGCAACATCCCGCCCGCCTGCTCCCGATCGCGTTCCTGGCCGCCATCGCGGTCACCACCCTGTTGCTCCTGCTGCCGGGCGCCCGCGCCGACCCGGACGGCACGACCCCGCTGGTCGTCGCGCTGTTCACCGCGGTGTCCGCGGTCTGCGTGACCGGGCTGACCGTCGTGGACACCACCTTCTGGTCCGACCTGGGCCACGCCGTGATCCTGGTGTCGGCCCACGTCGGCGGCTACGGGATCATGACCGCGGCCACCCTGCTCGGGCTACTCGTGGCCCGCCGCCTGGGGGTCCGGACCCGCCTGCTGGCGACGGCCGAGGGGCGCACCCTCAACATGGCCAACATCCGGGGCGTGCTGCTGCGTGTGGCCCTCATCCAGCTCGGCTTCGAGGTGGCGGTCGCCGTCCCGATCACGCTGCGCTGGTGGTCGTCGTACGGGCAGAGCCTGCCGGAGGCGCTGTGGAACGGCGTGTTCCACAGCGTGACCGCCTTCAACAACGCCGGGTTCTCCCGGTTCGACGACTCGCTGGCCAGCTACGGCGCGGACTGGTGGATCTGCGTGCCGCTGGCGGCCGGCGTGGTCGCCGGCAGCCTGGGGTTCCCGGCGCTGATCGAGCTGGGTCGCCAGTTCGGCTCGCGCCACCGGTGGTCGGTCCACCTGCTGCTGACCCTGGTGGGGTCCGCGGTCCTCCTGGCGGTGGGCGTCGTCGCGTACCTGGCGATCGAGTGGACGAACCCGCGGACGTTCGGGCCGATGCCGGTGCCCGAGAAGGTGCTGGCGGCGCTCTTCAACAGCGCGATGCCCCGCTCCGGCGGGTTCAGCACGGTCGACTTCGCGGACATGCGGCAGGAGTCGATCACCGTCACCCTGGCGCTGATGTTCATCGGCGGCGGCAGCGCCTCCACCGCCGGCGGCATCAAGGTCACGACGTTCCTGCTGCTCGGCTTCGTCATCTGGGCGGAGATCCGGGGCGAGCCGGACGTGGTGGTGGGCCGCCGGCGGATCGCCGGCGCGGCCCAGCGCCAGGCGTTGAGCGTCACCCTGCTGTCGGTCGCGGTCGTCACCGCCGCGGTCCTGCTGGTGGTGGCACTGACCGACGGTTTCCCCTTCGAGCACGTCATGTTCGACGTGATCTCGGCGTTCGGCACGGTGGGGCTGTCCACCGGGGTGACCATGCACGCACCCGTACCCGCCCAGCTGGTGCTGGCGGCGATGATGTTCATCGGGCGGCTGGGTCCGGTGGTGGTCGCCACCGCGATCGCGCTCAACACCCGCCAGCGGCTGTACCGCTACCCGGAGGAGCGGCCGCTGGTCGGCTAGCCTCGTCAGGTGGGAGCGTTCGACGCGGAGGAGCGTGCCAGCGGTGACCGGCGACCTGGCCACGAGTGACAGCGTCGTGGTGATCGGGCTGGGCCGGTTCGGCAGCCAGGTGGCCCTCTCGCTCACGCGGCTGGGTCACGACGTGCTCGCCATCGACGCCGACCCGCAGGTCGTGCAGCGGTTCTCCGACCGGCTGGCACACGTGGTGCAGGCGGACTCCACCGACGAGGAGGCGCTGCGCCAGCTGGGCGTGGGCGACTTCCGCCGCGCCATCGTCGGCATCGGCACCGACATCGAGGCCAGCGTCCTGACCGTGCTGGCCCTCAACGAGCTCGGGGTCCAGGAGATCTGGGCGAAGGCGATCTCCGCCAAGCACGGCAAGATCCTGGACGCGGTCGGCGCCGACCACGTCATCTACCCGGAGGCCGCGATGGGCGACCGGGTGGCGCACCTGCTGACCGGTCGCATGCTCGACTTCATCGAGTTCGACGACGGGTACGCCATCGCGAAGGTCCGGGCCCCGGCCGAGGCGATCGGCAAGACGCTGGCGGAGAGCAAGTTGCGCACGAAGTACGGCGTCACCGTCGTCGGCGTCAAGATGTCCGGGGCCGACTTCACCTACGCGCGGCCGGAGACCATGGTGTACGGCGGCGCGCTGCTGATCGTCGCCGGACGGACGCCGGAGGTGCAGCGCTTCTCCGCCATCACGTGAGCCTCGGCCGGCCGGGAGCGTCCCGGCCCGGCCGGGCGGGGACGGCCGGCGCCGCTGACCCGGTCGGTGGGCCGCCGGCCAGGTCAGCGGATCGAGACGTGCACGTGGTTGGTGTGGTCGCTGGCGGGGTCGCCGCCGGCGCTGCCGTACGTCCGCCAGCCCGTGCCGGGGAACCAGATCTCCCGGTACCAGATGACGTACTGGACGCCGAGCGCGTCGGCGTTCGCGACGAAGAACGACGCCAGCTTGTCCCCGTACACCTTCTCCTCGCCGTAGGCGACCCCGCCGAAGCCGGAGTACGAGACGGAGAAGTCACACGCCCGGCCGAGCGGATGCTCGCCCCAGGTGCCCGCCCGGTAGCACGCGGTGTACCGGTCGAAGCCGAAGATCCGCGCCTCGTTCAGCGCGTGCAGCGTGCGTGGCGTCAGGCAGCCCCCGGTCGTGGGGTCGTCCTCGGTGCAGGACTCGGCCGGCCAGGACCCGTCCGGGTTGCGCGGCGCCGGCTTGGCCGCCGGGGCGTCGTAGGGCACGAACTCCCCGGTGGAGCCACCCCCGACGGCACGCAGCGCCGCCTCGGCCTTCTTCTTGGCCTCCTCGAGCTTGGCGACCTCCTTCTCCTGCACCTCGATCTCGATCTGGATGGCCTTCCGCTGGGCCTCGATCTCGGCGCGGAGACGCTTGAGGTTCTTCAGGATCTCCTGCTCGTGCTTGGCGATCATGTCGACCGCGGCCGCCCGCTCCAGGAACGAGTCCGGCGACGTGGAGTTGAGCAGGGCCGCGACCGGACCGACGCCGCCGGTCCGGTAGGCGGTGGCCGCCACCACCCGCGCCTGCTCGGCGACCTTCTCCAGTTCCTTTTCCAGCGTCTCGAGCTGGACGGCGATCTTGAGCTCACGCGCCTCGGACTTCTCGAGCTCCACCCGCGCGTCCTGGTAGGCGGTGGCCGCCTCGTCGAGCTGCTCACGCAGTGACTTGTCGTTCTCGTCGGCGTGTTCCTCGCCGTCCTGCGCGGCGGCGGTCGCCGGTGTCATGAGCAGGATCGAGACCACGGCTGCGGTCAGCAGTGCCAAGCCGCGGCCGCGGGATGCCGTTCTCAGCACGGACCCGTGTCCCTCCTTCAGCCGCCTACCGGGTTAGCTGACGGGTTCGGGATGGACCACTCCCTACCGCTTCCGCGGATTCACCCCAATGTGCTGGGTCCCCGGCTCGCCGTGGTGGCGATTCGGCGGCGGCGCCCGTCGGCGACCCGGGAGGGCCGCCTCCTAGACGGAGCCGACGGTGAGCTTACCCCAGGGGGCACCGTACGGTCAGCCGCCTACATTCGACCGAACGGACCATCACCATGGTCCGTTCGGTCGATATTCGGCCGCGAACGTGCCATGAATGGCCTCTCCGTACGGGTACGGTCACCGAGCGGCACGAGGTGCGGGGAGACCACACCTGACGGAGCGCCGTCCACCGTGCACCCGTGGACGACACCGGACGGCCCGCGGACCCGGTGCCGGTATCCGGGAGGAGACCGGTGCACCGGTGTCCGGAACAATGTGGGCGTGGACACCGCACGGGGACGCCATCGCCGGGTCGGAACTCGCCGCCGGTGGCCGCCCGGACCGTGCCGGCCGTGGCCGGCCGGTGCCAACCGCCGGGCCGGGGGGCACGGGTCCGGCGATCGGGTGGGGCCATGCGGGTCGTGACCTGGAACCTCTGGTGGCGTCACGGGCCGTGGCGGGAACGCGGCCCGGCGATCGCGTCGGTCCTGTCGGAGCTGGCGCCCGACGTGTGCGGCCTGCAGGAGGTGTGGGGCGGCGCCGACGCCAACCAGGCGGCCGAGCTCGCGGACCGGCTGGGGATGCACTGGTGCTGGGCGCCGCTGCCGGTCTCCGCCCGCCACCAGGCCGAGCACGGGGCCGACATCCGGATCGGCAACGCGGTGCTGTCGCGGTGGCCCATCATCTCCGACGCCCGGCAGCCGTTGCCGGTCGCGGACGGCGAGCAGCCCAGGGTGGCGCTGCACGCGCGGATCGACGCCCCGGCCGGGCCCCTGCCGTTCTTCACCACCCACCTGACACACCGCCACGACGCCTCGGCCGAGCGGGTCGCGCAGGTCCGGGTGCTGGCCGGGTTCGTGGCCCGGCACGCCGACGGCTGCGCCTACCCACCGGTGGTGACCGGCGACTTCAACGCCGAGGCGGACTCAGACGAGCTGCGGCTGCTGTGCGGCATCCTGACCGCACCCGCGGTACCGGGGCTCACCCTGGTCGACGCGTGGCGGTTCGCCGAACCGGGCGACCCGGGGTTCACGTGGGACCGCCACCGCAATCCCTACCTCACCGAGGTCGCGCTGTTCGACGCGCGCATCGACCACATCCTGGTCGGGCCGCCCCGGTCCGGCCGGGGCCGGGTCAGCGGCGTGCGGCTGGCCGGCACCGCGCCGGTGGCCGGGGTGTGGCCGTCGGACCACTTCGCGGTGGTGGCGGACCTGACCGACTGACCGCCCGGCGGGGACCGGCGAGGACGGCTCAGGCGGTCTCGAGGTCCCGTCGCCGGAACCCGGCCAGCCCAACCGCGACCAGCCCCGCCGCGAGCGCGGTGAGCGCCAGCAACGGCGGCCAGCTGAGGTCTTCCAGGGGCACGCGGGCGACGTGCTCGTACGGCGACAGGTTGTAGACCCACTGCGGCGGTCCCATGAGCGGACCGAAGAAGCCGACGAATGCGCTGTAGGTGAACACCGCCCACGTCAGGCCGACCGCCCGCGGCGCGACCCCGGCGAGCAGCGCGGCGACCCCGAGCAGCACCAGCACCGCCGGCGCGTACGCCAGGTGCGCCACCACCAGGTCCGCCACGTACCGGGCCTCGCCGACCGACGCGGCGGACGCCGCGCCCATGGCGACGCCGACGGTCAGCAGCAGGCCGACCGCCCCGGCCGCCAGCACCGCGAGGTGGCCGCCCAGCCAGGCCCAGCGGCTGACCGCGGTCGCCAGCACGGGCTCCGCCCGGCCGCGCGACTCCTCGGCGCGTACGGCGTGCACGCCGAGCACCGCGAAGACGCTGACCAGCAACGCGTCGACCAGCGCGATCACGCCGAGGTAGCCGTCCAGGAGCTGGGACGGGTCGCCGCCGAGGACCTCGATCATCGCGTTCGTGCCGGTACCCGCGAACGCGTCCACGATGGGCCTGGTGAGCGCGCCGTACGCCACGCCGGCCACGACCAGGGCGGCGGCCCACCACAGGAGGCTCGCGCAGTGGAGGCGGAACGCGTACGCCAGCGGTGACCCCAGCCACGCCGCCGCGGCCGCCCGACCCCGGCGCGCCGCGACCAGTCCCGCACCGACGTCCCGGCGGGTCGACAGCGCGTAGCCGACCGCCGCGGCCCCGGCCGCGAATCCGACCGACAGCAGCAGCGGCCACCAGCGGCCGTCCACGTACGGCCGGGTCTGCTGCGACCACGCCAGCGGCGAGAACCACGACAGCGGGCTGCCGTGCGCCTCGAGCATGTCGCCGGCCGCCCGGACGACGTAGGCGGCGCCGAGCACGGCACCGGCGATCCCGGACGCGGCCCGGGAGTACTCGGAGACCTGCACCGTCACCGCGGCGACACCGGCGAACACCAGGCCGACCGCACCCACGCTGGCGCCGAACAGGAACCCCTGCCCCGGGTCCGGGAAGTTGACCGCCATCGCGGCGCCGATGAGCAGCGCCAGCAGCACGTTGGCGCCCAGGGCCACGACCAGGGCGGCGGTGAGCGGGGCGTGCCGCCCGACCACGCTGGCGCGTACCAGCTCGCTGCGGCCGGTCTGCTCCTCCACCCGGGTGTGCCTGGCCACCAGGAGGATGTTCATCAGCGCCGCCGCGATCAGGAAGTACAGCCCGTAGACGCCGACGATCGCGATCTCGACGGTGACGGCGTCGCTGCCGTAGCCCGGCCCGCCCAGCAGGGCGCCGACCGGACCCACCATGAACCGCCCGAACGCCTGCACGTTGTCGCCGAGCACCTCCGGCAGGGCCGCGGCGTAGTAGAAGACCAGCACGGTCAGCACGAGCAGCCACGCCGGCAGCTTGACGCGATCCCGCCGGAGGGCGAAGCGGACCAGGGTGCCGGTGCCCGTGAGGGTGCCATGGCCGGCGGCGCGGCGCGCGGGCCGGGCCGGCGCGGCAGGGGCCGCCGTGGTCGCCGTCATGACCGCTCCCTGGTGCCGGCCGCGGCCAGCTCGTCGCCGTAGTGACGGAGCATGAGCTCCTCGAGCGTGGGCGGATGGCTGGTCAGGCTCTGGATCCCGAACCCCGTCAGATGCCGGACGGCGGCGTCGAGGTGCTGGCCGTCGACGGCGAACCGCACCCGGGAGTCGCTCACCTCCACCTCGTGCAGGCCCGGAAGCTGGTCCAGCCCCGTGACCGGCCGGGCGGTCACCGCCTCGATGGTGGTCCGGGTGAGGTGGCGCATCTCGACCAGGCTCCCGGACTCCACGATCCGTCCCTTGCGGATGATGCTGATCGTGTCCGCCAGCTTCTCCACCTGGGCGAGGATGTGGCTGGACAGCAGCACGGTGCGGCCTTCGGCCTTCAGCTCCCTGATGACGCCCTGGAACACGACCTCCATCAACGGGTCCAGCCCCGCCGTGGGCTCGTCGAGCAGCAGCAGCTCCGCGTCGGAGGCGAGGGCCGCCACGATCGCCACCTTCTGGCGGTTGCCCTTGGAGTAGGTCCGGCCCTTCTTGGTCGGGTCGAGGTCGAAGCGCTCGATCAGCTCGTCACGCCGGCGCCGGTTCAGCCCACCGCGCAGGCGGCCGAGGAGGTCGATCGCCTCCCCGCCGGTGAGGTTGGGCCACAGCTCGACGTCCCCGGGGACGTAGGCCAGCCGCCGGTGCAGTGACACCGCGTCGCGCCAGGGATGGCCACCCAGGACCGTGGCGTGGCCGGAGTCGGCGCGCAGCAGGCCCAGCAGCACCCGGATGGTCGTCGACTTGCCGGCGCCGTTCGGGCCGAGGAACCCGTGCACCTCGCCCGCCTCGACCCGCAGGTCGAGGCCGTCGAGCGCCCGGGTGGAGCCGAATGTCTTGACCAACTGGCGGGTTTCGATCACCGCGGGCATGCGCGGCACGCTATCACATGCTTCACAGATTTGTGAAGCGTCAGGAGATCGCAAAAGCACCTATACTCGTCCGCGAGGAGGGGATGACCGTGGCAGCAGGCGAGGACGGCGCGGGCCCGCGTGAGCGGGACCGCCAGGTGCTGCTGCGGTACGTCGAGCGGCTGGCGCTGCAGCTGACCGACGTCGGCCTCCCCCGGATGCCGGCCCGGGTGTTCGCGTACGTGCTCGCCGACGACGCCGAGCGGTACACGGCGGCGGAGCTCGCGGCCGGCCTGCAGGTCAGCCCGGCGGCGATCTCCGTCGCGGTCCGCACCCTGGTCCAGATGGGGCTGCTCGGCCGGGAACGCGAACCCGGTGCCCGGGTGGACACGTACCGCATCTACGACCCCGACGTCTGGGGCACGATCGCCTCCCAGCAGCAACGGATGATCGAGCCGTTCGAGCGGATCGCCGCCGAGGGCGTACAGCTGCTCGGCCCCGACACGCCCGGCGGCCGGAGGATGCGCGAGACGCAGGAGTTCTGCGCCTTCTTCCGCCGCAAGATGCCCGAGCTGGTCGAGGAGTGGCGCGCGCACCGGCGGAAGCTGTTCGCGGACGACCCGCCCCGCGCGGCGGCTTCCTGAACCGAGCCGCGGTACGACGCGCCCGCGCCGAGGCCCGACCGGGTGCCGCGTCCGGTGTGACCCGAGGTGGGGCTGCCGCCACCGACGGCGGGCCGCCCCGACCGGTCCGTCCAGATGGAACCGTGGTGTGCAGCGGGTTCCGCCGGCAGCGGCCCGGATCTCCGCCTTGACGGCACGCCGGTCGCACGGGACCCTGAACCCGACCGTCCCGGCCGAGCGCCGGTGCGGCGACGGCCGAGAGACCGCGGTGGCCGGGTGCAGGTGGGATCGGTTGGGTCGGGTGCAACCGGTCACGGGGGGAAAGGGTGTAGAGGTTCGTGGCCCCCGTACGCGACGGCGTGCCCGCTCCGCGGAGCGGGTCGCGACCGTCGGACCGCGCCGCCGACTTCGACCAGCTCTACCAGGCCCACTACGGCCGGGTGCTGGCGATGGCGTACGCCCTGACCGGTGACGTGCAGGACGCGCAGGACCTCTGCCAGGAGGCGTTCTGCCGGGCCTGGCAGCGGTGGAGCCGCATCGAGTCGTACGACGACCCGCTGGCCTGGGTCCGCAAGGTGGTGACCCACCTGGCCTCCTCCCGCTGGCGGCGGCTGGCGGTCGCGCGGCGCTACGCCCGCCGACACCACCAACCAGCGCACATCCCCGCCCTGGAACCTGACCACGTCGCGTTGGTGGCCGCTTTGCGCACCCTGCCGCCGGCCCAGCGGCAGGCGGTGGTGCTGCACCACCTGGCCGACCAGCCGGTCGCCGAGGTGGCCCGCATCCTCGGCGCAGCCGAAGGCACGGTCAAGTCCTGGCTCCACCGGGGCCGCGCCGCGCTCGCTGCCCACCTCGGAGAGCAGCTGGCGGAGGTGAGCGGCGATGAGTGACCGCAACGACCTGCACCGGGTCGAGCGTGCCCTGCGCAGCCTGGCCGACACCTTCGCCGCCCACACCGTCCCGCCACCCGCCGCCGACCTGCGCGCCCGGGCCACCCGGCAGCTGCGCGTCCGTCGCACCGCCACCGTCCTGACCGCCGCCACCGCCGTGGCCGCCCTGGTCATCGGCGGCGCCCACGCCCTCGACCTGGCCGGACCATCCACGCCACCGGCGCACACCCCCACCGGGCGACCGTCCCCGACCACCACCCCCACAC